>CAYZHY010000068.1:0-21141 GCA_964477525.1 uncultured Geitlerinema sp. | reverse complement strand
CGCGATCGCTAGTCGGACCAAGGTATGATTTTGCATCTTCTGAATGTAGAAAACCAACGATGGCTACCCGAAAATCTATCTTGAATTTAAAGATTCCATGGAAGGGAATACCAGCAGATGCCAGCCAATACATGATTGTAGAAGTTTGGTTTTGACCATCCCTACTGGAAGCAGCCCATCGTGCTAACACTTCGTAGCCGGATAGGAAATAGGTTTCACTATTGCTGCCGATGGTATGTGCCATGGTTAAGTTCTGCTCTAATATACATGTAGAAACGTACAACCAATACCTTTAATGAATGTTTGGGTTTCATTGTGCCATTTTTCGATCTTCCCATCCCCCAATTGCCACTCAGCAATGGCATCAAGGAGATAGCTCCCTAAACTTTTGTCCAAACTCAGGACCATTTACCGGTAAACTAGAGAACATTTAGAGCGCCGAACCCATAATAAAATGGGCGCTCTATTCGTGCGTTGCTAACGGAACGACTGAATGTCAGCTAGTTTGGTATTGAGCAAACTGCTATCTTACTTTTGTGGAAACAACCCCCGGTTACGGAGTTCTGAAAAATGATGCAGCTAGAAACGAATCCTATGCTTGCCGACGACCCCAACTCCCTCAAACGCACCATTCTTGTGATTGGCGGTGCTGAAGATAAAGTACATGGACGCGAAATTTTATCCACATTTTTTACCCGCGCCGGTGGTAGGGATGCCAAAATAGCCATTATACCTTCAGCATCTCGGGAACCCCAAGCAACCGGGGGAAGATATCGCAAGATTTTTGAAGATATGGGCGCTAAATCTGCCCAAATTTTGGATATTCGCGAGCGCGATCGCCCCGTCGATCCCCTTTGGGAAGAATATCTTGAAGAAGCAACCGGCGTTTTTTTGACTGGGGGCGATCAGCTACGTTTGTGTGCGGTTTTAGCCGACACCCCCATTATGGAAAAAATTCGCCTGAAAGTGCATCGGGGAGAAATTGTTTTAGCGGGAACCAGTGCTGGTGCTGCAGTAATGGGACATCACATGATTGCCGGTGGCGGTTCTGGCGAATCTCCTTGTCGTTCTTTGGTGGATATGACCACGGGATTGGGGATTATTCCAGAGGTGATTGTTGACCAGCATTTCCACAACCGCAACCGCATGGCCCGATTGCTCAGTGCCATTGCTTGCCATCGCGATCGCATTGGCATCGGTATCGATGAAGATACCTGCGCTATGTTTGAAGGCGACGGCGTTTTGCAAGTTGTAGGTCGGGGAACAGTCACTGCCATCGATGCTTTTGAACTTTCCCACACTAACGAACCCCGCGTTAGCGCCAGCGATCCCCTCAGTTTAACCGATTTGCGCGTCCATATCCTGACCCACGGCGATCGCTACCACTGGCGGGAACGTCGGGTTATCCCCGGCGAAGTCTCTTTCTCTGGCGATTAAATTCAGTAGAAAGAAACTCTCCCCACCAGGTTGAATTGATTTATTCCCATGTCACCGCCAGCCCAAGCCATGGAAACTAGGGAAAATTGTTCGCAGCGAACAGTTTTACCATTCATTCCCGGCTCAGACTAATTGAATAGTGCGTCGTTCGTTCATCTTGCTTGCCTCAAGCATTATACTGCCGGAGTTTACCCATGAGAATTCTGAAAGTCCAAACTTTACGCGGTCCCAATTACTGGAGTATTCGCTATGGCAAACTCATTTTGATGCGCTTAGATTTAGAAGACTTGGCGCACAAACGCTCTAGCGACATTCCTGGTTTCTACGAAGCCCTGAAAGAGACTTTGCCTAGTTTGGACGACCATAAGTGTTCGCGCGGGTATCGAGGCGGGTTTTTAGAACGCCTGCAAGAAGGAACCCTAATGGGACATATCGTCGAACACGTAGCCCTGGAATTGCAGCAACTTACGAAGATGCCCGTTAAATTTGGACGTACCCGCGAAACCTCCGAACCCGGAATTTATCAAGTTGTTTTTCAATATGTATACGAAAAAGCCGGTCGCTATGCCGGTCGGGCGGCCGTACGCATGTGTCAAAGCATTGTCGATACCGGGCGGTATCCGCAAAGCGAACTAGAACAGGATTTACAAGACCTAGAAGAACTGCGACAAGAAGCAGCTCTGGGACCAAGTACGGAAACCATCATTCGCGAAGCCGAAGCCAGAGGAATCCCCTGGATGCCCCTGAAAGCACGTTCTATGGTCCAGCTAGGATATGGCATCCACCAAAAACGCCTGCAAGCTACCCTCACCAGTAACAGTAGCATCCTGGGCGTAGAACTGGCTTGCGATAAAGAAGGCACCAAACGCATGCTCTTAGAAGCAGGTATTCCCGTTCCCAGAGGCACAGTCATTCACTATATTGAAGATTTAGAAAGTGCCATTGAAGAAGTCGGCGGCTTCCCCATTGTCATCAAACCCTTAGATGGCAATCACGGACGCGGCATTACTATTAATATTGACAACATGGAGGAAGCTGAAGTTGCTTACGACCAAGCCAAAGAAGCTTCCAAAACTCGCTCCATTCTTCTGGAAAGCTTTCACCTAGGCAGCGACCATCGCATTTTGGTGGTCAATGGCAAGGTCATAGCCGTATCGGAAAGAGTGCCCGCCCATGTGGTAGGAGATGGCCAATCCACCGTAACCGAACTCATCGAAGAAACCAATCGCGACCCCCGACGCGGCGAAGGTCACGACAACGTACTAACCAAAATTAAAATCGATCGCATTAGCACCAGCATTTTAGAAAAACAAGGTTATACCCTCGATAGTATTCCCCCAGAAGGGGAGGTTTGCTATTTACGCGCAACGGCTAATTTAAGTACTGGTGGCATTGCCATCGACCGTACCGACCAAATCCATCCGGAAAATGTTTGGTTGGCACAACGAGCAGCCCAATTAATTGGCTTGGATATTGCTGGTATTGATGTGGTGACCCAAGATATTAGCAAACCCTTACGGGAAGTGGATGGGGTGGTAGTAGAAGTGAATGCCGCTCCGGGATTTCGCATGCATGCATGTCCCAGCCACGGAAAATCGCGCAATGTAGGTGGTGCGGTGGTGGATATGTTATTTCCACCCCCGACGCCCAGCCAAATTCCCATTATTTCTATTACCGGTACCAACGGCAAAACCACAACTACCCGGTTGATCGCTCATATCATGAAGCAAACCCAAAAAACGGTGGGCTATACAACAACAGATGGTACGTATATCGGGAATTGGTTGGTGGAACCAGGTGATAATACCGGACCCCAAAGCGCCCATTTACTTTTACGCGACCCCACGGTGGAAGTGGCGGTCTTAGAAACGGCCAGAGGTGGGATTTTACGTTCTGGATTGGCTTTTGAAAGTTGCGATGTTGGGGTGGTTTTGAATGTTAGTGCCGACCATTTGGGAATTGGCGATATCAATACCATCGAACAAATGGCGGATTTGAAGGCGGTGGTGGCAGAAGCAGTTCACCGTAACGGTTATGCTATTTTGAACGCCGATGACTTTCGCGTTGCCAAGATGGCGGAGAAAGTGTTGGGGAACGTGGTGTTCTTTAGCCGCCACCCGGATAGCGAAATTGTTGGCGATTGTGTTGCTAATGGTGGGATAGCTGTTGTTTACGAAAATGGCTATTTGTCGATTTTGCAACCACCTGCCACTCCCGGAGAACAAAACCAACTGCTACGCATTGAAAAAGTGGAAAATATTCCCCTTACGATGGCAGGGAAAGCTGGTTTTATGATTGAAAATGCGTTGGCAGCTTGTGGGGCCGCTTACGTACAAGGGGTCAGTTTGGAGCAAATACGGACTGGTTTGGCAACGTTTCGAGCTTCTACCAGTCAAACACCAGGTCGGATGAATTTGTTCGATTTAGGCAAGTTTCACGCTTTGGTAGATTATGCTCACAATCCAGCTAGCTACCAGGCGGTGGGTGAATTTGTTAGAAATTGGTCTGGCAAGCGGATTGGTGTGGTAGGGGCCCCTGGCGATCGCCGCGATGCCGATTTTCTTGAGTTGGGGCATTTGTCGGCCCAGATTTTTGATTGGATTTTGGTGAAAGAGGACGACGATACCCGGGGTCGCACGCGCGGTGAAGTTGCCGATCTGATTTGTCAGGGAATTCGTGAGGAAAACCCAGATACCCACTACGAATCGATTTTAGAGGAAACCCGCGCCATTGAAATTGCTCTGGATGAAGCCCCAGAGGGAGGTTTGGTGGTAATTTTGCCAGAAAGCGTACGTCGCGCCATTGATTTAATTGAAAAACGCAAACCTTTGCCAGAGGAACGATCGGCTACTTTTCCAAATCGCTAGCTTGCCTTCGCTTTTTGTTTGCAGGCGCTCCAAACCATGGAGATCGAAAGAATTTTCCAAATCGATATTATTGATTCCCGCAATGGAATAAACGTTAAAAAAAAAACTAGCAATTTTGACCCGTTCGCTGAATTTTACCGACACGATCGAGTTCCGTTTTAGTTATGTATTCTTTATAAAAATTATGAAAGGCAAGGAACGATTGCGATCCCCTTGCCTGTTTTGATTAATTGTCTGTTGTTCGGAAATAAAAATCGTTGGCAACGACCCAATGCCTAGTTTGGCAATTCATCCTTTTGCGTTTCCCCATCTGAGGGTAAGGATTTTTGCCCCTTCAATTCTTGTTGAAATTCCCGCAAACTTTTGCCCAAAGCACTTCCCAATTTTGGAAGTTTTTTAGGACCGAAAACCAACAAAGCAACAACAGAAATAACAACAACTTCTGGAACCCCTAAGCCAAACATATACCGTACTCCAGCAGATGAATCTGACTCTACTATACAAGAAACTTTGGTTAGATGGGAATATGAGGAACAGGAGGGAACAGGGGAGAAGATGGTTGTTTTTCCCAAACTCCCACGCTCGGTATGCTCGGTAGCTCCTATTGTCTTCAAGCGATCGCAAGCGGTACATTAGGTCGAAGATTCACCAACAATCATCGTCGCTGGGAGCGTAAAAAATTGCAAATTCTACTGCAAATAGCGCACTGGATCGATACCATCAACGAGTATATTGGTCGCCTGACCTACTGGTTAACCCTAGTGATGGTTGGGGTAGGTGCTTGGAACGTTCTGGGCAGATATATCGGACGGGGCATCGGAGAAAATTTGAGTTCCAATGTCCTGATTGAAATTCAATGGTATCTGTTCGACTTGCTATTTTTATTGGGCGCTGCCTATACGCTCAAACATGACGAACACGTTCGTGTAGACTTGCTACAAAGCCGCATGAACGCCAAACAAAAAGCAGTTGTCGATTTGTTGGGAACTGTTTTGTTTTTAATTCCTTTTAGCCTCGCCATTGTCGTATATTCTTGGGGGGCGATCGCCAACTCCTGGGCCATTCGGGAAATGTCTCCCGACCCCGGCGGTTTGCCCCGCTATCCCATCAAATCGGCGATTTTAGTATGTTTTATCCTTTTGATTTTGCAGGGAATTTCGCAAGCTATTAAAAACATTGCAGTACTGACAGGACACTGGCAAGCTCAGGTAGAACCAGAAAAAAGGGAAATTTAACGTTCGATGGCAAACTACGAATTTTTGGCACCTGCCATGTTTGGCGGTGTTTTGCTGTTTTTGGTCATGGGATATCCCACCGCCTTCTCCCTAGGAGGCGTTGCCATGCTCTTTACCCTCATTGGCATGGCTTTGAACGTGTTTGACCCCATTTTATGGTCGGCGATGCCCCAACAAATCTTCGGCATCATGAACAATTTCACTCTACTCGCCATTCCCTATTTCATTTTTTTAGGGTCGATGCTGGAAAAATCGGGTATTGCCGAAGATTTGCTAGAAACCATGGGCATTTTGCTGGGTCGCTTGCGCGGGGGATTGGCCATAGCAGTGGTGATTGTCGGTACATTGCTAGCAGCTACCACTGGTGTTGTTGCCGCCACCGTTGTAGCTATGGGATTGATTTCCATGCCGACCATGCTGCGTTACGGATACAACCACCAACTGACCGCTGGCGTTATCGCTGCTTCGGGCACGTTAGGGCAAATCATTCCCCCAAGCGTGGTTTTGGTGGTTCTCGGCGATCGCTTGGGCATTTCCGTAGGCGATTTGTTTGTCGGTGCCTTAATTCCCGGATTGTTGGTTTCTGGTGCTTTTATTGTACAAGTGTTGCTAGTTGCTTGGTGGCGACCGGATATGGCACCAGCTTTGCCTCACCAAGTGCGCGACGTTCCCTATTTAGGGTCGCGGGTTTTGCGGGTTATGGTTCCCCCGTTGCTGCTGATTGTGCTGGTTTTGGGCAGTATTTTTATGGGAATTGCCACCCCCACAGAGGCAGGAGCTTTGGGATGCGTAGGCGCGATCGCCCTAGCTGCCTTTAGAAGCCGTCTCAATTGGTCGGCCTTGCGGGGGGCTGCCGATGTCACCTTGCGTACCACCTCCATGGTCATTTTTATTTTAATTGGCTCCCGTGCCTTCAGTATGGTCTTTCGTGCTTTGGGAGGCGAACGTTTGGTGGAAAATGCCTTGCTCAATACGCCCGGGGGCACCGTTGGTTTTCTAATTATTTCCCTGCTAGTCGTATTTATCCTCGGCTTTTTTATCGACTTTTTTGAAATTGTTTTTATCGTGGTTCCCTTGCTGGTTCCCATCGCCGAACAGTTAGGGGTTAACCTCATTTGGTTTGGCATTTTATTGGGAGCCAACATTCAAACCTCTTTCCTCACCCCACCTTTTGGTTTTGCCCTCTTTTACCTGCGTGGGGTCGCCCCTGCGGAAATGAAAACCTCTGAAATTTACAGGGGAGTCATTCCTTTTATTATCATGCAGCTGATAGTTTTGGTTGCCCTGTTTGCTTTTCCAGAATTGGTTACCTTTCTGCCTTCGGTGGTAGGCAATTAGAAAAGGATTGACAAAAATCCTAATTTACGATCGAGCAATCAATTTAAAATTTGCCAATCCCGAATTTTCCAGCGATCGTTTTGACGTTGTAATTGATACTGCACCCGCAAAGAGCTGTTTTGCTGGCGAATGGCGCGTCCGTTGTCGAATAACGTCCCATTTTCCTGTACCTCGGCAGTAACCTTGGCAAGATTGTCGTTTTCGGAATTGACGGTCACATTCGTCACCGAGACAGAATGGGGTTCGTATTGCCAGTACCAATTTCCCGAACGGGCATCAGCAGCACGTTGTTGCAACCGCGATCGAGCTGGATCCACCAAAATCGTGTCCAGCATTTCGATCTGGTGTTCCGGTCCCAAAGCCTGCCCTTTGACTTGCAACCACTCGCGGATGGTTTTTTCTGCTAGCGTTTGGGTTAGCGTATCGTTTGGTTGGGGTTGGGGTGGTTTGGGTTCGGGAATGTCCACAAACGGTTCGTTCAAAGACAAGGAAATTTCAATTTCTGGCTCTGGCGAAAAGCGATTGAAAATCCAACCAAACGTACCTCGGATCAGGGAAAAGATTAGCCACAACAGTAACAACCCACCAATTCCCACCAGCAGCAAGCGACCCATCTTAATCGAGCTGACATTTTGACCCATACTGCTACGTCCCCGATCGCGAGCGTACTGGTGGCGTCGCGATTCCCCATCAGACACGCTGGGTACGCGCGAGCCCCGATCCTCTCGACGTGCATAGGTAGGTTCTGTCGAAGCCAGCGAGCGATCGCTTTGGGAGGACATTCCCAACTGGGATTGGGTTGGTCCCTGCCACTCAGAACTAGAAGACGGCCGGGGACTGGGGAATTGTGGCGCTTTTATGGAGGAGTGGTGGGATGGGAACTGAGTATGCCAAGCGCCAGCAACGGAAACATTAGGACTAGGCGATGGACTGCCTTCTAAACTTGCCGTTGTGGCCGTATCGGTCGGGGGAACTTCTTCCCACTCACTTTGAGCGGATTCATCCGTAGCTTGTTGGCTGAGTTCTTCCAGATACTGTTGAACTTGCGAATCGGCAAAGTATTCCTTCAAAGAAGGATCTTCCTCCGCCAGATTGCGAAAATAGGGAAAAACTTCTTCTCGCAGCCAACGTTCCGCATACAAACACAATCCCGGCAACAAATCGGGAGCATCTGTCGAATGTTGGCGAATAAACTGGATGGGTTCTTCTTCCTGAGAAAGCTCGATGGCATAGTTAGCAGCTTCGGTTTGTCCCAGCAACAAACAGCAAATGGCTTTCTCCAAATTGACATCTTGCCGTCTGCCCAGATGGATTAACGTTTGTTTGGCACGTAAAACCAAAGCTGGTTCCCGTTCGGCAAATCCCCGGGCAATGAGAGCGTAGACAGCCAAATAGGTAGCTACCGCCGACGGACGGCGGGCCTCCGACTCAAAAAGGGTTTGTTGTTCGGAAGCCGTCATATAGCAACGTACCTGCTGGATAAAGCGCAAAAAGTCATCAACGCTCAACCCAGAACGGTCGTCTTGGGAACCATCAATGCCTCCCCGTTCGGCAATAATTTCTCGTAACAGCCGCAATCCTCGTTCGCGTTCGCTAGATTGCGATTCTGGCAGGGCCAAATTTTCGAGAATGCGATAGGGACGTAATGTATATAAATCAGCTTGCATTTCTCCTCGAATTTGGGGAAACAAGCCTTCTCGCAAAAGCAGAGCTTGGCCGGCTTCCAAAGATGAAGCAGCGCGTTCGTATTGTCCTAACGACCACTGTTCCCTTCCCAATTCTAGATAAGCCAGAGCTACAGCCAGAGCAATATCCGACCGAGCAATTTCTGAGACGGTATTGGACGGGGACGTAGCTGGCGATGGGGAGGGGGAAGATTCCGACGTTTCGGAAGCATGTTGGGAATGGGACCAACTGCTGCTGAGGTAGGGACGACCGAGCTGCAAAACATGTTCGTATTCCCCTACTTCTTGCAGGATAATTAGAGCACCAATCAGTTGGTTGTCGTGGATCTCAATGCTCGGTGTATGGTTGGAGCCTGTGCTTGCCAGAGAGGAAGACGCCTCTGGTTGGTCGGTAGCCGTACGCTCGTAGGTTTGAGCGAGGAAACGGCTGTCGTATTCCTGGCGTTGTTGGGGATCGGACAAAACCTCGTAGGCTTCGTCTAGCAGTTGCCGACGCGCGGAAATGGCCGCCGCCGAGTATTCCCGACGGGGCAACTGCATGGTGCGATCGCGCCAGTACTGTCGCACTTGCTCGGCGGTTGCCTGAATGGGCACGCCTAAAATTCTGTAGTAATCGAGTGGGATTCGCACTGTTCACGAATACTATGATTACAGGACTAGATTAGCTTATGATATCGACAATAGGCTACTCTAGGTTAGCATCTCGATGGAACTAGATAGAGCTAGGTGACCTGTTGGAGGTTCGTTGAAAACTTTACTAGTACGCTTGCTCGTAAAGAAAACCACGAGCGGGTAGGAACGGTCCGAAAATTTTACAATAAAATTTTCTCGCGATCGGTTGTCTGCTGTTGGTCCCAACGAGAGACAATTGGATCGAACTCCTACTCGATCGCGTTCGCCAAAAAATCGATCGCTAACTAGTCGAATTTTATCTTAGGAAATATCGATGGTCACAGAAAGAGCTTTACCAAAATTTGATGCCTCCGCTTCCCAAATCGGCCGCGAAGAAGGATTGCGGCTCTATGAAGATATGGTCCTAGGGCGCATTTTTGAAGATAAATGTGCTGAAATGTACTATCGCGGTAAAATGTTTGGCTTTGTCCATCTATATACCGGTCAAGAAGCTGTCTCCAGCGGTGTCATTAAAGCTATGCACCCAGGAGAAGATTACGTATGCAGTACTTACCGCGATCACGTTCACGCCCTCAGTGCTGGTGTTTCCGCCAAAGCGGTGATGGCTGAGTTGTTTGGGAAATCCAACGGTTGCAGCAAAGGTCGTGGCGGTTCCATGCACTTGTTTTCCGAACCCCATCGCTTGTTGGGCGGTTATGCCTTTGTGGCTGAGGGAATTCCGGTTGCTGCGGGAGCTGCTTTTCAAATTAAATATCGCCGGGAAGTGCTTGGCGATGAAAATGCCAACCAAGTGGTGGCTTGTTTCTTTGGCGATGGTGCTTGCAATAACGGTCAGTTCTTTGAAACGTTGAATATGGCTGCCCTGTGGCAATTGCCGATTCTATTTATTGTGGAGAACAACAAGTGGGCGATTGGTATGGCCCACGAACGGGCCAGCTCCGATCCCAAAATCTATCGCAAAGCGGAAGCTTTTAATATGAAAGGGGTGGAAGTAGATGGCATGGATGCTCTTGCTGTTTATCATACAGCCCAAGAAGCGATCGCGCGCGCTCGTGCCGGAGAAGGCCCCACCCTCATCGAAGCGCTAACCTATCGTTACCGGGGACACTCCCTTGCCGACCCCGACGAACTGCGGGATCCCCAAGAAAAGGAATTTTGGCTGTCCCGCGATCCAATTAAGCGTTTGTCAGCTTATCTGGTGGAACAAAATTTGGCCGAGCGAGAAGAATTGCAAGATATTGATAACCGCATCCAAGAAATGGTAGAAGAAGCTGTTCGCTACGGGCAAGAAAGTCCCGAACCTGATGCCAGCGAACTGTTTGACTATGTATTTGCCGATTAAATTGTGACTAGCAAACCAGCAATTGCACGTTGGTGGAGATGGGGAATGGGGTTTCCCCTTTCCTTAGCCGGATGCTGGTTGGGAATGGTAGCCAATCACGTCCCTCCAGCTACGGCTGGGGAATCTTTGTGTCTCAAACAGCTAGCACCGCGAATTCAGGCGGTGTTAGCCGCTTCCTCAACACCGCGATCGCGTTGGGGCATTTTCGCGCGTTCTTTGGCAGAAAATCGCGTTCTCTACAGCCGCAACGCCAGTTCCTATTTTATTCCCGCTTCCACCACCAAACTGTTGACCACAGCTGCCGTTTTATCCCATTTTTCCCCCGATTTCACTATCCATACGCCTCTATACGCCCGGGGAAAACCACCTCAGTTGGCAACGTTGCGCTTCGTCGGTCGCGGCGATCCTACCTTGACAGAAAAAGAGTTTCATGCTATAGCAAACAAATTATTTCAACGGGGCGTACGCCACATCGATACGTTGGTAGCAGACAATCGCTATTTTCCCGGTGACTGGAATCCTGGCAGCTGGCAGTGGGAAGACGTACAAGCTGGATACGGCGCCCCGGTCACCAGTTTGATTTTCCGAGAAAACGCCATCAAGTTAATTTTATCGCCCCAAAATCCCGGCCAGCCTCTAGCAGTCAGTTGGGACTACCCGCAAGCTGCCCCTCGCTGGCAAGTAGACAATCAAACACGCACCGGTTCCACCCAATCCTCGGAATGGTTGCAAGTTGGTCGGGATATGGGGTCTCCCAAGCTGCGTTTGCAGGGTCAGTTGCGGGCGGGGTCTGCTTCCGAACCGGTTTATATAGCCGTTCGCCAACCGATCGAGCGTTTTTTGCGGAATTTGCAACAAGCACTGACCGCCACCGGCATTTCAGTAGAAACAACCCGCATCGCCACCTCGCCACCAACAGCCAGCGAACGGGAAATTGCGGCTTGGGAGTCCGCGCCTCTAGCAGAACTAATCCGCGAAACCAACCAAAAAAGCGTCAATATTTACGCCGAAGCGTTGTTGCGTATTTTAGGCATGGAGAAAAATTCAGAAGCCGATTCGGCCTTGGCGGCTGGTTTGAAAACTTTAGAAAGCACCCTTACCGAATTGGGAATCGACCCAGATACCTATTCTTTGGCAGATGGTTCTGGTTTGTCACGACAAAATTTGGTGGCCCCAGAAGCTTTGGTAGCCACCTTAGAAGCCATGCATCGATCGCCGTACGCCCAGAGCTACCGCCAATCTCTGGCTTCTAGCGATCGCGGTCCCTTGAGCCATCGGTTAGCCCAACTGCCCGGTCAAATTCACGCCAAAACTGGTTATATGACAGGCGTTCGAGCGCTAGCCGGCTATATTGACAATCCCCACTACGGTTCCATTGCCTTTAGCATTGTGGCCAACCATCTTCCTGAAAAAGGACAACCACAAACAGCAATAGACGAAATTGTGGGATTGTTTGCCAGCGTTTCCCAGCGCTGTTCTTCCAATTCCCCACGTCTTTCCAAACATTTCAAATAACAGCTCTGTCCTTAATATTCCGGTTCTTCTTCATACTCCGGACGCTTAATTTTTTGCGGGATATTGACCCGAGGACGGTTGTTGGGACGTTGGGAACGCTCGCTTTCGCCGGCTTCTGGCTCTACATCCTCTTCGTAGGCTACTTCTTCTTGATATTCCGCACGAGCGTAGCGTTCGGCTTCTCTGGGAGCGCTCCGGCGATACTCATCTTCGGTTGCTTCGCTCCAGTTGTCCTCTTCGTCTTCTTCGTAATAAACCGCTTCAGCAGGGGGTTGGGCAACTTTAGGTTCCCGTTCTTCCCAATCTTGCTCATCCCAAACCGGTTCTTCCGTCCTAGCTGTTGTGCGGACAGGTTCTTCCCGACGGGTAGGCGCACCAGTTCCCAGTTGGTTTTCCGGCCGGGTGGCTGGTGTGTAGTAATCTTCCAGCTCTTCTCTTTCCCAAGGAGGTGCCCCGATGCCAAAGCGTTCCAAAACGCCTACGGTGAGCTGGGTTAGATGTTCTTCAGCTCCTTCAAATACAATCAAGCGATCGGGGCCGCTGCTAACAATTTCATCCATCGAGAGTTCGTAGGTACTCACAATTTGGTCCGGTACTTGAGGAAAACCTAGAGAATCGATGACGATGGATTCTACTTTGCCAGTTTCTATGTCAAATTGAAAACTGCGTACTTTTCCGAGCAGTTCGCCGGTTTCCGTAATTACTTCGCTGCTCGTTAATTTGCTATAAGCTTCGAGATCGACGTTGTCTTCGACGACACGCTCGTCATCTACGAGAATCACATCACCAATTTGACGGACATTTTTGAGGAGCATGTACTGGGGCATTCCCCCCATCGCCAAGAAGTTGTCGCGCATACCGATAGCAACAACTTCCCGGGCATCGACATCAACCCAAAGTTGGGAAACCATCCCTAGACGTTTTCCAGTATCGCGGGTAATGACTTGGGTTCCTAAAATTTCCGAACGTTGGCGGATTGTTGCAGATTTCATTATTAATAGAATCCTGACCTTCCTATATAAGTTTGGCGGTGATAAGGGCAAATGCAGTTCGCGGTGAGCGTGGTCGAACTGTGAGTTTTTTATAGGTACTCAACATGTGGGGAGTACCGAATCTTGCCATATTGATTTGGTATCTAGATAGGGGAAAAGGAAAGCTAAAGCTTAATTTCCCATACTATACCAAATTTCTAAGATTGTTTCTGGGAATGTTCGCTGGCTAAATCCAACCCAATCGCTTGCGTGAAAGTGCCTTTTGCTTGGGTCACGCCGATGGCTCGTTGGGCCGATTTCACCATAGGACCTTTATGGCTCACCACAATAAATTGAGCTGTCGCCGCCTGCTGTACGATCATTCTAGCTAATCGTTCTACGTTTGACCCGTCAAGAAACATGTCCACTTCATCAAAGGCATAAAAAGGGGAAGGTCGGTAGCGTTGCAAAGCAAAAATAAAACTCAAGGCGGTGAGGGATTTTTCTCCTCCGGACATGGAAGCCAACCGTTTGACTGGTTTTCCTTGGGGATGAGCAACCAGATTTAAACCGCTGTTAAAAGGATCGTCCGGATCGTCGAGTTGCATGTGTCCGTCTCCTTCGGACAGTTCGGCAAAGATCTTTTGGAAGTTTTCGTTGACGGCATGAAATGATTCTTGAAAAGCACGCAGGCGCAGGGTGGTAAAGTTTTCAATTCTTAATAAAATTTCCTGTCGTTCGGCTTCTAAGGTAGTCAGTTTTTCGCTGAGTTCTTCGAGACGTTGTTGGGTTTGGCGGTACTCTTCCAAGGCCAGCATATTGACTGGTTCTAGCTGGCGCATTTGGCTTTCTAGGTTGCGAATTTCACGCTCGGCGTTTTGTACGTCTTGGGATTTTACCTGTTCGGGAAGATTGTCTGGCAGCGGCTGCGGAAGTTGCGCTTGTTGTTCGGTTATTTGTTGTTGGATTTGTTGAGATTTTTGCTCCGATAGAGAACGATTTTCCTCGGTTTTTTGGTGCTGCCACTGCAATTCCCGTTTTTGCTGTTGCAGTTCGCTGAGGGTGGTTTCAATGCGATCGCGTTCGTTTTTCGCGGTTTGCAAGTGCTTTTGCAATTCCTCAATGGCCAGTTCGCTTTCACGAATTTGATTTTGTAGGGTTTCCGCTTCTGTATTTAATTGGGTTAATTGTTGGCTCAAATCCGTTCCTTGTTGCTGGCATTCTTGCCAACGTTGTTGGTAGGATTCGATTTTTTCTGACAGACGAATGGCACGACGCGCGAATTCCTGTTGTTGTTCTTCTTTTTCCTGCCGTTGCTTTTCTAAAGAAGCTATTTTTTCTTGGGTAGCTTCAATTTTTTCGCTAACCTCCTGCCAGGCATTGTGGGTGGGAGATTTTTCCAATTCTTGCAGTTGTTCCCGATAGTTGGCTAGTTGCGTTTCTTGGTCGGGAATTTCCTCCTGCAAGGTTTGCAAGCGATCGTCTACTTGCTTCAGTTCGGTTTGGGTTTGCTGGAGATTTTCGCTGGTTTGTTGTTTTTGCTGCTGTAGCGATCGCAAACTGTTTTGATGTTGTTCGTACTGCCACGCCACTTGCTGGCGCTGCGATCGCGCTTCCATGAGTTCTTCAGAACGCTGTTTGGCTGTATCCGAAGCCGAGGATATGGCTTGCTGGCATTGCTGCAATATCTGTTCGATTTCTTGCAGTCGTTCCCGATATTGCTGCTGCTCGGTTTCCAGTTCCGTTTGTTTGGTGGCAAACGACCAAGCACTACTGCGACGCGGTGCCCTGAGCTTGTCGAAGGGACGATTTTGAGAGCCACCGCTCATGGCTCCCGTAGTTTCCAGCAAATCGCCTTCTAACGTAACGATACGATACTGACCGATACAACGGCGTGCGTTTTCCAAAGTATCGAAGACCACAGTATTGCCAAATACGTACGCAAAAACCGGCTTGTACCGTAAAGGATACTCCACCAAATTAACGGCGTAGTTAATAAATCCAGCGGCAAAAATCGGCGTAAACCGAGGATTGGCACGAATTTTATTCAACGGCAAAAACGTGGCCCTGCCACCTTGTTTTTCCTTCAGCAATTCAATGCCAGCAGCTGCCACTTCATCGTTTTCCACCACAATATTTCCCAAACGGCTGCCAGCAGCGGTTTCCAAAGCCAACTGATATTGCGGATCCACTTGACCCAGTTCGGCCACCAAGCCGCATACCCCTTCCAAACCGGAATTCTGGATAATTTGGGTGGCTTTGGTTCCTTGGGATTCTTGCTGAACCTGTGCTTGCGCTTCTAATTTGTCCAACTCCCGTTGTAGTTGGCGCTGTTCGTTTAACAAGCGATTTTGGGTTTCTTGCTGCAAACGAAGTTCTTCTTCAGCCTCCGATACGGCTTCTGCTAACTGTTGAACTTTGGCTTTGGCAGTTTCTTTTTCCTGTTGGCTGCTTTCCAGTTGTTGTTGCCGCTCGGCGATTTCGCTGTCGATTTCTTGCAGGCGCGGCGATAGTTGGTGAATTTGGCGTTGGAGTTGTTCGCGGCGTTCGCTGCAACGCGCTTGTTCTGTACGTAGGGGATTGAGGGTATTGCTCAGGGTCTCTATTTTGTGGTGGAGATGGTTTTGTTCGTTGACCCAACTGGTGGCTGTTTCCCGCAGTTCGGCTTCCGATTTGCGGTGTTGTTCTAGTTCTTGTTTGGCAATATCAATGGCATGGCGCAGGGAGGATAGTTCTTCGCTTTCTCCCTGTTGTTGGTTTTGTTGAACTTCCTGTAGTTGTTGCTGGTGTTGTTCGATTTGGCTTTTCAGGTTTTCCTGTTGTTCGGCAAGGGTGACTTGTTGTTGGGAAAGTTCTTCGGTACGGGTTTGATTTTGTCGCAGTTGTGCTTGTTGGTTGGCTAAGGTGGATTGCCGGCGCAGCAGTTCGTCTTCTCCGAGCGCTTTGACCTGTTGGCTTTTTTCTTCCAGAAGGTCGGTATTGTCGCGAACTTGGGTGTCCACCTGGTTCAGTTGTTCGTTGAGGTCTGCTAGGGTACGATCGCTTTTTTCAATGCTCGATTGCAGTTTTTGTTGTTGCTGTACCAGCAGCCGCCAATTCAAAATGTTGTGCCATTGTTGCTTCTGTTCTAGCTGAGCTTTTAAATTTTGGTATTGTTCGGCTTTGGCGCGGTCTTTCTCCAAGCGATCGCGCTGGGTTTGCAGTTCCTGTTCCAGAATTCGACTGCGTTCCAGACGTTCTTTGACTTCGTCTAGTTTTTCTTTGGCGGTGGCAATTTTGCGGTCAAATTCACCAACACCTGCCAGTTCGTCAATAATTTGCCGCCGCTGCCGACCGTTCATGGCAATAATGCCAGTTACATCTCCCTGCAAAACGATGTTGTATCCTTCGGTATAAATGCGCAGTTGGTGGAGCTGTTCGTGTAACTGGCCTAAAGTACAAGGAACGCCGTTCGTGTAATAAGTGGAGGTATAGGTTCCCGATTTGGTTACCCGTAGTTTGCGGGTAACGCTCCATTCTTGCGGCCAAGATTGACTGTTGTTGTCGTCGCTAGCATCGTTGTTGGTGGCTGGTGCGGCTTCTATTTCCGTGGTTTCTTCTGTGGGGGCTGTGGATTCTGTGGGTTCTGTTGTTGCTGCCACATGGCCGTTGTTGGTGGTAGCAGCATCTTCTGTAGCAACGCTGATGTCATCGGCATCTGACAGGTCGAAGGTGACCGTCACCAAGGTTTCCACCGGATAGCGTCCGCGACTCAGTTCTTTGTGGTTCACCAAATCGGGTAAACGTTCGGCCCGCATCCCTTTAGAACTGGAAAGTCCCAAAGCAAATAACAGCGCGTCGATAATATTTGATTTCCCGGAACCATTGGGACCGGAAACGACAGTAAATCCTGGCAGCAAAGGAACTTTGTTGGTACCGCCGAAGGATTTAAAATTGGTCAGTTCTACACTCTTGATGTGAACCATGCAACCTAACAACTGGCAAACGTTCGTTGGTTCGTTTTTTGTTTTATGCCGTTAAAACAAGCCTAAAAGCGGCACGTTGCAAGCTTCGGTACAGGTACTTAGCTGTTTTCTCAACCTTTCCCAGATTGGCGCTGCTGACGTTTTTCCCGAGCTTTGCGGCGGCGATCGCGCCATTCTACACTGGTCAAATAGAGGATGCCACCAGTAACTAGCACCATCAATCCCAGTGCCATCGTCGCCAATACACTCATGATGACATTTGTATCCATACTTTCCATAATTTTTCCCCTAGCTTCTATGCTTTCTTCAACTGGCTCAGCAACATTGAGAACATTTTTATTGAAATGGTAAATGTTTTTGGGGAAAGTGCAACGGTGAATCCAGAAATTCCCGTTAGGGCTATTTTCTCTACAGATGGCTTCTATTTTACATTGTGTTTAAAAATATTATATTATCTTTTTTTATCTATCCGAATCGGTTCAAACAAACAGTAATTCTTGCTATTTTAACCATCTTGACCGTCCTTTTGGTAACCATTTTGGGGAGTGGGAAGTTGATGAAGATGGGGAATATAGAAAAAAACAACGAAATTGTTTTTTCTCCCATCCCCCATGTTCGGTCGCTCCCATGCTCGTTTAAAACACGGGTTCCTCATCAAAATCGTCATCAAAATGGTCATTATCGCCTTCAGTACTGAAACCGTTTCCATTTAAGGCTGGTTGGTGGTTGTCGGCTGCTGCATGTTGTTGGTTGTCCGATTGGTTAAATTGTCCGGGAATAGCTTCTACAATGGCTTCGATGACTTTGCCGACGCAGATGAGTTCCAACCCGAGATCGGGAGGATTTTGTCCTTTGGGAATAATGGCGCGTTTGAAGCCAAGTTTGGCAGCTTCTCGCAGGCGCAGTTCTAGTTGGGAGACAGGACGCACTTGGGAACCCAATCCTACTTCTCCCAGGATAGCGGTGTGCGGATCGACAATGCGATCGCGGAAACTAGCGACAATGGCCACGGCGATTCCCAAATCGGCAGCAGGTTCGGGAACGCTGATGCCTCCCACGGAAGCAACATAGGTATCCAGTTTGGACAGAGGAATTCCCACCCGTTTTTCCAAGACAGCCAATACTTGCAACAAGCGATTGCTATCCAATCCTGTGGTGGCGCGGCGGGGAGACCCGTAGCTAGTGGGACTGACCAAAGCTTGAACTTCCACCACAATGGGACGAGTCCCTTCGCAGGCTACGATAATAGCGCTGCCGGTGGCAAATTCTTCTAAATTGCTTAGAAATAGTTCGGAAGGGTTGCTCACTTCCCGTAGTCCTTCGGCTACCATTTCAAAAACGCCGATTTCGTGGGTAGCGCCAAACCGGTTTTTCATAGTACGTAACAAGCGATGGCTGGCAAAGCGATCGCCTTCAAAAAACATAACTGTGTCTACCAAGTGTTCCAATACCCGAGGACCGGCAATGGAGCCTTCTTTGGTGACGTGTCCCACCACAAACAGGGTGATGCCTTCCCGTTTGGCTACTTGCATCAACGCCGAGGTACATTCGCGTACCTGGGCCACAGAACCGGGGGCAGAAGTCAAAGAAGCAAAGTAAATGGTTTGAATGCTATCGACAATCGCTAAATGGGGTTTGAGGGATTCTAGCTCCCGCAAAACTCCTTCTAAATCAGTTTCGGCAAGCAAATAAAAGTGGCGTTCGGATTCGGTTTCGTCTGGGGAGTTGGTTTCGTGAGCTTCGGTTTCGCCATTTGATTCGCTATTTTCTTCGCTCGTGGCACCATCGTCGGGGACGCTGCTATCGGTCGTCATTCCCAAGCGCATGGCGCGAATTTTTACTTGCTGGCCGGATTCTTCGGCACTGACATAAAGCACTCGATGGTGATATGATAGAGAGTTGGCTACCTGCAATAGCAAGGTAGATTTCCCAATCCCAGGTTCTCCGCCTACCAACACGAGGGAACCAGGGACAATACCACCCCCCAAAACGCGGTCTAGCTCTCCAAAACCAGATGGAAAGCGAGCCACGTTTTGGTCGTCAATTTGGGATAGTTTGATGGCAGCACGCGGTGCGGCTGATTCTGCACCTGGCGATCGCATGTTGGATTTGGTGGTACTGTTTTGATTCCAACTAAACCGCGATGGTTGGGTGGGATCGACCGGGAGAGATTCTTCTACCAAAGAATTCCACGTACCACAACTGGGACACTTGCCAAAATACTGTGCAAATTCCGCAGCGCAAGCGTTACAAACGTAAACAATTCGTGGTTTAGGCATTAGCGACCGAAGGCAATTAGGAACACCCTGTACCAGTACAAAATTGAAAAAAAAGTTGAAATGTCCAATAGATAAGGCTTGTTGCTAATCCGAAATTTATCAATAACAGATTATCCTAATGATATGGTAGTAAAAATTCATTAAAAGAAACATTTTCACAGGGAGAGCGGGTCAAATTGGAAAATCATAAAGAGAAAATCCTAGTCGTAGACGACGAAGCGAGTATCCGCCGAATTCTGGAAACTCGCTTGTCCATGATTGGCTACGATGTCGTTACCGCCGCCGACGGCGAGGAAGCTCTGGGCATCTTTCAAGAAACCACCCCCGATCTCGTGGTGCTTGATGTCATGATGCCTAAACTAGATGGTTATGGTGTTTGTCAGGAATTGCGCAAGGAAACCGACGTTCCTATCATTATGCTAACCGCTTTGGGGGACGTTGCCGATCGCATTACTGGCTTGGAATTGGGAGCTGACGATTACGTGGTCAAACCATTTTCTCCCAAGGAACTGGAAGCCAGAATTCGTTCGGTTTTACGACGCGTCGAAAAAGGCGGCGCTGCCGGCATTCCCAGTTCTGGGGTCATGGCGATTGGCAGTATCAAAATCGACACCAACAAACGCCAAGTCTACAAAAATGACGAACGAGTGCGGCTCACCGGCATGGAGTTTAGCCTGTTGGAATTACTGGTCAGCCGTTCGGGAGAACCTTTTTCGCGTTCCGAGATTTTACAGGAAGTGTGGGGGTATACGCCGGAACGTCACGTAGACACCAGGGTTGTTGACGTTCACATTTCCCGGCTGCGTGCCAAATTAGAAGACGACCCCAGCAACCCAGAATTAATTCTAACCGCTAGAGGTACTGGCTACATGTTCCAACGAATTATGGATGTTGCGGAAGAAGGCTGAGGAAAGAATTTGCGCTTGCTAGATAAGCAACGATACAAGCTTATGGCGGCGTTGATTTTTTCCGAACAGCCTGGAAGTTTCTTTACTTGTGACCCCCCACTGTTTTTCCCTTCTTTATGACCACTACGGACCCCAATCGCGTTCTGCGCCGCCTTCCCCTGGTTGTGGGAGTGTTGGCAGGCACGTTGTTACTCATCAATCGATTTTTGGCTTCTAGCACTTTAACAGCTTCCCAGGCACGATCGGATGCATTGGGAATTTTGGTCAGTGCTTTGTTAATTTTAACGGGACTGTTGTGGCAACGAGTGCAGCCGAAACCACCGGAAGCCGTCCAGTTGGTGGGGGAAGAAAGATTTGAACTGCAGCCGGATTTACCAGAACCAGTCAAAACCGAATTGGCTTGGTCATCGCAAATTTTGCTAACCAACACGGCAACGCGATCGCTGGTGGTTTGGTACAATTCGCGGGTGCTTTTACGACGGGGAATTTTGCCCTCGAACTCGCAAGTCAAACCCGGCAAAATTCTCCAACGAGTTTTAGACAAACAAAAACCAGTTTATTTGGTTTCTCTGGCAATTTATCCTGGCAGAGTCGAATTTGATTATTTACCAGAAAATACACAAGGGGTTATCTGCCAACCCATCGGCGATCGCGGTGCTTTAATTTTAGGTGCCAACGCACCGCGCAGCTATACCAAACAAGATGAAAATTGGATTGCTGCCATTGCCGACAAGCTAGCAGATACCTTCCAACGCTACGAACTCTAAATGGGAGACTTCAGTTTTTCTTAGTAGAATTTCCCGCTAGCAGGGGTTTGGTTTCGGATGCGCCAGCCAGCTGCAACTGCCGTTTTAATATCCAACTGAGGGTCGCGATCGCGGCGAAATGACCGACAAATCCCCATAAAATCGTAGATAAAGACATTTCATTAGTTAAAGCCATCCAAGGAACCACAGAAAACAACCA
>CAYZHY010000067.1:0-21207 GCA_964477525.1 uncultured Geitlerinema sp. | reverse complement strand
CGCGGTCTGCATGGTCGGCGATACCGGCGCATTTTCTTCTGATTCCTCGCCTTGCTGGTTTTTGACCAATTCCTCAGTCACCAGCGATTGCAGGGTTTCGTAGGCTTGAAATAAATATTTTTCTAGTTCCGCATCAATTGTAATATCGGGATTGTAGAGGGATTTAAAAATATCTTCTAGAGCGTGAGCAATTTCGCGAATATTTTCTAAATCCACGCTTGCCGATGCACCTTTGAGGGTATGGGTCGATCGCATCAAACTGTGTACGGTGGCATTGCTTTTTTCTTCGTGCAATTGCCACAAATCCTGTTCGATACGTTGCAGCAGTTCCTGCGCTTCGTTGACAAAATTGCTCAACCCTTCGGCATATATTTCTGGATCGGTATTCATGGTTTGTTGCTAGCCAATCGCGAACGTTTGGAGGGGGAAGAGGGGGATGAGGGGGAAGAGGGGGACCAGAGAAAAATGTATAGTAGTTGATGCATCTAAACGCCCAAGCTCGGTACGCTCGGTCCCCCCCATACTAACAATTTACTTCACCTTAAACTTGCCTACGCTGGATTGCAGTTCCTCAGCGGTGGAAACCAATTCTTGGAAAAAGGCGGCAATGCGATCGCTTTCTGCCGAGGTACTGCGGGCAATTTCTGCCACTTCTTCCATGGTTTTGGTTACCGATTGCGACTGGGAACTTTGTTCTTGGGTGGAGTGGGAAATGCCTTCCACCAACTGGCTGATTTCGTCGGTAGCGGCGATGATGTCGTTGAGGTTTTCCCGGGTTTCGTTGACCAACTCGGTTCCCGAAACCACCTGTTGAATTCCTGTATCCATCGCCGAAGCCACTTCGCTGGTTTCTTGCTGGATTTCTTGCACCAGATTTTCGATTTCGGTGGTGGCGGCTGCCGATTGACGTGCCAGCGATCGCACTTCGTCGGCAACCACGGCAAATCCCCGACCGTATTCGCCAGCGCGGGTCGCCTCAATGGCGGCATTGAGAGCCAGCAAATTGGTTTGGGTGGCAAAGTTGCTAATCAGGTTCACCACCTTGGTAATTTTTTGCGACGATTCGCCCAAACGCTTGATTTTCTGGGTGGTTTCGGAAACGGTTTTGCGGATTTCCATGATGCCATCCACCGTGCGGTTCATGGCATCGTCTCCCTGACGCACCGTACTTTGGGCTTGCTGGACCGCTTTTTCTACTTTTTGGGCATTATCCGATACAGCTTCGGTGGCGCCGACGGCTGTTTCCAGTTCTTGAATCGCCTGGTTAAGCGCATTGAGCTGGGATTGTGCCTGTTTCGACAGTCCAGAAATTCCAGCTTCGCTGTTGCGGGAAGTTTCGTTGACCTTGGCGGCGGCCTCCTGTACCTGCATGACAATTTTCCGCAGGCTACCGATGGTGTTGTTGTAAGCGTCGGCGATGGTTCCCAGTTCGTCTTCGGTGACAGGAACTCGTACGGTCAAATCCCCTTCAAAGGAGGGTCTGACGGCGGTTAGCAGCTGTACGGCACGCTGTTGCAGTTGTTCTTTAGCGGATTTTTCCCGTTCTAGGGTTTCCGATAGCTGTTGGGATTGTTGTTCCAGTTTGGCTAGGTATTCTGCCTGCTGCAAAGCCACTCCTAGCTGGTTGGCAATTTGGATGACCACGTTGACTTCTGAATCTTGCCACTGGCGAGGTCCGGAATTTTGATAGGTGGCCAGCAATCCCCACAGTTTGGACCCTTGGAAAATGGGTATGGTAACGTAAGCACGTGCTTGAAAGCGTTCCAACAAGCCGATGTAGCAGGGTGAGAAGTTGGCCTCGTAGATATCGTTGACTTGCAGGTAGTTGGCACCGCGCGTATAGGCACCACCCCGGCTTTGTTGCAAGTAGGTATCTTGTACGCGACCCTTGCCACCTTCGCTGCCACCACCAAAGTTTTTGACAACGCAGGCTTCGTCGTCTAAGGAACCTTCGGTGAGTTGCGGGTCGCTGCTTTGTTCGTTGACCAGGGAAACCCAACCGCTGCCGACGGATTCGGCAACAAATTCGCCGCTCCAATCTTCGTTAAATTGATACACGCCTACCCGGTCGGCTTGCAACAACCGCCGTACTTCCTGGGTGGTGGTGCGGAAAATGCTGTTGATGTCTAGGGATTTGCGAATGCGATCGATGGTTTTGGCAACGGCGCGATCGCGTTCTGCTGCTTTGGCGAGTTCGTCGGCTTGTGTTTTTACTTGTTCGGTGGCTTCGGCTTGTTGCAAGGCTACGCCCAACGGCGGTGCCAAACGCAGCATCAGATTCACTTCTCGGTCTTGCCAGTTGCGCGGACCGTCGTTTTGATAGACCGATAGCAATCCCCACAGCTTGTTCCCTTGGAAAATCGGCACCATAATATAGGCGCGGGCTTGGTATTTTTCCAAGGATTCGATGTAGCAGGGAGCGAAATCCTGTTCGTATACGTCGTTGATGCAGGTATATTGTTTGCCCCTGGTGAATCCGCCGCCTTGGGTGTCCTGCATGTAGGTATCGTTGATGTTCATGGTGCCGGTTGCCCATTTGCGCAGTACGCAGCGATCGCTGGCGGTGCGATCGCTTTGCAATACCTCATCGTCTCCCTGCACCTGCAACAGGGAAACCCAGCCACTGCCGACGGATTCGGCTACTACTTCCCCGGTAAAATCAGCGTTGAAGCGATAAACTAAGGAGCGATCGGCGTTCAAAACTTGCCTTACCTCTTGACAAGTGGTTCGGAAAATGCTGTCGGTATTGGGAGCCTGTTGGATTTTTTCAATCAGGCGGCTGATAATTTTTTCCTGTTCGGCAACGGAAGACAGCCGTTCGGTGGCTTCTGCTTGTTGCAAGGCTACGCCCAACGGCGGTGCCAAACGCAGCATTAAATTTAATTCCCTATCTTGCCAGTTGCGCGGACCGTCGTTTTGATAGACCGATAGCAACCCCCACAAATGGTTTCCTTGGAAAATCGGTACCATCATATAGGCACGGGCTTGGTATTTTTCCAAGGATTCGATGTAGCAGGGAGCGAAATCCTGTTCGTATACGTCGTTGATGCAGGTATATTGTTTGCCCCTGGTGAATCCGCCGCCTTGGGTGTCCTGCATGTAGGTATCGTTGATGTTCATGGTGCCGGTTGCCCATTTGCGCAGTACGCAGCGATCGCTGGCGGTGCGATCGCTTTGCAATACCTCATCGTCTCCCTGCACCTGCAACAGGGAAACCCAGCCACTGCCGACGGATTCGGCCACTACTTCCCCGGTATAGTCAGCATTGAAGCGATACACCAAGGCGCGATCGGCTTTAAGAACTTGCCGCAGCTCTTGACAAGTGGTCCGGAAAATGGTATCGGTATCTGGTGCCCGCTGAATTTTTTCAATCAGCTTGCTAACAATATTGTCTTGTTCCGATTGTTGTTGTAGCTGGCGGCGAAACTTGGCTCGCTGCAAAGCCAAGGTCAGCGTCTGGGAAATTTGCACCAGCAAATTAATTTCCGATTCGTGTCTGGGTTGGGGTTTTTTGCATTGCTGCACTACCAAAAGTCCCCAAACTTGCTCTTCCACCAAGATGGGAACGCTCACCAGCGATCGAATTTGATATTTTTCTAAAATTTGCTGGGCGTAGGGACTAAATCCCCATTTTGCCACATCCTGAATGTGGACAACAGCTTGTTGGTGGTATTGCTGGGTGCTATTGGCACCAAAACAGGTAGCCGGAATTTTCGCACCGCGCGATGGGGTGAACCCGGAAACCATGGATTCGGAAACGATGGTACCGCTTTTGCTATTTTGAAAGCGATACACCACCACTCGGTCAGCTGATAGCAACTTCTGTAACTCGGTGGTGGTAACGTTCAACAACCGATCTAAGCTACTGCACTCATGTAAGGTGGCGCTGAGTTTTTGGAATTGCTCTCTTTGCTTTCTAGCGCTGTTTTGCGTGGCAGCTTCCGTTTGAGCTTGCCAAGTTTGGGGAAAGTTGTGAGTGTACTGTTCCAGACGCTGCAGTTGAGCGCTGATTTGCGAATTGTTAAGAGAACCGCTTTTTTCTAGCAGTTGGCGCAGGTTTTGAACCGAAGCGGTTACCTCTTCTGGGGAGAGTTTGCCGTTGGTCGCTTCCCCATGGGACAGTTGTTGGTGGGAACTTCTTGGCGACTGTTCTGGGGAGTTATTGGCGGAGGATCTGGGATAAATTGCGGTCATAAGGCTTTTTGTAACAGTTGGTTATACATTCGAGGGCAACAAATAAGGGAGAGAAGATCCCCATTGGTGGGGAAAACAACCATGTATCTACTATTTTGGCACCCACCATGCCAGGATCTCCTTTTTTCTTACCAATTGTGACAAATGGTATGCACGCTAAAGATAAACATTTGTTGGATGCAGCTATTCAGCATTTCCTTGCAAGCGAGATGAGTTGACCAAGGCACTGGCACTTAAGACCATGCTGGCTCTTGCTGCAATATATCCTTGTAAGTAAGGCATGGCTGCTTCCGGAAACAAACCAGGGGGGGGAGATTGAATTTGCGCACGGTCGTGGTTTTCGATGTCGTCTATGTCGCGAACCACCAACCCTAGTTGCTGGTTTTCTGATTCCACAAAAATAGCCAATACTTTCGTTTGTACGGCATCTTCCCATTGTAATGGCGATCGCCCCAACCAATCAGCCAGGTCTACGACCCACAGCATTTCTCCCCGCCAGCTGCAAATTCCCAACACAAATTGCGGCAAATCGGGTACTGGCAAAATATCGCTGGCTGTTACTTCGGTTACCCCAGCAATATCAGCCACTGGCATCAAAACAGTATCCTCCCCCGTCAGGTAAAAACGTAAAAATTTCTCTGATGGTGGAGGAGCTTCGCTTTCAAACAGCAAATCCAAGCTGTTTAAGTTGGCAATAGGTTCTGGCGATTCCATATCGCTTACAGCAGCCTGCGCACGGTTTGCATAAATGCTTGTTGGTCTAGAGGTTTGGCAAAATAAGCATCTGCTCCTAGCATATCGCCATACATTTTGTCAACATCTGTTCCTTTGGTGGAACAAATAATCACTGGAATTCTCTTGGTTTCGGGATTGCTTTTAATTTCCCTACAAAGTTCAAAGCCGCTTTGGCCGGGCAAAATCACATCCAACACAATCAGATCGGGTTTTTCTAGGTTTAGATGCTGCTGTCCTTCTTCGCTGCTGGAAACACTTGTTACTTGCAAACCAGCCTGTTTAAGATAGCCACTCAGCATGGCGGTATCTGTTTGGCTATCTTCTACTAATAGAGCCCTTTTCATAAATTCCCCAAAAAATACCAATATACTTTGCTTTTACTATCCAGTTTAATAGTTTGGTGGAACTAGGGGAATTCTTCCCTCGCATTTGCTGGTCCCAAAATAAATTTTCCCTATAGCCAATCGAGTTACTCGGTTGATAGCGCTTTGGATGGCAGGTAGGTAGAAAGCAATCCCAAGACTTTCTCTTCATCAACCGGCTTGCTTATAAAGTCGGTTGCCCCTACCATTTTGGCACGCATGCGATCGACGATACCATCGTTGCCGGTTAAAATCACCACTGGCAAGTTTTTGAACGCTTCAATCCGGCGAATTTGCGAGCAAATTTCATAGCCGTTAGCTACTGGCATCATTAAGTCTAAAAAGACAAAATCCGGTTGGTTTTCCAGCAAGGTCGTAATGGCCTGCACGGAATCTTGGATGGAAACGAAACGGTATCCTGCGGTTTCTAAAATTTCTCGCATCTGTTGGCACAGTTGCCAGCTATCATCAATGCAGGCAACCAGCGGTTGGTATTGGTTTTGGGAAGCAGATGCTTTTTGAGGTGGAGATTGGGATGGGGCAAATTGCGGCATCGCCTCCGCTGGCGTACTGTCTTGGAGAACGATCCAACCTTGTTTTATATAAGGCAACAGGCATTGGGTTAGTCGCAACACCTCTTGATTCATGACGCTTCCTATTTCTCGTAGGGTTTTGCGACCGTCTACGAGTTTTTCGATGGTTTTATAGGCTTTGGCGGAAGTCGCTTGTTGTAGTTTTTGAGGGCACTCAAGTGATGGTACCTGATTGGGGGAGTAAGGTGCCAGTCCGGCATCTTTCCAGGCTTTCCATTGTTTGGTAATTTCCGGTACTAGCTGTTCGGGTCTGACCAAAGCAACCATCAAGGTAAAAGATTGCTCGATACCTCCCTGAAAGTCTTGGTGGTAGGTAAGTGCTTGCATGTATTCTTGTTGCAGGATATCAAACACAACTTCTTTGAGGGTGGCTACCACCAAACTGGTACTTTGCTGGCGCGTCAGATGTCCGCGTTTTGATAAGACAGCCAAAACATGATAATCTTTGGCACCGATGGGTTTCTCTTGGCGTAGCTTGACGCCAGATAAGGAAACTTGCGGGCAATTTTGTCGCCACAATCGCTGGAAGCGCCTGTAAGAATTTTTTCCGCCTGTTGCCCATACCAATCTACCGACATAAAAGAAAAAACTCCAACTTTCTTGACTAGAAGATACTTCTAGTTTTCCTGTGAATTCTTTCTTGCTACATTGCTGCAAACGATCTTCTAAAGAAGCGACCATTTGAGATTGTTGAGATTGCACTTTTTGGGAAGCGAGCTGGGTTGCAGTCATAGTACTAGTTTAAATTTTTTCTGAGTCCTTCAACAATGGAATCGATGCATGCTGGAGATCGAGAAAATCAATGGCTGGAATAGGAGTAGAAAATTTAGCATTGTTCTAAATTGATTAGGCTAGTTCGTTCGAGCGTTGATAGGCGTACGAGCAACAACCATCAAGAAATAACAAAAAAACCAAAATGAAATGAATGGAATTTGAGAAAATACAGAAGATTTTCCCACCTTATGGTTAAATTGCAAAAAAAATTCTCAAACAACGAAAGGTTGTCCAATCTTGATGGTGTGTTTTCAAGAAAAAATGCAAGTTATCCCAAAAACGATACCCTATGTGTTTGGCTAACGCATTTTTAAGCAGGATAACATGACTATAAGTTTTGTTCCCATTCCATCCATTGTAAATTTTATTAAATTTTTCTGAAATCTCCGAGATGAGCTAACGATTCCAGATGGACGAAAATTTAAAACATTATCCCTTTATATCTATCCATTTATATAGGATACTTAATTAGGAATGTTTTTGTCAGTGAATTGTTACAAAAATCTAAAAAATCCCTTTTTTTGCTTGCATTTTATATATTTATATTAAGCACCGGCATCACCATCAGGATCGCTATTCCTAGCGTCTTCGCCGTTAGAGTTGGATTGCTGGCGGTTGGATTTTACTTGCTCGATTTCGGCTTTTAGCTGTTCGATTTGGCGTTTGAGCGATCGCACTTCCTCGCGCTTGACGCGATCGCTTTTCTCCGCTGTCTCTGGGGTTACATCCACAGCACCTTGAGCGTTGCAACGGGAATAGTTCCCCTGTTTGATTTGCTGGTATTCTTCAGAATTCGCCCATTCTTGCAAATAGCTAATACGTTCTACCGTAAAAGGATGGCTAAAAGCCACCCCTTGGGGATTGTTATACAGCAAAAACTTGTACACCTGATTGAGTTCTTCCCGATCCAAATCTTGATACTGTTGGGACTGGCGAATAAACTCATCCAAGCTAGCTTCATGGGCAAAGTTGCTGCTACCACCCGCCATTTTCATCATGGTTTTCATGACTGCGTTTAAATCGTCAGTCACTAACAAAGCCGCACGGTCAGCAGAGAGTTCCGCTTTGCGACGCCATTCGTAAAACGAGTAAATCAAACCGCTGCCTACCACATTGCCCAAACCAAAGGTCATTTCCCCCAAAAACGTAGCGCTGGAAATGGCCCATAAAGCCATTTGAATTAAAATTGTATGGCCGCATTTAATATGACCCAACTCATGGGCTAAGATACAGCGAATTTCCTCTTGGGTCATCGAATCTAAAATACCGGAATTTACTGTAATGGTGGCATGCTCTTGTCCTAAAGAAAAGGCATTGAGCGTGGGTTGTTGGGTAACAAACAAACTGGGTTCGGGATAGATATCCAAATCGCGCACGCATTGGCGGAAAATCTGGTATAGCGTTGCGTACTGACGCGGACCTACGAGAATATGATTCCCCATTTGATAAATAGCTTGGGGACGTTCGTAGACAAACTCTACAAACTTACGTGCCAGAGCGTCAAAGCCAGGTAAGTTGCGTAACGCTACTTCTGCTTCCCAGTCGAGGGGATGTCGAAATGCTTCGCTGGAAATTTCGGGATAGGTAGGCATAGTCTAATCGTACTCAATAGATGGATGGGAAAAAGGAGGCGATGGCAACCAAGAAAACCTACACCAATTTGTCTGTTATTTCTTGCGTTTTCCTGGTTTAAAAAGGAATATCATCCCCGCTTTCCTCCGATGGCGACTCGGATGGTGGAGATGACGGTGGTGGCGAACTCGCCGTTGATGGTTCGGGAGTCGGTGGTTGGTCGGCGGGTGAAGAAGTATAGGCAGGTGTCGGAGATGGTGCGGTTGCAGCGGGTTGGTTGTTGGTCGAAGCCGCCTGACCATCTAGATGGTGAATGCGGACCGCGCGTAGTTCGGCACGTTTTTCCTTGAATCCTTCCGGACGTTCTACCAACGTCATATGCAAGTTGCCTTCTACAACCACGCGATCGCCGGTATGGCAAGATTCTTGGATGGTTTGCGCTAAATTTCCCCATCCCACGACTTTTAGCGTTGAGGGGGGGTCGTTGCTTTTGAACCCTGGAAACTGTACTAGCGTTTCAGCAATGGGAATTTGTTTGTCTTGAGTATAGCGCAGTTGTGGGTCTTGGACAATTTCTGCCATTAAAATGCAATTGTTCATAAGGTTGCCCTCAGTTTGATGATGATGTAACCAAATCGTCGTTCTGGGAAGATGGGAACAACGACGCAATCCAGTACAACTCGCCTTCCCACTTCCCCTACCAAAATTCGATCGTTAGGTAATATCTTCTTCCTTAGAAGCAGCTACCCCTTGTTCGCGATCGATAAATTCTTGAATATTCGTACGGTGTCGCCAAAGAGTTTCATCAACCCAATCGCGATCGTCCCCATTGGCAAAAATATGTACCAACGGTTCGCCAGCATCTGGCAAAATCAACACCCAGTTATCTCGTTGTTGGGTATCAAAAATTTTAACACCGTCAATTAACTCGGTAATCTCCGGTGGATAAGTTTCCACCAAATACCGCATTAACGCTCCTTTCACCGTCCACGGACAGCGCATAGTATAGCTCTTGTGGTAAACTGGAGGCAATTCCGAACGTACCTGACCCAAGGTGCGTTCTTGCAAGGTCAGCATTTCAATCAGTTTGGCCACGCAGAACATCGCATCGAACCCGGGATGCAACTGCGGGAAAATAAAGCCCATTTCCGCACTGCCGCCGAGAACCACATTGGAGCTTTCCTGACAAGCTTCCATCAAAGCCGTGGGATTGAATTTTGTACGAATCACATTGGCATCGTGGCGACGGGCAATTTTTTCCACAGCACTGGATACGTGTACCGGAACCACCACCGTACTGCGGGGGTGATTGGTTAGCACCAAAGTCACCATCAAAGCCGTGAGCATCTCATCGCGAATGGGCAAGCCAGCCTCATCGGTGAGAATCAGTTGCTCGCCGTTTGCAGAAATCTGAACGCCAAAGTTGGCTTTGAGCGCTTCTACCACGCGACCCAACTGCTGCAGCAAATCTTCCCGTTCGCTGGATGTAGTACCAATTTGTTTCAAACTGGCGTTCAGTACTACTGCATCGCAACCAAATTTGGCTAGCAATTGTGGTAAGATAGCACCGGATACGGAGTAGTTGTAGTCAATGACGACCTTCGAGTGGCTGGCGCGTACGGCTTCGCTTTTTAAGTTTCGTTCAAAACCAACGCTGTAACTATCAATAACTTGCGTGGGATAGGCTACATTGCCAATTTCGGGAATCGGTACCCGCCGGATGTCTTCTTTGAAATAGGCACCTTCTATTTTCTTCTCTTTGGCTTTCGAGATATTAATGCCTTTTTCATCGTAGATTTCAATAAGAAGACAATCTGGGCGATCGGGATGCAAACGAACGTGAACGCCACCGTCAACTGGTAAACTTGGCAAAACAGCGCGAGCTGCGGAAATGGCGGTAGCTTCCATGTTTTGCACGTGAATGCCCACTGACATTAAGCCCGATATGAAGGAGCGAGACACCATACGAGAAATGCTGCGCTGATCGCGGGAAACGGCCACTTGGGAATTGGGTTTGAGGGTCGAGCCGTAGGCAGCTCCCAATTTTACGGCAAATTCGGGGGTGATGTCGATGTTGGCCAAGCCGCTGACCCCTCGCTGTCCGAACAAGTTGCGCTGGGCAGTACTTCCCCAAATCAGGTTGATGTTGAGGGTGGCTCCCGATTCGATCTTTTTGCTGGGCCACACGCGAACGCCGGTGTTGATGAGGGCTTCTTCGCCAACGCTGGACAGGGAACCAATGACCGCTCCTTCTAGTAAGTGAGCGCGACGGTCTACCCGCGCTCCCCGGGCAATGACACAAGCTTCTAGATGGACTTCTTCGCCAATGATGCTGCCGTTCCAAACAATCGGACGGTTGAGATCGGCGTAGCTGCCAACTGTGACATTATCGCCAATGACCGTTCCCGAACGTACGTTTACTCCCGGACCGATGCGAGTGTTTTCGCCAATAATCACGGGAGCTTCAATGTGGGCATCGTCGGCAATGGTGGTATTGGATCCGATCCAGATACCTGGTTGCTGTTCTTGGTAGTCGATTTCAATTTCAACTTTGTTTTTGAGAGCGTCATATTGGGCTTCCCGATATGCTTCTAAGTGTCCCACATCGCACCAATAACCGTCGGCAATGTATCCGTATATAGGTTCGCCTTTTTCCAACAGCAAGGGAAACAGTTCTTTGGAAAAGTCAAATTCTTGGTTGGCAGGTATGTATTGGAGAACTTCTGGTTCTAGGATATAAGTACCGGTGTTGACGGTATCGGAAAATACTTCGCCGGTGGAGGGTTTTTCCAGAAAACGGCAAATACGCCCTTGGTCGTCGGTGATGACCAGGCCAAATTCTACAGGGTTGGGAACCCGGGTAAGGACGAGGGTAGCTTTGGAACCTTTTTCTTTGTGGTAGCGAATGGCATCGCTGAGGTCGAAGTCAGTAATGCTGTCACCGCTGATCACGAGAAAAGTACCGTCGAGCAGTTCTTCAATGTTTTTAACGCAACCGGCGGTGCCTAGGGGTTGTTCTTCTTCGACAGCATAGGTCATTTGAACGCCAAACTCGCTGCCATCTTGAAAGTAGTCTCGCATTATGTCTGGGAGGTAGTGGAGAGTGGCAATGATTTCGGTGATGTGATGGCGTTTGAGCAGGTTTACGATATGTTCGGCAATGGGGCGGTTGAGAACCGGAACCATTGGTTTGGGTAAATCGCAGGTTAATGGTCGCAGGCGCGTACCAGATCCACCAGCCATTAGTACTGCTCGCATAATTCCTCCTTTGTTTCTGATGAATCTTGAAGATAGTGGGATGGGTTCAGTATAGCTACTGTTTTTGGCTGTTATGTATGGGCTCCCTTGACCTGGATAAAAATTCAATGGGGTTCAGGGAGAAGGCCATGGGATAGATAGTTGCGATCGCTGGTTGTGTGTATGTTCCTTTACTTGTTTCCTTGACGTTGGCTCGAATTTCGATAGTGGCTCGTCAGAACCATACATTTTATTGTACAAGGTTGCTGGTAGCACTGAAATAAGTAGAACTAAGGGCAACGATCGCAAGTTTCCTGTTTTCCTAGAACCAACAATTTGCAGGGATGGGGGATTTTCGCTCGGTTAGCTGTGAATCTCTATATCAACCGATCGCTATGAGGTTTCTCTGGAAAACCGATCTGTTTTTGCAGGTTTTGGCCAATTGATGGGGCGATCGCAGCATTAAACTTGTTGGATGTGCTGGGATGGTTGGAAAAGTTTCTATGCATGGTGGTGATTTTTGTTTTTAGGTTTTGGCTATTTTTTCAGTAAGTTGGCATGAAGTTGCTTGACTTGAAAAAGATAAAAAAGAAAATACCAATTTAGCAAGATGGGAAATTCCTATTTTCCGTAGTTCGGATATCGGAATTGATGCGATTGGATATGTTAAATTTTTGATAGGTTGCCAACTATTGGCAAATACAACAATAAGTTTATTGGATTTGCAAACAATATCCGTAGGGGGAGATTCCCTTTCCTTGTTCAAAAGATTTTTGTTTTCACCTTTGGTTGGCTACTTACTAGCGTCCATCCCCATGCAAAATACGGTTCAAATCCCCCACAATAAAATTATTAAAAAGGGATCTCGATCGCGCTGGGGATTTGGCTAACACAAGATTTGGATATGATGGTATTAGAAGCAACTGGTTTGTAGCTTGGAGTTGCTCGAAAGTAGAAAAACCAACCAACAAATAGATGGATACAATTTGCTATTTCTGCAATGTGTCGTTTTGTATGGAAATGGCCGCACCATAGCTCGAATTCAGCCATGATAGAAGCAAACAAAGTACATTTTTTGGGAGGTTGAAATTTATGTCTACTTCCCTGGCGTTCGCCGATCGCACAGAAGCCGGTATTTTGCTGGCGAAAGCGGTGGCTTTTTATATGGAACAACAGCGTTCCCAGCAGCACTCCCCAAACCAAATGCCCAACTCAATTGTCTATGCTTTGCCAAGGGGAGGATTGCCCGTTGCTGCTCCAGTTGCCGAAAAATTAGATTGTTCCCTGAGCGTGATGGTTACCAAAAAAATCACTATGCCGGACAATGAAGAATTGGCGATTGGTGCAGTTACAACGGACGGTCATACCCTTTGGTCTCGCCACCAACCTCAAGAAGCTGACAGGAACAGTGCTTGGCAAGCAGCGTATCAAAAAGCTGTCAAACAATCCCAACAGCTGGGAGCATACTGTCCGGATGTCGACCCTAGTGGACGCATTGCCATGTTGGTGGATGATGGTATGGCCACTGGTATGACCATGCTAGCTGCTGCCCAAGCCTTACGAGCGAAAAATCCAGAGCAAATTTGGATTTGTGCGCCAGTGGCACCGCCGGAAGTGGTAGAACTGTTGAAAAAAGCCTGCGATCGCACGGTAATTTTAGAAACGCCAGAACCTTTCCTCAGCGTTAGCCGATTTTACAAAAATTTCCCGCAGGTAGATATGGAAACGGCTTGCCATTACCTGCAACAGCACAATCAAAAATACCAAAACCAATCACATTCGTACCAACACTCTATTCAAAGTTAGGCGCTTGACAGCCAAGTTTGAACTTCTGTTCGCAACATGCTACAATCCCCAGCAATATGGCGAGCAGGCTTTCTATATCCTACTCATGAGACTTTGGCAATTTTGGTGTCAGACTTGTCGGCTGGCTTTACAATCATCACCACCACGTTCGGTCGAGATGGTGATGCTTTCCCTAGCCGTGGCCTTATTTGGTGTTTGGACGTTTCAAGGACAATGGCCTTATTTGTGGCTGGGTTCCAGTTATGCTCTGGGCTCAGCCACGTCTATTTGGGTACGAGAAACCTTGTTTCCTTCCACCCAAGCACGTCAGTGGCAGGCTACCTTGGTGCTGGGTTTGTCCATTTTACTCTTATTGTTCGCAATGTATAGTTTTGTGTAGTTTTCTCTCCCACATCCCAGCCGCACCAGACATAGCAAACTACCGTCACCAGGCGATTTTCCCAAATCGTTTCTTCATTAAAGTTGAAGCGAAAATTGCCGGCAAAATCAGCATCTCCACCGAAATTTTCTGAAAATTTTGCTAATCCCCTACCATTATTGTTTAATTTTAGTAAAACTACTAAATATAAGCTTTCAATCGAGTGCTAGCATCGCCTTTATAGCGATAGCCAGCATAGGCGTATATCCTCAAGGGGATCGTTGAAATATGCATTTAAGCGAAATCGTTCATCCCAACCAGTTGCATGGCTGTTCCGTAGCCCAACTAGAGCAAATTGCGCGGCAAATCCGGGAAAAACATTTACAAACCGTTTCCACCAGCGGCGGTCACCTAGGTCCTGGGTTGGGCGTTGTGGAACTCACGTTAGCTTTATATCAAACCCTTGACTTAGATCGAGACAAAGTGGTTTGGGACGTGGGTCACCAAGGCTACCCCCACAAAATGCTAACTGGGCGGTATAACCGCTTCCATACCCTGCGTCAAAAAGATGGCATCGCTGGGTATCTCAAACGTAGTGAAAGCCGTTTCGATCATTTTGGCGCTGGTCACGCCTCCACCAGTATTTCCGCAGCCTTGGGCATGGCGCTAGCGCGCGATCGCAAGGGAGAAAATTTCAAAGTAGCCGCCATCATCGGCGATGGTGCTTTAACCGGCGGTATGGCCCTAGAAGCCATCAACCACGCCGGTCACCTCCCCAACACCAACCTCTTGGTCATCCTTAACGACAACGAAATGTCCATCTCGCCCAACGTTGGTGCTATTCCTAGTTACCTCAACAAAATGCGGCTAAGTCCGCCAATGCAGTTCCTCACGGACAACCTAGAAGAACAGTTCAAACACTTGCCTTTCTTTGGCGAGTCTTTGAGTCCGGAACTGCAACGCTTCAAAGAAGGCATGAAACGCCTAGCCGTTCCCAAAGTGGGTGCGGTTTTTGAAGAACTGGGCTTTACTTACATGGGACCGGTGAACGGTCACAACATTGAAGAACTGATTAACACATTCAACCAAGCACACGAAATTTCCGGTCCGGTTCTGCTCCACCTAGCAACCACCAAAGGCAAAGGCTACGAAATCGCCGAAAAAGATAAAGTCGGCTACCACGCCCAAACCCCCTTTAACTTATCTACCGGCAAAGCCTTACCTGCCAGCAAACCCAAACCCCCCAAATACTCGAAAGTATTTGCCCACACCCTGGTCAAACTAGCAGAAAACCAACCCAAAATTGTGGGCATCACCGCCGCCATGGCTACAGGAACGGGGTTGGACAAACTGCACGCCGAACTGCCCAACCAATATGTTGACGTAGGTATCGCCGAACAACACGCAGTAACCCTATCTGCCGGTATGGCTTGCGAGGGACTGCGTCCGGTTGCTGCCATTTATTCCACTTTCTTGCAGCGTGCCTACGACCAAATTATCCACGACGTTTGCATCCAAAACCTACCTGTTTTCTTCTGTATCGACCGAGCTGGGATTGTGGGTGCTGACGGTCCCACCCACCAAGGTTTGTACGACATTGCCTACTTGCGTTGCCTGCCAAACATGACCGCCATGGCTCCTAAAGACGAAGCCGAACTGCAACGCATGTTGGTCACTGGCATCGAACACACCGATGGTCCCATTGCCATGCGCTATCCTCGCGGTAATGGCTACGGCGTACCGCTGATGGAAGAAGGTTGGGAATCTCTTCCCATTGGCAAGGGTGAAATTCTCCGCCACGGAGAAGACCTATTGATTGTGGCTTACGGTTCCATGGTCCATCCCGCAGTGCAAACGGCAGAAATCTTGAGCGAACACGGCATGGAAGCCACGGTCATCAACGCTCGGTTTGTGAAACCGTTGGATAAAGAGTTGATTTTGCCGAAAGCGGAACAAATTGGACGCGTGGTGACCATGGAAGAAGGTTGCGTCATGGGTGGCTTTGGTTCTGCTGTAGCCGAAGCTTTGATGGATGCCGATATTTTGGTTCCCTTGTTGCGCCTCGGCGTTCCCGACCAACTGGTGGACCACGCCAAACCTGACGAAGCTAAGGCAGAAGTGGGACTGACTCCCGCACAGATGGCGGAAAACATTCGTGCGAAATACGCTTCTCAACCATCCGTTGTCCATCAATAACAGGTTGGTTGGCTCTTTGGTAGTTAGCTAACTTGTTATTTCGGTAGCATCAAGAATTCCCCTGGCGAATTGACTGCTAGTTTGGGGAATTCTTGGTGCTACAATCATTTTTGAATCCAGTTTTTTATTTTTTGATCCCTAGTGTGAAGAACCACCATGCTTTATCCGGTTATCTGGAGAAAAGACCACGTCGCCCTTATCGACCAGACACAACTGCCTACGGAATATGCGATTGTGGAAATTCGCCGCTATGAAGATATGGCAGAAGCGATTAAGAGCATGATCGTACGCGGTGCGCCTGCGATTGGTGTGGCGGCGGCGTATGGCATGTATTTGGGAGCGCGAGATATCGATACCTCGGACCGGGGAGATTTTCTGGCTCGCTTGGAAGAAGTGGCGAATGTTCTCAAAGGAACTCGTCCGACAGCGGTAAATTTATTTTGGGCGTGCGATCGCATGTTGAAAACCGCTCGCCAAACGGTGGGGAATATAGAACATATCAAGCAAGTATTGTTGGCCACAGCACAGCGCATTAACCAGGAAGATATTGAGACTTGTCAGGCTATTGGCAAGAGCGGTTTGGAAGTGTTACCCACAACGCCACAGAAGCTCCGTTTGCTCACGCATTGCAACACCGGTTCTCTTGCCACCGCTGGGTACGGTACGGCTTTGGGGGTGGTGCGTTCTGCCTGGGGGGAATCCCGTTTGGAACGAGTCTATGCCGGTGAAACCCGTCCCCGCTTGCAAGGAGCTAAGCTCACGGCTTGGGAATGCGTCCAAGAAAAAATTCCCGTTACCGTCATAACTGACAGCATGGCTGCTCACTGCATGCAGCAAAAAATGGTCGATGCTGTGGTCGTGGGTGCCGATCGCATTGCTGCCAACGGCGATACGGCAAACAAGATTGGTACGTACAGCCTAGCCCTAGTCGCCAAAGCTCACAATATTCCCTTTTTCGTAGCTGCTCCCTTATCTACAATTGATTTTCAACTAGACAGCGGCACCGAAATTCCTATCGAACAAAGGGATGTCAAAGAAATGTATCAAATAGGGGATACGCAAATTTGTCCCGATGGGGTCGATTATTACAATCCTGCCTTTGATGTTACCCCAGCCGATTTCATTACCGCTATTATTACCAACTGCGGTGCCGTTGCCCCGGTGGAACTCGCACAATTGCGATCGCAACAAGTTAGCTAACCAGTTGCAAAATCTCGCATCCCGCCTGGGGAGTTTCTCGAAAATCGTCAAAATATGCTGTTCGTAAGTAGTAGCTATGTAGCCTAAAGTGGGAAGCAATGCCATGGCTAGCTTGGTATTCCAAAGGCACCGGTCTTTCGGATTATCCCTCGACCCACCAAATAAAACAAGACGCACTACGACACTGACAAAGCGATTTTTAATTCAACTTTTGCAACAGCACTTCCCTGGCTTTCACATATTGCAAATCTGCCTTAGTCCCAATTCTCTTGCGATTTTCCCTAAGCTTTTCCCGTTGTTTTTCGGTTAGCTCAACAGTTACATCAGGCTCAATACCTTCTTTATTAATATCGCGACCGTCTGGGGTTAAATATTTAGCAATGGTCACGGCAAGTCCTGAATTGTCTCCAACTTGCTGTACCGATTGCACTAACCCTTTACCAAAGGTTTGGGAACCTACCAAAGTCGCTCGCTCGTTGTCTTGCAAAGCACCAGCCAAAATTTCGCTGGCACTAGCCGACCCCTTATCCACCAAAACTACCAGAGGTTCTTGCGTCAGAGCACTACCATTCGCCTTTTGACGGTCCATTTGGCCGCTACGGTTAACCGTAGAGACAATCGTGCCATCTTCCAACCACATGCGGGCAATTTCCACGCTAGAAAAGAGCAACCCTCCTGGATTGGAACGCAAGTCGAGAATATATCCTTGTACGTCTTTTTCTTCCAACTCATTAATGGCAGCTCGCATTTCTTCAGCCGCATTGGAACTAAACTGAATGAGGCGAATATAGCCAATCTTCTTCTCGGATACTTGCCGCATTTCGTGGCGTACCGGATGAATTTCGATGCGAGCGCGGGTAATGGTAAACTCCATTTCCTTGCCATCGCGGCGAATGGTCAAAGTAACTTCGCTACCGATGGGACCGCGAATTTTTTCCACCGCATCGTTGAGATCCATCCCTTCGGTACTTTGACCGTTAATTTCTACAATGACATCTTGCGACTGAATTCCGGCATCAAACGCTGGCGTATCTTCAATGGGAGAAACTACGACCAACTCTTTGGTTTCCTCCTCCTGAGTAATTTGGATGCCCACCCCAGTCAGTTCTCCGGAAGTATCGATCTGCATATTCTTAAACTCTTCCGGATTCATAAACCGCGTATAGGGGTCATCCAAATTATCCAGCATTTCACGGATGGCCTTGTAAGCTTCTTCTTTATCGCTGTACGTGCGGTTCAAGTATTCTTGACGTACGGCTTGCCAATCCACCTGGTTAAAGGTAGCATCTACATACCTCTTATCGATAATTTGCCAAACCTCATCCACAAGCTCTTTCGGACTATCCTTAAAAAAAGGTTGTCCTTGAACGTGAATGCCAGCTCCAGTAACGGTAGCAACGGTAACTATAGTAGCACCAAGTACTAGCCCACGGGTATTTATAGCCATTTGTCTAGCTCAGCTGGGAAAAACTGCATAGGGAGTACGCTCGCCGATTTTTTTGACCGAACATCAACGCCGGTGATGTTCGTGGTGCTGTTGCCATCGTCCGCTTTAGAAAGTAGGGGACATTTTTACAACATGGTGGGAAAACGCTCCCAAGTTTGTTCGGACGACGGTCCTTTCATCGGTTTTCATACGATCGCGGGGCTTGGTTAGCCCATCAAGAAGAAATTGCCAAAAATTTTCCAACCAGGTGCCGGATGTCAAATCGAACATACGGAAATTGTTTTAGTGGTGGGTTGGCGAAACTTTGGGCTTACAATCGAGCCTAGTAGGACATACTGACACATCAACCTTTAAGAAAAATTCTATTAGCTTCAGATTAACATAACTTTCGATGCTCTGGTTACTAATTCTTCCGGGGACAATGGGTCAATATGGCAAACGAGGTGCGCTCGAACAGCTACCAGTCAACCACTGTAGCACAAGCTGGAAATCGAGAACGAAATCCCTATTGTACTGTACGCAAGTTTGTTTCTAGATTCCGAACAATTTTTAGAATTGAAACGACCTTTGTCCTAAAAACCAGTCCCCATCGCTGCTATCCTAACGAAATATCGCGTTTTTAGACCAAATGCCGACGGCTAAACCATGTAGGGGCCAAGGTTTTTCCCCGAGTTTAGCGACGATCGCCATTTCACGAACATCTTAGTATAGTGTTTTCAAATCAAATGTCAATGATGCATTGTTGAAAGATTTTAAAACCCTGTAGTGGAAATGCGCGAAGACTCCCTACACAATTGCATTGTAGACAAATCATATAAAAAAAACATATAAAATAAACATATAAAGGAGAGATAAAGATCGCCTTGTCAGATTCAGCGCTCCTCCTTTATAGGGAGTTCTCCATTCAGGAAAACTTCCATTTCCTTGTATTTTGAATTGCTTATAGAGAAAGGAAAGACGACCCAAAAAGAGCCGGTTTTCCTTCCTCTGTAGTAACTATTTTGAATAGCTACATTTAAGGATCGACCCAACGTCCATCTTCTTTGATCAAATTAATCAATTCTTCCACACCTCGTTCTTCAGGAACGCGCTTAACTTCTTCGCGACCGCGATATAAAGCAATATAACCAGGTTGTTTGCCTACATAGCCATAATCGGCATCTGCCATTTCGCCAGGACCGTTGACAATACAACCCATAACTGCAATATCCAATCCAGTTAAGTGGGAAGTAGCTTCCCGTACTTTTTGCAGGACTTCTTCTAAATTAAACAGCGTACGGCCGCAAGAAGGACAAGCCACGTACTCGACCATAGTTTTCCGCAATCCCAGCGATTGCAAGATGCTGTAGCAAACCGGGATTTCTTTTTCGGGAGGTTCGGTTAGGGAAACGCGAATGGTATCGCCGATGCCTTCGGCAAGTAGTGTGGAAATGCCGGTAGTAGACTTGATGCGTCCGTATTCGCCGTCGCCAGCTTCGGTTACGCCTAGATGCAAGGGATAATCCATTCCCAACTCATCCATGCGTTTGACCATGAGGCGATAAGCAGCCAACATGACCGGAACCCGAGAAGCTTTGAGGGAAATAACCAGATTGTGGAAATTGAGGGACTGGCAAATACGGATAAATTCTAAGGCCGACTCCACCATGCCTTCTGGCGTATCACCGTAGGTGAATAGCATGCGTTCGGCAAGGGAACCGTGGTTAACGCCGATACGCATGGCTTTCCCCTGGTCTCGCAACGAAACGACCAAAGGTTCTAAGGTTTCTCGAATTTTTTTCCCGATTTCGTCAAATTCAGCTTGCGTATATTCGGTACGGTTGGGTTTGGGTTTTTCAAAAACGTATAGTCCAGGATTGATGCGAACTTTATCTACGTATTTCGCTACCTCTAAGGCAATTTTCATGCCATTGTGGTGAACGTCAGCTACCAAAGGAACGTCTTGGTAGGTTTCTTTTAGTTTGTCTTTAATCTTGGCTACAGCCTTGGCATGAGCCATACTGGGAACGGTGACGCGGACAATTTCGCTGCCCTGTTCGTGTAGGTAGCGAATGGCAGCTACCGAGCCGTCGGTATCCATGGTATCTTCGTTAATCATGGATTGGACGACGACTGGATGTCCACCACCAATGGTTACGTTCCCCACTGGTACGGGACGAGTTTTTCGTCTGTGGATAACTGTATCAGTTAGCTGGTTTTCGTTTTGTGGGGCGGCAGTAGTGTCGTTTGATAAGGTTTGCATGGTTTATCCTATTTGGATGCTTGCAAAATGGAAAGGGTTTTTCGCAAAACAGTTTGGTTTTGCTTCTGATTTTAGGTTGCCACAAATACTAGTTGTTGGGTAGGAAGGAAGGAAACCTCGTTCGGGAAGTTGTAAGCAGAAGCTCCCTTCGTGTTGCTAGTGTCGGTAGGGTTTTGTAGAATTCGAGCACGATCGCGTTTTATCTTGGAGAAGAATTCCAGTTTTTAGCAACGAGTGTTCACCGTCATTTGCCAGAGTTGGCGACAGTGGTGGTGCGAATGGTGAAACAATGGAATTCCATATCCATCACAACGATCGAGGTGGCTATGGGATGATTGTACTGTTGGCGAATGCACTCAATTGTGTATAGTGTTTCCAAATCAAACGTCAATAGTGCATGGCTGCAAGATTTTATACGAAATCCGTACTGCGAAGACCCGAAAAATTCTCCCACTTCACTACCTGCAGTCTTCATCCCCCTCTTCCCCCTC
>CAYZHY010000066.1:0-21629 GCA_964477525.1 uncultured Geitlerinema sp. | reverse complement strand
AAACTATATTGAAGGTAGATCTACGCTTTTTGGCTTAGATACAAACATAGATTTCAGCTATCTAGCTGATGCCATGAAGCATCCAGAACCCAAACAATATAAAGTGAAGACCGAAAAAACACGCCATCATTCATTGACAGGGGGTCCGTATATGCTGAAAATTCTTCTTGTAGAAAGCGATCGCTACTTGCGGCAAATACTGAAAGAAGCACTACAAGCACAAAAGTGGGAAGTTATAGCGACCGAAAACAGAGAGGCAGGATTGCAATTAGCTACTGAATGCATTCCCGATGCCATTGTCTGCGATGCCATGTTTCCTTTAGAATTTAGGAAATTTCTCAATCGCTTGTACGACCACCCCCTTACCACCGACATCCCCATTGTTGTTTTAGCTACGACAACAACCATGGAGCGAATTGTTACTTCTATATACCACCAAACTACCTATTGGGTCAAGCCCTTTAATATTCCCATTTTGCTAGAAACGCTTTCCAGTGTTTGTCGTAGCAAACGCAATACCAATACAACAGCGGAATCTATCTTTCGCAACTTCCAAAATCCAGCCATTCACTTCAACATTGCCTAACCAGCAAATCAAGTAGCGTTGCTGATGGATAGCAACAACGCTACTGACAAGACCGCTTATACAAAATCCGAACTGCTAAAACCCGAAAAATACCCCCACTTCAGAACTTCCTGTAGTTTTCTTGCCCTTCTTCCCCCTCCTCTATGTAAAACGTAGTTCTCACGTATCGGATTTGGTATTACATTCGTTCTAAAGCCGGAATTCCCAACAAAGATAGTCCCAACTTAAGCGTACGTGCTGTTAGATAGCAAAGCACCAAACGGGAAGTACGTTGGGGTTCGTCAGCTTGTAAAACCGGACAACGGTCGTAAAACTGGTTGAACTTTTGACTTAGCTCAAATAAATACTGACACAAACGGTTGGGCATCAGTTCGGATTCTACTTCTTGCAAAACTTCGCCCAACTGCAGAATGTGTTTGCCCAGCGCCATTTCCAACTCGTCGTTGAGTTGCAGTTGAAACTCCGATGCTTGCACCAATTCTTGACTGGTTTCCCAATCAATACCGCCTTTGCGAGAGATGCCTTGAATCCGTACGTAAGCATACAGCATGTAAGGTGCGGTATTCCCTTGCATGGCCAGCATTTTGTCGTAGCTAAAGACGTAGTTGCTGGTACGATTTTGACTCAAATCGGCGTATTTGACGGCGCTGATGCCAACCACCCGCGCCACCCAATCGATAAATTCCGGGGATTCTTCTCGCTGTTCCGCTGCCAAGCGCGTTTCTAAATCTTTTTTGGCACGCGCGATCGCTTCATCCAGCAAATCTCGCAAGCGAACGGTTTCCCCAGCCCGGGTTTTCAGTTTTTTGCCGCCTTCCCCTTGCACCAAACCAAAGGGCACGTGTACCGCTTCTACATCTTCCGGCAACCAACCAGCACGTTTGGCTACTTGAAACACCTGGGCAAAGTGAGTGGCCTGTCCGGCATCGGTGACGTAAATAATGCGATCGGCACCGTCTTGTTCCACCCGATAGCGCAAAGCTGCTAAATCCGTCGTAGCGTAGTTGTAGCCGCCGTCGCTTTTTTGAACGATTAGCGGTTGCGGGTCGCCAGAGCGATTGGTAAACCCTTCCAAGAAAACGCACTTGGCACCTTGGTCGGTTTCCAACAACCCCAACTTATCTAAATCTTCTACAACTTGTGAAAGCAAGGGATTGTAAAAAGATTCTCCACGTTCGCTCAGCTTGACATCTAACAAATCGTAGATAACTTGAAATTCTTGCCGCGACTGTTCGCACAGGAACTTCCAGCCGCGAACGCTTTCTTCATCCCCGGATTGAAGTTTGACGACTTCCTGACGGGCTTTGGTTTGAAAGTTTTCATCTTCGTCAAATCGCTTTTTCGCTTGCTTGTAAAACGCAACCAAATCGCCCAAATCCAAGGCAGAATCGCCGGCGATCGCTTCCGGGCAAACTTCACGCAAGTAAGCAACAAGCATACCAAATTGGGTTCCCCAATCCCCCACGTGGTTGAGGCGAAGTACGTCGTGGCCGCGAAATTCTAAAATTCTGGCAAGGCAGTCACCAATAATGGTAGAGCGTAGGTGACCGACGTGCATTTCCTTGGCGATGTTGGGACTGGAAAAATCGACCACCACCCGCTGGGGAGGATCGGCGGATTCTATCCCCAAGCGATCGCTCGCCTGAATTTGTTGCAGTTGTTCGATGAGGTAGGCTGAGGTCAGTCGGATATTGATAAATCCAGGACCGGCAATTTCCGGTGGTTGGCTGATGTCGCCAACTTCTAAAGAGTTTACAATCTGAGTAGCAATGTCTCTTGGTTTTTGCTGCAGTGGCTTGGCCAAAGACATGGCGACATTGGATTGGTAGTCGCCAAATTTGGGATTGTTGGTAGGAGCAAGCAACGGATCGCATTCGGCATATTCCTGGCCAAACGCGGCTACCAGAGCTTGTTGAAAACGATTTTGTAAGGTTTCTATCGTAGAAGGCATATAAACCGATCGCGATCGATGGGAAACGAACAAGGAACGAGGAATTTCGAGCCTATCACATTTTCTGTCCCTAAGAGGCTATTTGCCATTCTCCAAAGCGATCGCCGTAGTAAGCTAAAATTCGATCGACTTGTTGGCGGGAAGCTAAGGAAGCATTTTCTGTATAGCGCAGCCACAAATAACCCACTTGACTTTGGTAGTAGTCAAATTGGGAAATTGTTGGCGATGCCAATCCAGTTTCCACCCCTATCACTTGTCGCAAATGACTGGCAACCTCCCGGTAGACACCGAGAGGCAAGCCAGCACAGCTTAACTGGTAATATAATTGGCTTTCTTGAGCAGTTTGAACGGATGGGTGAGTCATATCCCCTTTTTGAATAGGCTACGATACTGCATCTTTGGGGGCATCTTCTACAGCAGCAGCCGAAGAAGATTGGGGTTGCGGTATCGTACAACAATTAACATCATCCAAACAGACTTTACCCCATTGCAAAGCCCATCGCACCAAAGCCACCCGATTTTCTGTTGCCGTTTTGTTCAAAATGTTGCTGATATGATTGTCAACCGTTCGTTTGCTAATTTCCAGGCGTTGGGAAATTTCCTGGTTGGTTAAGCCAGCAGTTACCAGTTCGATAACTTCCATTTCACGTTCGGAGAGGAAAATTGGACCGTTGGGATCGCCAGCAGTCATAAATAATTGCTCCCTATATCTGTACATTTACTTACCTTATCTATTGTAATCTTGACCTACTCCCCAGGCTATAGGTTTAAGAATTTTAAACAGTTTGCAACAATCAGCGCCTTGGTGTCTTACACGAACTCCCTGTTCGTTTTTGTGTCGGACCATGCGGCATCCCGAGTTATCAATACTGTGCGAGGCTTTTTTCGCGTACTGATAGAACCAGGCGAACATTTGGTGTTCGCGAATGCCCCGAACAGACAGTTTACAGGAACAGTCTTTACAAACACCTTCTATCTTAGCACGACTTGCGCCCTAACCAGCTGGGGGGGGAGTTTGGACCCAGACATTCCCCTCAATGCCGCGATCGCTGCTAGTTTTTATGGAAAAATGTATACCAGCTAGCGGGAATTTGGCGATCGCTATTTCGGGTTGACCTGGTTGGCTTTCCCCTGCATGGGGTTGTTTTTCCGTTGTGGCATATCGAGGTGACAAACATAGAGAACTTAGCATAGCCTCCGAATCGTGGCAATTTCCAAATTATCTTTTCTCGCTCGAATTCTTCGAACTTTGTTAAAGAAACTTAAGCAATTTTCTGGTGGCAACTCGATGGCATTTCTTAGTTGTTCGGTAGCTGGCAGCTTCTAGCGTTTTCCATGAAAACGCAAACGTTTTGACTCCCACATGGATAGAAAATTTTCATGTTTATTTACAATTGCTATATGACATATACGTAGAGTTTCCGCCAATAGAATTGCTACCATACCAGGAAAAATTCGATCGCTCGTTTCTCAAACATTTTCGATCCTTTCCAGACCAAATTCACCATCGCGAAAATCTCGTCACTAATACAGAATCGGGCAATTTGCAGCTTCCAAATATGGACAAATAAAAAGAACCAACGGTTTTTTGCCAATTATCTTCGCCATACGAAGAGCAACTTCCAATTTATTCCTATCCCCATAACTCAACCTCCCGATTTTGCCAAGAACAACCTACAAAATTCTGGAAAAAATCGTTTGAATTGTTTTGGAGAAGGAACGCGATCGGGGTACAATAGCAAAGTTTATCCGCAGTCAATCAACTATGGAAAATTATGGCGCGTGTAGCACTGCTAAGTACTTTTGACAAGACCAATTTGGTCGAATTTGCTCGTTCTCTAGTGGAAGAATTTGGTTTCGAACTGCTCAGTAGCGGTGGAACGGCACGTACTCTAACGGAGGCAGGATTGCCGGTGACGCAGGTATCCGACTATACTGGTTCTCCAGAAATGTTGGGCGGACGGGTCAAGACACTGCATCCCAAAATTCATGGGGGAATTTTAGGTCGGCGAGATCTTCCCCAAGACCAACAGGATTTGGAAGACAATCAAATTCGCGCCATCGATTTGGTAGTGGTGAACCTGTATCCCTTCGAACAAACCATTGCCCAACCCGGCGTTACCATGCCAGATGCGGTCGAACAAATTGATATTGGTGGACCTACCTTGTTGCGTTCGGCAGCCAAAAATTTCCAGCATGTAACGGTTCTGTGTTCCCCACAGCAATACCAAAACTGTCTGGAAGATATGCGGCAAAATAACGGCCATACCAGCCAGGCGTTCCGCCAAAATTGTGCTGCCCAGGCATTTTGGCATACAACCGCCTACGACCAAGCGATCGCGTCTTATCTCAGCCAGCAGTCCAGCCCCGATGCTACCACTGCCCCTTCTATGCCGCAACAATATGCGATCGCGGGGCATCAAATTCAAGCACTGCGTTACGGCGAAAATCCCCACCAAATCGCTGCTTGGTATCAAATCGGCAGCCAAAAAACCGGCTGGGCAGCCGCACAGAAACTGCAAGGCAAAGAACTCAGCTACAACAATTTGGTAGATTTAGAAGCAGCCAGGGCCATCATTTCCGAATTTATGCAGCCAGAAGCCCTTCCCTGTGCTGCCGTGTTAAAACATACCAATCCTTGCGGCGTTGCCCAGGCTTCCCGTTTGGTAGAAGCCTATGAGAATGCCTTTGCTGCCGATTCCGTATCCGCCTTTGGTGGTATTGTTGCTTTAAACTGTGCCATCGATGCCCCCACCGCCACGGCTTTAACCAAAACGTTCCTGGAATGCGTGGTCGCGCCAGGTTGCGATGCAGAAGCTGCCGATATCCTCCAGAAAAAATCCAAAGTTCGCGTTCTCACCCTCGAAAACTTACTCGACGGTCCCATCCACAGCGTCAAAACCATCGCAGGTGGCTTTTTGGTACAATCCACCGACCAAGATATCAAAGACACCAGTCAGTGGAAAGTCGTCACCAAAACCGAACCTTCTGCCGAACAGTGGGAAGAACTGTTTTTTGCCTGGAAAGCCTGCAAGCACGTGAAATCCAACGCCATCGTCATTACCCGCGATCGCGCTACCATCGGCATAGGTGCCGGTCAAATGAACCGCGTCGGTGCCGCTGAAATCGCCTTAGAACAAGCAGGCGATCGCACCAACGGTGCCGTTCTCGCCAGCGATGGCTTTTTCCCCTTTAACGATACCGTACGCAATGCTGCCGCGAAAGGTATTCAAGCCATTGTCCAACCAGGAGGAAGCTTGCGCGACAACGAATCCATTGCCGCTGCTGACGAACTAGGCATCCCTATGGTTCTCACCAACGTGCGTCATTTTCTACACTAATGCAAGGGACCAACGCAACTGCCATGTTTTCTGACAAGCATGGCAGTATTTATCCATGTTACCCCAGATTCATGGGGTCCACATCCACCGTTAAACTCACAGCCGCCGGACACTGACGGCGCAACTCATCGATATCCGGCAAAGTTACCTCACAATCGCGATCGAACTTCAACAAAACTTGCCAGCGATAGCGCTTGGCAATCCGCACAATCGGTGCTGGTGCTGGTCCTAAAATATCAACGCCAGCCTCTTCCCCATCCCCTTCTTCTGGAACATCCAACGCCCCCCTCAAATACGCCGTCAGCCGTTCTGCCACTTCCTCCACCTCTTCTGCATGGTATCCACCCACAGACAGCAAAACCAACTTGCCGTAGGGAGGATAGCCCAAAGCCTCCCGTTGTTCCAACTCCGATTCCACAAAAGCTTGGTAATCGTAGCTAGAAACCGCCTCAATGGCCGGATGGTTGGGCGTATACGTCTGCAAAATCACCCGGCCGGGGTCTTCTCCCCTCCCAGCGCGACCGGAAACCTGCGTTAACGTCTGAAACGCCCGTTCGCTGGCACGATAGTCAGAAATATTCAACAAACCATCCGCCGCCACAATTCCCACCAATGTCACTTGCGGCAAATCCAATCCTTTGGTAAGCATTTGCGTACCCACCAACAGCTTCGCCGACCCCCGGGCAAACCGCTCCAACAAGGCACGATGGGAACCTTTGGTCCGAGTCGTATCGCTATCGAAGCGAATGGCATTCAAATGGGGAAATCTTTTGTTCAACTCCTGCATGACTCGCTGGGTGCCCGTGCCAAAATGTTTTAAATAAGGAGATTCGCATTCCGGACACTGTTGGGGATGGGGTTGCATGAAATTGCAGTAGTGGCAGCGCAACCACTCGCTAGCGCCTTCGTAGGTATAGTGGTAAGACAAGGAAACATCGCAGTTGGGACATTCCACAACATAACCGCAACTGCGACAGGAAACAAACGTACTGTGACCGCGACGGGGAATGAAGAGAATCCCTTGGGCGTTGCTATTTTCTAGTTCGCGCATAGCCGATTGCAAGTGGCGGCTAAAAATAGAACGGTTCCCCTGACGCAGTTCGTTGCGCATATCGACAACTTCGATATCGGGTAGGGGACGTGCGTGAATTCTTTCTGGTAAAGATAAGTAATAGGTGGGGACCGATGTTTGAGATTCTGCCGTTTCTGGAGACAAGTGACCCTGAATATGCGCCCAAGTTTCGATAGATGGGGTAGCAGACCCCAGAATTAAAGGACATTGTTCTAACTCGGCACGCCATTGAGCCACGGTGCGGGCATGGTAGGTGGGTGTACGGTCTTGTTTGTAACTGGCATCGTATTCTTCATCTAAGATAATACACCCTAAATGTTTCAGGGGCGCAAAAATCGCCGTACGGGTGCCAATAACTACTTGGGGGGTATCGGCAAGCATTTGTCGCCAGGCATCGAACCGTTCCCCAGAGCTGAGGGCGCTGTGGTACACGCAAACGCGATCGCCAAAACGCGCCCGAAATCGGTCTGTGAGCTGCGGCGTTAAACCAATTTCCGGCACTAGCACGATAGCAGATTTTCCAGCTTCTAGGATAGGCGCGATCGCTTGTAGGTAAACTTCGGTTTTGCCAGAACCGGTGATACCGTGCAGCAATACCTGCGCGTAGCCATCCAATCCCCAAATGGTTTCCAATGCATATCTTTGGTATTCTGTCAAGGATTTCGCCTCATCCCGTGCGGGCGTTCCTTCATTGGGTGCGCGCAACCTTTCCTGTTGGGTAATTTCCACGCATCCTTTCTTTTGCAGTGCCTTCACCACCGAAGAACTGGTACGGCAAATTTGCAGCAACTCCTGCAGCCACATCTCGCCACCGCTGCGGCGCAAAACTTGCAAAACTTCCTGCTGCCGGTAACTTAAATTTTCTGCAGGTTGTTCGCCCACCAACGTCACCGCTTGCTGCAACTTAGGTGTGGAATGTCTGGGGGGTTCCAAATAGCTTTCTACCCATCCCAGTTTTAACAATTCTCGAATACCGCGATCGGCGCGATGGATCTGTTTGCGCAAATATTTCCAAGTATAATCCCCTGTTTTCGACTGTTGCAGCAACGCCAAAACTTCCTGGGCTGGCTGGCTGAGAAACATTTGCTGGGATTGACGGTAGCTATGGGTCAGCCGCAGGCGACGGGAACTTTTCCCCAACAATCCCGGTGGCAGTGCCGTGCGAATCACCGACATCAACGGTGCGTAGTAATAATGGGCTACCTTTTCCAGCAATTGCCAGTAGGTGGGTCGAAAAAAGCCCGCTACCACCACATCTTCCACCAATCGCACGGTATCGGCGCTGAGATGCCTGGGCAATTCTTGACGGTGGCGAATCGCGATCGCACCAATCTGTTGGGAAGCAAAAGGAACTGATAAAATATCCCCCGGCTGCACTTCCAAACCTTCCCGAATTTGATAGGTGTATATCGACTGCTGGGTTTCGGAACTCGCTTGCGGCACATCAACCAAAACATCCACCCATTGCGGCGTGCGTGTGTTGTTATTCCAACCAGCCGCATCGTAATTTCCCGTTGGCGTTGCCACCACAGCAGAGATGCTATTTGTTCTTTCGGTTTGGAAGCTGTCATCCATTGTCAATTCGTCGCAACAACAAGTTATGGAAACCAGCGAATTGAGTTCCCTACCGTCTACCGTCAATATTCGACCCGCCACTCCCGACGATGCGGAAGCCATATTTCAGCTTATTCTAGCGCTAGCCGATTACGAAGAACTCTCCCACGAGGTCAAAGGAACGCCGGCGCTGCTGAAAAAACATCTGTTCGGAGAGCGTCCATATGCAGAGTGTATTGTAGCAGACCTAAATGGCAAGCTCGTGGGGCAGGCACTATTTTTTCATAATTTTTCTACATTCCTGGCACAGCCGGGTTTGTATTTAGAAGATTTGTTTGTTTTACCAGCCTACCGCCGCCAGGGAATTGGTACGGCTTTGTTGCAATATGTCGCTAAAATAGCCGTAGAACGGGGGTGCTACCGTCTGGATTGGCAGGTTTTGGCTTGGAACCAACCAGCGATCGCATTTTACCAGCGTATCGGTGCCCATGTTTTCTCCGAATGGCGTACCTGTCGCGTGGCTGGAGATACCTTGAAGCAGCTAGCCAATCCATCTTTTTCAGAAAATAGCTAGCCAAATCTATGTTTAACTTGGAAATAGCGATCGCTGGAGGAATGCTTCTATGGATGCCACTGCTAAAATACAAATTTCCCTGCTTTTGCTGCGGCTAAGCATCGTTCTGGTTTTCTTAATCTGGACTGTAGATAAATTTCTCAATCCCTCCCATGCCGCTGCTGTTTTTGAAACGTTTTATTTTTTGCCTGGCTTGGGAAAAACCGTTGTATATGCAATTGGCGCTATCCAACTGATAATCGTTGCGGGATTTGCCATTGGTTTCCAAAAAACCATAACCTATGGTGCCGTACTGGCCATGCACGCCGTTTCTACGCTATCGGCTTTCAACAAATATTTAAATCCATACGATGGCAGCAGCAATATTCTATTTTTCGCTGCTTGGCCGATGCTAGCTGCTTGCTTGGCCTTGTTTCTGATGCGGGATTGGGACCAAAAATGGACCGTAAGTTAATGGCAACCATCTAACCATGCCAGTGGAGGTTGGCTTGTGCGTTGCGACGCAACATATACGGTTTTATCCGACGCAATGCCGATCCCCGAAAACGCCTATCCCATTCTTCATCGGAAATATTGGCTAACTCTTCCAAATCTGGAGAAACGTTATCTGGGTAGGGTTGGAAATCTTCAATATCGGTTTCGGTAGCAAAACGGATATTCCAAGGGCAAACATCCTGACAAATATCGCAACCAGCCACCCAACCCTGCATGTGGGATTGAATATCTTCGGGTAGGGTTTCGGCGCGATTTTCAATGGTGTGGTAGGCAATGCAGCGGTTGGCATCTACCACAAACGGTTGAACAATGGCATCGGTGGGGCAAGCTTCGATGCAGCGGGTGCAAGTACCGCAATGTTCTGTATGCGGCGTATCGGGGGTTAAGTCTAGGTTGGTTAAAATTTCCGCTAAAAACACCCAAGAACCGTATTGGCGCGTTATGAGATTTCCGTTTTTGGCAATCCATCCCAATCCAGCACGTTCTGCCCATACTTTATCTTGGACGGGACCGGTATCGACGTAGGTGCGTACTTCAATATCTTCGGATTGCGCGCGCAACCAGCGTGCCATGGCTTTGAGTTTTTTGCTGGCAACTTTGTGGTAATCCCTTCCCCAGCCGTAGCGGGAGATTTTGGCTTTTTGGGGATTTTCGGAATGTTGGTGGTTGGTGTAGTAGTTCAAAGCCAGCGAAATAATCGATTTCACTGAAGGCATGACCCTGCGAATATTTTGGCGTTTGGGATGGGCCATCCAATCCATATCCGCCTGATATCCCTTGTCTAGCCAGGATTGTAAATGTTTTTGGGGAGTTCGATCGCGATCGCTTTCTACACTGGCAATACCCACCAGATGAAAGCCTTCAGCCCTGGCCTGGTCTTTGATTTGGTCGCTGGTCACCATAGCTACAGTGCCTTGAGTATAAGCTTTCTTTGCGGCAAAGATAGTTAAATCTTATTTGCCGGTTGTAAAAAAAGTTTACATAATAGGAGTAGATACTCAAAATCCTCCCATTCCTATTGTCGTTTTTTTAACTGGGGCACCGCTATGGCTACTACAAACATCAATTTCGTCAAAACCTTCGTTTCCACTACGCCAGAAACTGTTAGCAACACCATTGCACAATTCCAGCGCCTCAAAACCGATGACCAACTAGCAGCTCTCTGGTTCATTTACGTACAAACCGGAATTTCTATCACGCCTGCTGCACCGGGTGCTGCCCGTTTGCAATTGGCTGCCGGCTTGCTCGACCAGGTCAAAAGCATGACCCAAGAGCAACAACTACAGTTCGTGCGCGATCTGGTCAATAAGGTCAATACACCGTCAACTCGCGCCTATGGCGTGCTAAGTGCCAACACCAAACTGGCTTTCTGGTACCGTCTGGCTGAATGGATGGAAGATGGCACGGTTATTCCCATGCCTCAAGGCTATAAAATGTCGCCTGCGGCTTCGGAAGTTCTTTCCCAGCTAGAACAGCTAGATTTCAACCAACAAATCACCATTCTGCGTCAAGTAGTTGTAAACATGGGTGTCGATCCCTTGGCTTAAATCAATTTGGCTGTTCGGCCACCAAATTGTAAAGAAAAGTAAATAACCGTTTCGGTTCGTCTTTCTCTCAATTTTGGATTTTGTGGATGTCAGGGATTTCCTTTCCTGGCATCTACCTACAACTACACTCAGCTATTAAGGAACACCCATGTCCGTTTTCCATTTTGCCAAAGCAGAAACTCCGATTGCTGGCGTTGACAATCGTCTGGTACGTACCTACTTTGATACGTTCAATGCCGGCGATTTCGATCGCACCGCCAATTTATTTGCACAGCAAGGAGAACTCCATCCCCCCTTTGAAAAGCCAGTTGTTGGTTGCCAAGCGATCGCTACCTATTTGCACCAACAAGCCCAGGGCATGAAATTAGTTCCCCAAAAGGGATTCCCAGAGACCTTAGACAACGGCGAAGTGCAAGTTTACGTTCAAGGATATGTCAAAACCCCTTTATTTGGCGTAAATGTGGGTTGGTTGTTTTTGCTAAATGGGCAACAAACTCAACTTCAGGCTGTTGGTATTAAACTGTTGGCTTCTTGGGAAGAACTAGCCAAACTGCAACGATAATCTATGCCACGGCATCTTGCTGCCAGGAAGTTTCCAACATCCGACGGCCCAAGTCCATATCTTTTGGAGAACACTGCCAATCTGGATGTGCCGTCATCAGCAAGCTATCCAAGGTTTCCATATCAAATAAATGCCAAACTGGGGCGTTGTGGTTCTCTGTAGCGATCGCAAAACAGTTGGAGCTAATGCAGATCAGTTTTACTTCGCGATCGCCACTTCCCAATTCCATAGATTCTCCCGATTTGAGGGAACGGAACTGCCGCATCAGTTGCTTGAATTCATCAAAAGAGCTAGCTTTCAATCCCGGTAACTTAACAATGCACTCGCGATCGCCGTTGACCGCAACCCAGTAATTGCGCAACGGGTCGATTCCTTCCAACCAGGGAAGTTCGTCATCGAGACGATAGCGGGGGGCTAAAGGAAATAGAGGATACATAAGCGTTTTTTCAAAATCTACAACAAGGTTTATAAAGGCAATATCGATTGAATACCAAGCAAAAATAGGAACAGGAAAACCTCTTTTAGAGGAGTTCGTGCATTTCGGGATCGTCGCTATCCCTTATCGCGATCGCGAAAATAGGGCAATCGATAATCAATATGAGATATTTTCCGGAAATAAGCAAGGTAATTTAATAAAAATTAGAAAATTCCGGGCGATCGCTTAATAAAAAGTAACACAACCAAAACAGCCTGCTACTTTCCATCGCGACGACAGCGCTCTGTATTGCACGCCAGACGTTCTTGTCGTTGGGCAACAAGAGTGGTCAAACTGGGTCTGCCAGTCATCTGCAAGCGCCAATTGGCCCATAGTTGGTACAACTTATTAGCAATGGGAGCTACAAGCGGCCATTTGGTAGGCGCGTAAATCCAACCCATCCCTAAAATTTGGTATACCTGGCGAAAAACTTCCAAATCTCGAACGACAGTTCCATCCCACAGAATGGCATGGATGCGCCCCATAGCCGCTTCAAAATCAACGCCACCGTGTTCTGTAGGATTGTAATTATCGTCAGAGATATCGACAAAAGCAACCAAACCTCGACCTCTGTCCTTCTTTTGCAAAAAGTTAACTTCTCGCAGACAGAAAGGACACTTGCCATCGTACAGCAACTTAATACGCCACGATGGGGATGAGGTGGAGGTTGTCACCTGTTCGATTTGGTCTTCGTTTAGACGAGGATAATGAGTCACGATCGTTTAAGCAGCCAGCAAATCTGCCCTAAAATAAAATTATTTGGTTTGAAACAAAGAGGTGCCCAACTGCATTTTCTTCTTCAGTATCAATTGTAACGTAATTGATTTGACTGTTGAGTGCAGCTAGGAGGCGAGCGTTGCAGAAATGCGCGCTTATCATTTGGTTTTGCTCTTCGTATCCTCTTGGGATTCCTCTACCGTTTCCTGCAATTTCTCTTTCTCCGGAACGCCTTCAGTCGCGTAATCAACCCGTAAAGAACGCCACAAGCCATAGGCTGCCACCAACAGGAAAATTGCCATGGGCAATCCTGTCGTTAGAGATGCCGTACGTAAAGCTTGCAAACCGCCAAAATACAGCAAAGTACCGGCTACCGTACCTTCAGCCAAAGCCCAAAACAGACGTTGAACCTTAGGAGGATTGGGATGCCCGCCGGAGGTGACCATATCGTCTACCAACGAGCCAGAATCGGAAGAAGTAACGAAAAACACAATGGTCAAAATTGTGGACAATCCCCAAGTCAAAACGTGCCAAGGAAGAGTTTCCAAGACAGCAAACATGGCCAAGGCTTCGTTTTGTTGGATTTGTTCGGTAACACCTCCCAGACCGTAGAGTTCTTGGTACAATGCAGTTCCCCCCATAGCAGAAAACCAAAGAAAGCCGCTGAGGCTGGGAACCAAAAGGTTTGTAGCAATAAACGAGCGAATGGTACGCCCTTTAGAAATGCGAGCAACAAAAACACCGACAAAAGGCGACCAAGAAATCCACCAGCTCCAGTAGAATAAAGTCCAGTCAGCTTGCCATTCGTTTTCTGGTTCTGGATTGATGTGGAAACTTGTGAACGGCAAATTCTGCAAGTAGTATCCCAAGCCGTCGGTGAAGACTTCCAGGATGAATACAGTGGGTCCAGTAACGAGAACAAAAGCAAAAATAACGATGGTCAGACCGATATTAAATCGGCTCAAAAATTGAATGCCGCGATGAAGGCCGGAAACGACAGAAATGGTGGCTACGGCAGTGATGGCAGCAATCAGCAGTAGCTGGTAGTTGCGTTCGACCGGCATATCAAAAAGACGATTTAATCCGGCGTTGACCTGTTGGGAACCCAATCCCAAGGAGGTAGCCACGCCAAATAGGGTACCTACGGTACACAGCACATCTACAGCATGGCCGGGAGCGCCACGAATTCCGTTGCCTAATAATGGATATAATAGCGATCGCGGTGCTAAGGGCAAACCGTGGCGAAAGTGAAAGTACGCTAAGGGCAGGGCTAGAGCGGAATAAATGGCCCATGGATGGAATCCCCAGTGGTAGAAGGTAAACCGCATAGATTCTCGAATGCCAGCGGCAGTTTCCAGTTCTTCACCGGTTGGGGGCGTTAAAAAATGCAGGACCGGTTCGGCCGCACCAAAAAAAACAATGCCAATCCCCATGCCAGCACTGAGCAGCATGCTAAACCAGCTCATATAGCCAAATTCGGGACGAGCATCGGGACCGCCCAAGCGAATGCTGCCGAAGCGCGAAAACAGCAGCCAAACGATAAAAATTAGTAAAATAGTGGCAGTAAGAATGTAGAACCAACCAAAGTTTTCTACAATCGCAGATTGCAATGTGTTGAAGTTGCTTTTGGCGGTTTCGGTAAAAATTGCACCGTAAAAAACAAAGCCGATAACCACAGCTGCCGCAGGGAGAAACACCCACGGCTCCATGGCACTGAGGAGGCGCTTGATAGGTGAAGATCGAGGTATCATGAGAATTTTGACTGGCTACGTATGAAGTGGGCGCTGAAGAGCAAAGCATGGCTGTTCCAAGCACAAATGCTCTGCCAACATTGACTCTAAGTTTCTCGTTTGGGATCTTCTTTTATCGCTGGGGAGTTTTTGTTCGTTTAACCTACCGAGGCTGGCATTACTGTTAAGATTTCTCTCGTTTGACTGAGCTGTGGCGATTCTTGTATCTTTTATCGAATAATTTCCAATTACTTAGAATCCCTGTAGGGGAATGAAAGATTTAAGAAGGTTATCTTTCAGCAGACGCTTCGTGCATGTTACTTTTGAAATATTATACGCTCCTAAATCCACTTTCAGTAAGTAAGTTCTAAAAGATTGTAGCTCTCTTTCAGAAATGGTGTCAAACATTCAAAATCGATCGAAAACTGTTTTTGTAAGGGAGGCAATTCTATATCTACTAGCCTTGAAATTTGTTACTTAGCGATCGCTTAACCAATAAAAAAACGAAACATGCTTGGTAGCGTTGGAGAAAGAACCTATATTGGACGATCTGGAAATCAATTTTTACGCGATCGCTAATAAAATAAAGAAAGAAAAAACAATTATAGCAATATCAAATTTTTTGGTGTTCAAATGGCCAATTTATTTGGAATATTATCTACCTAAAATGGAGAGCGTCCAAAGCAATCGACCGCTGGATTCGTCAAAATTCGATTGACTTGTTCGTGCTAGTTTGCCTTAGGAAGTATTTTCTGGCAAACTAGCTTCCATCTTTAAACAATTTTTTCCACCATCAATTTGTAGCCGATACTCTACCCGGTCCATTAAACGGTTCATAATCAACCATCCATACCCACCATCTTGGAGGTCTTCTGGATCGGGTGCGGTATAGGTATCGATATCGTATCCTTGACCTTGGTCCCAAATTTCCAAAGCCAGATCTCTTTGCTTGACTTCCAGCCGAATCAACACCGGCAAATTAGGTTGCCCTTTATGGGCGTGTCGCACTACGTTGGAGTAGGCTTCTGCCAACACCAAACGCAACCGGTTGGACTGCCGCTGCCAATCTACTTGATCCCCCAGCTCTAGCTCCAAACAACCCAGAAGCCAGTTTTCGACTACGGTCACAAAACGAATATCGCTGGGTACTTGCAGCTCGGTTCTCATGGCCTACAGTACCTCCAAAGACAAAATGGTTTGGTCATCTTCTTGATAAGCCGTGCGATCGCGCACTTTAGCCAGTAAATCTTCTAAATTCAAAGCCTTCGGAGACTCAATTAACAATTCCCAAAGTCCCGATTGCTGTAACATTTTTCCTTCTCCAGAAGAGTTGGAATGGCCATCATTGGTAATTGTAGCTTCCGTAAGTCCATCACTCGTCAACAAAAACACATCCCCAGAATGTAACTGCTGGCTTCCTCCTTGACCCTTCCACTCTGGCAAAATCCCCAGAGGAATACCGCGAGCTTTCAAATATTGCGGTTCCACAGTAATGGATTGCTGTCCGTCGTACTGCTGCAGCAGCGTTTGATGGGACCATACTAGAGGGTAGATGTGTCCGGCGTTGGCGTATGCAAGCTCCCCTGTAGAGGGTCGGTAACGAGCCAACACCATAGTGATAAAGCAGTTATTGCTGATTAAATAATCTGCTAGCCCCACATTGAGGTTTCTCATAACTGTTTCTGGGTCGGGGGAAGTTTCTTGGGAAAGTTCGCGCCGCATCACCGAAATCGCACTTGCCATGAACAAAGCAGCGGGAACGCCTTTACCCGAAACATCGCCTACCGCTATCCAAATATCCTCTTGAGCGTGTACGTAGACTTCAAAGAAATCGCCACCCACTTCTCTAGCGGGATAGCAACAAGCCTGAACCCGAACCGTTTCAAAATCCGGCCAGCTTTGCCGCAGGAGGTTATTTTGAATCTGACGCGCTACTTCCAACTCGGAGCGCATTTGCTGCGCTTGTTCTTGGGTTTGTTGGTAGAGTTTGGCTTGGTAAATCGCCAGTGCTGCTTGATCGGCAACGCTTTCGATAAACTGAACGTCTTCGTCTTCCCAGTTGCTGCGTTCGTGGCTTTGTTCTAACGATAAAACCGCCAGAAGTTGCTGCTGGTAAGTTAAAGGCACAACTAAATACGTGCTATTTTCATCGTCATTTTCAGCAACTCCATGTTGGGTTTGGCGGGTTTCCAAAACTTTTTGGATGAAAGGATTGTCCGGCGAAACCGTTTTGGCTGTGGAACTGTCGTCCTCTGCTTCTCCCATGGCAGCTAGGTGGGCAGCTTCTTGCTCGGCCGTTTCCGAACCGTCACCATCTTGAGGCGCCTCCGTTTCATCGGTTTCAGCCGTAGCCGTGTCCGAGGTTGGTTCGGGGTCCGCCGCATCGTAAGTAAAATGAGAATTCATCAAGCGATCGCCTTCCACTGGATGTAGGGAACAGCGATTCACCTGAAAATTTTGCCCCAAAGTCTCCACAATGGTTTGCAGCATGCTGCTGTAATCCAAAGACTCGCGAATGGCGCTCATTACCTGGTTAAAGACCGACTCCCGGCGCAAAGCGCGACGCAAAGTATTGGTCCTTTGTTTGAGAACCTGGTAGGTTTCGGCAGCTTGCTGTACGATCGATTTTAGTTCTTCTGGGTTCCAGGGTTTGGTGATGTATTTGAAGACCTGACCGGAGTTAATGGCCTCTACCAAGTCTTCCACATCCGTATATCCGGTTAGCAGAATGCGGATCGTGTCGGGAAACCGTTCAACCGTCTTGCTGAGGAATTCCGTACCGTTCATTTCTGGCATGCGTTGGTCGGAGATAATGACCCCCATTTCTCCTTCCTCATCCAGAACCTGCAAGGCACTAATGGCACTTTCCGCTTTGAAAACGCGAAAATCGCGCCGGAAAGTCCGGTACAGCAAGTCTAGGTTATAGGTTTCGTCATCGACGATTAGCAGTTTCAGTTTATTTTTTCGATCGCGACTCATGCCGTCGACTCTTGTATGTGCTGATTCTTATCACTATGGGAAATGGTAGCACCTCGATGGATGGGCAGGAGTCTACCGTAGCTAGATAAACCACGACAAGTGTTTGAGCTTTGGGTAGCTAAAGCAAATAAATAGGATGGCCACCGACCCCTACACAGTTCCCTAACGAGTTTGCTTGCTTGGGACCATCGCGTTTTCGGGAAATTACCTAATTCATGGTTTTCGCGCTCCACCACCTGCCTTTACTTGCCAAAAGAGAACATCGCGCAATGCGATTTCGACTATGGCGGGAATTTCTCCCTGGACTATGTACTAGGAGGGTGGGTACACGGGCATTTTCCCTTACTCGCGGAGGGACTACCAAGCTCCCGTTTTTTATCTGTGTTTAAAGTACCCTAGCCGTTCAACACTGTATCAGGAAAAAGAAATTTCCTTATCCAGAGTCCAAGGTTTGATGCCGGGAAACTGCCAGTTCCACTGCCAACCAAGTTCCCAGCTATTCGTTTGACCAAAGTTCCCAAAACCCGGCCAGGTTAGAGTTTGGCTGCCAATCGGAGTTTGGCAGAACGCGATCGCGGGTTGCGCGATTTTTCGCTAGCGGTAGGTTCGATGGGTTTTTTGGTCAAAACTTGCCAACTGGAAGATTGGCGCAGGTGATGTTTGACGATTCGGTCTTCCAAACTGTGGAAACTAATGGCAGCAATTCTACCTTCTGGTTGTAACAAATTTTCAGCCAAATCGAGAAATTTCTCTAGCGAAGATAGTTCTTGGTTGACCGCAATCCGCAAAGCTTGGAAAACTCGGGTCGCTGCATGAATTCTACCAGATCGGTACTTGGGTGGCACAGCCGCAGCGATCGCGTCTGCTAGTTCGGTTGTGGTTTCAAAAGGACGGGATTGGACGATTTTGCGGGCAATTCGTCGGGAATATCGTTCTTCGCCGTCGTGGAAAAATAAATCCGCCAACTGTTTTTGGTCCCAATGGTTAACCACATCGGCTGCAGTCAGGCTTTGCCTGGTATCCATGCGCATGTCTAGAGGGGCCTGGTGGCGAAAACTAAATCCCCGTTGGGGAACATCCAGTTGCGGCGAACTAACTCCTAAATCTAGTAAAATTCCATTAAATTGGTGTTCTACAGGCAAATCCGCAAAATTTCCCTGCCAAAAATCCACGCGATCGCCAAATTCTGCTAAATTTTCTTTAGCTTGCGCGATCGCTTGTGCGTCCCGGTCAACAGCCAAAACCCGCACATCCGGTGCTGCTTGTAAAATGAAGCGCGTATGACCGCCAGCACCTACAGTAGCATCCAAGTAGTATTCGCCAGCAACCACCGCCAATCCCATCAAAACTTCCTCTGCCAGCACCGGCATATGGGAAAATGTGTTCGTTGTTGTCGTCAAAGAATTCAAAATTAAGTTTACCTTTCAATTAGCAATAAAAACGACAAAACCCACGCAACGATATATAAAGTTAAGCTAGTAAAAAGGGAGAACCCGGCCAAGATTCCACAAAACGCTAGGCGCGAATCTTACCTATAAAAACCGGGTTCTCGTCCCATTTCCTATAGTATCCTTAATTTTGAACGCTGGAAGCACAAGGTAACAAAAAGAGATGGCACAACTGGAAACCAGAACGGAACCCATGGTCATTAACATGGGTCCACACCATCCTTCCATGCATGGTGTTTTGCGGTTAATCGTCACCCTAGACGGGGAAGACGTTGTTGACTGCGAACCCGTCATTGGTTACTTACACCGTGGCATGGAAAAAATTGCCGAAAACCGAACCAATATCATGTTTGTCCCCTACGTAAGTCGCTGGGACTACGCGGCGGGGATGTTCAACGAAGCGATTACCGTCAATGCACCGGAACGTCTGGCCGACATTGAAGTTCCCAAACGCGCCAGCTATATCCGGGTGATTATGCTGGAACTCAATCGCATCGCCAATCACCTGCTGTGGTTGGGTCCATTTATGGCGGATATTGGCGCGCAAACGCCCTTTTTCTACATTTTCCGGGAACGGGAAATGATTTACGACCTGTGGGAAGCCGCCACCGGTCAGCGTTTGATTAACAACAACTACTTCCGCATTGGCGGGGTAGCAGCCGACCTTCCCTACGGATGGCTGGAAAAATGCGAAGACTTCTGCGACTATTTTGACGAAAAAGTAGACGAGTACGAACGCCTGCTTACTGACAACCCGATTTTCCGCCGCCGTCTGGAAGGGGTTGGTACTATCACCCGCGAAGATGCCATCAACTGGGGACTTTCCGGACCCATGCTACGCGCTTGTGGCGTCAAATGGGACCTGCGCAAGGTAGACCATTACGAGTGCTACGACGAACTCGATTGGGAAATTCATACCGAAACTGCCGGCGACTGCCTGGCCCGCTATTTGGTGCGGATTCGAGAAATGCGCGAATCCGTGAAAATTATCCGTCAGGCCATTAAAAACATTCCCGGCGGTCCGTTTGAAAACCTAGAAGCCAAACGCATGGCAGAAGGTCCCAAATCTGAGTGGAATAGCTTTGATTATCAGTTTGCTGCCAAGAAAATTCCACCAACGTTCAAAATTCCTGAAGGGGAACACTACGTTCGTTTGGAAAGTGGCAAAGGTGAGTTAGGAATTTTCCTGGTTGGCAACAACAATGTTTTCCCCTGGCGTTGGAAAATTCGTCCGCCGGATTTCAATAATTTGCAAGTGTTGCCCCAGCTTTTGCGCGGTGTCAAAGTAGCCGATATTATGGCTATTTTGGGCAGCGTTGACATCATTATGGGGTCGGTAGACCGCTAAGAAGTTAGGGTGGGCATTGCCCACCCTACAAATATATTTTTTTAATTTATTTTTTTTTGAAAACCAATATAATATTTGTATTTTAAAATAATTATGAGTAATAATACAGAATATTTCCAATCGCAACAAGATACTTCCAATCCCAATTTGTGCCAAGAAATTGTCCAAAGAATTCAGCGATCGCCCCAAAATCGCATTTCGTTTGCTGACTATATGGATTTGGCGCTATACCACCCTCAATATGGCTATTATGCCAGAATTGGCGATACCAAAATCGGTACTGGTGGCGATTTTATGACCTCCCCCCATCTAGCCGTAGAATTTGGCACCTGCCTGAGCAAACAAATTTACGAACTGTGGGAACTTTTAGGAAAACCAGAACCATTTCACTTAGTAGAAATGGGGGCTGGTCAGGGAAAATTGGCTGTCGATATTTTAGATTATTTACAACACCAATATCCCGATTTTTTTGCAGTTTTAGAATTTATTATCATCGAAAAATCGCCAGCCATGCGCAATTTACAAAAACAGAGATTAGAAAAATGGCTTGATAAAATTTATTGGCATTCTTGGGAAGAAATTGAAGAGAATTCTTTAGTTGGTTGTTGTTTTGCCAACGAACTCGTAGATGCGTTTCCCGTTCACCAAATTCTTCGCAAAGATGGAAAACTACAAGAAATTTACGTAACTACCAACGACAGCAGCGAAGGAGATCGATTTATTCCCCAAACAGGAGAACCTTCTACACCGCGTTTGTCAGAATATTTGCAATGGCTGGGGATAGATTTGGAAAGTTCGGACTATCCAGAAGGATACTGTAGCGAAATTAATTTAGCCGCCTTGGATTGGTTGGCAACGGTAGCGAAAAAATTGCAGCGGGGATATTTAATCACCATCGACTACGGACATTCCACACAGCGGTATTACAGTCCCCAACGCCACCAAGGAACCTTACAGTGTTACTACCAACACAGATACCACGACAATCCCTACATCCATGTAGGCAATCAGGATATTACCGCCCATGTTAACTTTACAGCCTTGCAGCGGCACGGCGATAATTGTGGATTGCAAACGGTGGGAACGACCAAACAGGGAATTTTTCTGATGGCTTTGGGAATTGGCGATGCGATCGCTTCTTTACCAGCTACCGTCGGTCAAGATATCCAAAAACTCATCGAACGCCGCCACGCCTTGCACCAACTCATCGACCCCTCGGGAATGGGGAATTTTGGCGTATTGGTTCAGAG
>CAYZHY010000065.1:0-21998 GCA_964477525.1 uncultured Geitlerinema sp. | reverse complement strand
AAGAGATAATAGGGGCATTTTTGTAGGGGCGCTTCGCGAAGCGCCCCTACCAGGGCAATCGGGAAAATCCAAAAAATCATTGTTTTTCAGAAATGGTATAATATTTCAAATTCAAGTGGTATTTTAAACCTATAATCACTTATAAATAATCCTATTTTGAAATTTTATAAATATTTTTTGCCAATTATTGTTCTATATTTTATATACTTAATTATGGTTTAATATTATTTGAATAAATACGTTTTAAAAGATCGTAATTCTAGGAATGCGGTTGCTATTTTTAGGTTCAACTTCTCTTTTGTACAACTTTATACAATTGCACTCGCTGCCATTTCTGCATTCGCTGGTTTCTGGGGTCGCTACCTACTTAGAACTGCTATATTATGGAAAATGGGTTTGTTTTTGCTTGGAAAGGGATGTTTCCTGGCAAGCAAGTATCCCCGATCGCAAGAATTTCTGGCAAAAGGGTTGCTGAAGAAATCCCTATCGAAACCGAACGCGATCGCTTGTACCCTAAAGGAGAAGATGCCATCAAACTGCTATGCAAATCCAAACACCAGATTGGGTGAAACACGCCGTTTTTTATCAAATTTTTCCCGATCGCTTTGCTAGAAGTCAGCAAAAAACGACAACCCACCATCCCATTCTCGAACCCTGGGATACACCTCCCACTTTGCAAGGTTGTAAAGGTGGCAACTTGTGGGGCATTCTGGAGAGCCTGGATTACTTACAAGAATTAGGCATCACCGCAATTTACCTCAATCCTATTTTTCAATCTGCCAGCAACCATCGCTACAATACCCACGATTACTATCAAGTAGACCCCTTGCTTGGAGGGATAAAAGCCTTTCGCGAACTGCTCGCAGCCGTCCACGAACGCAATATGAAACTCGTTTTAGATGGAGTGTTTAATCACGTGGGGCGGGGATTTTTCTTTTTTAACGATATTGTGGAAAACGGTCCCTATTCTCCTTGGGTGGATTGGTTCATCATTCATGACTGGCCGATTGCCCCCTATGTAGGCGATTTGCCTGCCAACTACGAATGCTGGGGGGGATTTCGAGCCATGCCCAAGCTCAACCACGAAAATCCTGCCGTCCGGGAGTATATCATGCAAGTAGCAGAGTACTGGTTGCAGGAAGGGATTGATGGTTGGCGCTTGGATGTTCCTCACTGTATTGAAGCTGAAGGATTTTGGCAAGAATTTCGCGATCGCGTAAAAAAAGTCAACCCCAATGCTTATATTGTCGGTGAAATTTGGCGAGATGCCCGCCAGTGGTTGGATGGTACCCAATTTGATGGGGTGATGAACTATTTATTTGCCGAAGCTACTGTTGCCTTTGTAGCCGGCGATCGCGTCAATAGAGACTTAGCGTTCGATCCCGAGTACCGTCCCTATCCTGCCATCGATGCGGCCACCTATGGGGAAAGAATCCAAAACCTGCTACAGCTCTATCCTTGGGAAATTCAACTGACGCAACTCAATTTACTAGACAGTCACGATGTTGCCCGGATGAACTCGTTGGTTGGCGAAGATTGGGCTAGTGTTGAACTAGCTACCTTGCTTATGCTGACCTTTCCCGGTTCCCCCTGTATTTATTACGGTAACGAGGTGGGGTTGGTGGGAGAACACGATCCGGACTGCCGTCGGGCTTTTCCAGCCCAAGACCAGTGGCGTTGGGATATTTTAGAAAAACATCAACAACTCATTGCCTTGCGCCATCAGTATACTGCCTTACGTACGGGAGACTATCAGCTGCTTTATGGAAACAATATGGTGTATATTTTTGCCCGTACTGACGAACGAGCCGAACTGGTAGTCGCTGTCAATGCCGGAACCACACCCGCCTGCATATCTATTGATAACCTGCCCTTACATACAGCTACCCAACAAGTATTGTACGGTAACGGTCAGGCTACTTGGACTGACAATCGATTGACCGTAGAAATTCCCTCACGTAGCGGTATGATTTTGGGATAGGATTTGGGGAAACCGAGCTTGGGAGCTTGCGGTTCGACTACGCTCACCGCAACAATACTCCCATACTCCCATGCTTCCATGCCCCCATGCCCCCATGCCTTTCCCTATTGGCTTCTATTCAGGATAACTTACGCTATATGAACGACCAATTCCAGCAATTACAAACTCAGTTAGACAATTTAGCCTCCGAATCTACGACTTTAGGCGATCGCTTGATACATGCTGCCCATATCCTGCAAGAACAGGGAACGCCACCAGACGTAGACTCGATCCAACAACTCGATCGCTACCGTCAAGATTTCACCAACCTGCGATCGCAAGTTTTGGAACTAGCGGAATCCTCTCCCATCTCCCCGGTAGAAAACCAAATCAATTCCCTCACCGATCTAAACAACTTACTAGAACAGCTCCGTCCGTCGAGCGAACCAGGGGAACGAGACGCAGCCGTACGGGTTTTAGACCAAATCTTGCAAATTACCCACCGGGATAACCCCAACCATCCCCAGGTTTCGGCTTGTAAAGATAAGGCACAGCAACTCAAAAACCAAATTTTAGCGGCGGAAACGGACGTTCCCCAAGAAGCTCAAGAACTTGCCAACGGCGATCATCCTTTTGTCCACATGTTGGAATTACTAGAAAAAGGAGATACCCTGGACGACGAACGTTGGGCGCAATTGCAAGATACGGTGGCGACAGCTTTTGGACAGCCGCTAGCGGTTGCTCTTTCTCGGGGCAAATTAGAACTAGCAGCCAGTAGCGAAGGGCAGCCAGAAGAACAACCGGAAGCACAACCACCCGAACCAGAACCTCAAACCAGCAACCATTCCACAGAAGGCGTGGTAACGCTTTCTGGCCAGCAGCAACAGCAACAGGAAACGGTTATCTTTGGCAGCGAAGAAGTGCCAGCGCCAGAACCAGCACCAGCAGCAACAACAGCCACAACCACAGAAACCAAACCAGAAACCAAACCAGAAGCCAAACCAGAAGCCACCCCAGAACCCAGCAGCACTGGTAAAATCGGGTTAAAAGTCTTGGTACATATCCAAGGAGTTGGCGATCGCGAATTTAGCGAAGGCGAATATGCTGGTACGCGCGGTCAAGCCAGAGCGTTGGAAGGCTACCAAATTGATTTCCAGACACCGGTGGAAGGCTTGCAGTTGAAATACATGGCTCACATTGCTGGCATGGGCGATACCAATACCTTCAATACTGGCGAATATGCCGGTACTCGTGGCAAAGCCCGGCGTTTGGAAGGGTTTGCTATTCAGTTAGACGGTCCGCAAGCTGACAACTACGATGTATTTTACAGGGCACACGTAGAACGTGTGGGAGATACTCAAGTTCGCAGCAACGGTCAGTACTGTGGTACCAAAGGCAAAGGATTGCGCGTGGAAGGACTGCAAGTTTGGATCGAACCCAAATCAGCTTCGTAATCGGTCAAAATCGATCGAACCCCGTCAAAATACACAGCAGCAAGGCTTCCGTCCATTCAACGATGGCCCCGTAGGTATCTCCCGTGTGACCGCCTAATTTGTAGTTCAGCCAAGCACCGCTGAAAATGGCGATCGCGCTTCCCCAAAAAATCGTTCCCAAGGCAAACAGCCAATCTGCCGAAGATAGCCAGTAAGAAATTCCTCCCAAAAGCAGCAAAACCACCAAACTGGGGATGAGAGCAACAGGGGAGTTGATGGTATCTTGGTGCATGGCTCCTTTGCCAGTGGGTTTGAGATATCGATAGCGCGCGATCGCCACCAACTGTCCCCAACGTCCCCAACCAGTGGCTGCCATCAGGGCCAAAAAGCGATGGCTGTCCAAATCTGACAAAGCAACAATTTTTAACACCACAATCGCCACAGCAGCCATAGCGCCAAAAGCACCAGTGACGCTGTCAGACATGACCTGCAAGCGACGTTGTGCTTCTGGTGTGGCCAAACCATCCGCCGTATCCATAGCGCCATCTAAATGCAATCCCCCGGTAATGGCCAGCCATACCAAGACCACCAAAGCACTACGAGTTCGTATTGGTATAGAAAGGGCTGCTAAGACCCAATCAAAAACACCCAGCAACCCACCAATCATTATCCCTACCACTGGTGCCAAGCGGGCAATTCCTCGGAATTCCAGCGTCCAGGAAGTGGGAACGGGAACGCAGGTGTAAAAAGCAATGGCAGCAGTTAGCGTAGAAATCTGCTGCTGCCAAAACCACCAAAACTTTTTCAGCTGCCAAAATACCTTTTTGGTATCCATTCGATCTTGCTATCCCTATCAAATTGCCAATCGATTCCATAGCATAGCAAGACAACCTCATTTCGCCGACATGAAACATTTTCTTTCTATCAATATGGAAATGGACGATCGAGCAGTTTGCGATCCTAGCAACGATCGGGATGCGATCGGTATGCTCCCCATCTGCTACATTCCCCATCACTCCATATTCTTAAAAAGATTATTTTCTTCGGCCCCGGCGATCGTTTTGTCCATATGTGCCACAATTGGTAACGATATTATCTATGTCCGTCCATCGACATCCAAACGTCTTTCATATATATAAAGGAATGGCGTTGTTTGGACGCAAATATATGGTTTGCCAGTACAACCGGTTAAGATCTCGTATAAAGAGGTAGATGTATTATTGGATTTTTCATTGATGCGTCCTTAATTGAAGAAACTAAGCCCAGAGGCAACAGTTATGATGAACTACGAAGGAAGCAATAGCAGCAACATGGGATGGCCAGCCCCTTGTATAGTTGATGAGGGGATTGTGGTTAACAAACGAGATATACAACGTTTGATTGAAGATTTAAGTCGCGTTCGCTACGTTCATTTTCAAGATGGCGAACCCGTTGGTGGCGGAGAGGGTCTGGTTATGGAGGTGTTTTCCGACCCTGGTCGTTCTACAGTAATTGCTAATCAAACGCTATATCTGAATTTGGCTAGTTTTGATTATTTGCAGTTACAAAGCGATCGCGATGGGAATACCTATTTCGATTTGGTTCAAGAAGACCGGCAGGTACGCCTGATTCCGGTGGCCAATCCTTTGCAAGACCATCCCAGTCGCGATTTGGATGTTTCGGCTTTGGAAGCTGTGGTGACAGAAGTGCTGTCGGCCCGTTTAGATGCCGAACAAGATGGCGACGAACCTTTAGATTGGTGAGCCATTTGTTGTCTTTTTCTATACAAGGATCGATACAGACAAAACTATTCAGATGGCAAAGGGGATAGAAATCAAACGCCTTGCAAGCAACGATCGCAGAGCGCTTCCAGAAACGGATGGCTTGCGTCCCGGACAACAGACCATGGCCGAGTGGCAAGGAGACCCTTTGGCCGTTTCTGCTGTTCCCGGATCGGGAAAATCGACCGGCATGGCTGTCGCTGCGGCTTTGGCGATCGCTCGCTATGGCTTGCATCCCCGTCGCCAACTGGCTGTGGTTACCTATACACGATCGGCAGCCACCAGCATTAGCAACAAAATTCGCCATCACCTGCAAAAGCTTCAGTTACCACAAAATGGATATTTTGTCAATACCCTGCACAGCTTGGCCTTTCGCATTGCTTCCCACCATCCAGAGCTTTCGGGGATAAACATCAACGAAAGTACGGCCATTTCTCCCAACCAAAGCCACCGATTCGTTCGCAGTTGCGTCCAACGGTGGCTGGAAACCCATCCGCAAGCCTATCAAAAATTGCTCCTCGGACAAGGATTTGACGGCGAGGAAACCGAACGTTTGCGCCGTCAGTCGGTCTTGCGAACGGAAGTTTTACCCCAACTGGTTCGCACTAGCATTCACGAAGCCAAATCTTCGGGAATTTTGCCGGAAGACCTACAAGCCATTGCTGCTGCCAATCGCAACGACGAATACGGCATTTTGGATATTGCCGCCAGTTGCTATCAAACCTATCAAGACTTATTGCGATCGCGAGATTTTATTGACTACGACGACATGGTGTTGGCAGCTTTGCGGGTGTTGGCAGCACCAGATATTCGCCAGATGTGGCGATCGCAAATTTTTGCCGTCTTTGAAGACGAGGCGCAGGATTCCTCTCCCTTACAATTTCAACTGCTGGATATTTTGGCACGGGATGACGAAGACACGCCGGCCAAAATTATCCGTATCGGCGACCCCAACCAAGCCATCAATTCTAGCTTTACCCCGGCCGACCCGCTATACTTTCGGCAGTTTTGCCAGGAATGTGCCGAAAACGGACAGCTAGCCACCATGGATCGCGCCGGACGCAGCACCCACATCGTTATGGATGCTGCCAACTATCTTTTAGAATGGGTGAACAACGAAGCATCTGCCAAATATAAAGATACGCTTAATTTACCCTTTCGCCATCAGAAAATTCATCCTGTCGCTGCCGACGACCCACAATCCGATGCCAATCCCGGCCAAACCGGTGGCGGCTTGGAAATTTATACGCCTCCAGATATTTACCGAACGGCAGAACTCCTCGGCTGGCGGGTAAAACAGCTGTTGCAAGAAAATCCCGATCGCAATGCGGCGGTTTTGGTGAGAGAAAACCGACAAGGACGCTGGCTGGCCAATATCTTACAAGACCCAGGGAGTTATGGCATCGACCCCGATCTTTTAGGAGAAAACATTCCCATTTACGAAGTTGCGGGGAGCGATCGCCAAGCCGCCATCCCGCTGGAAATGCTGCATTTGCTGCGTTTTCTGTACCGCCCCCATTCCCCGGATTATGTCAAAGCAGCTTTAGAAGTATTGCAACAACGCAACGCCATAGCCGTCCAAGATTTAAATAGCCTCGCTAGCTTACCAGAACAATTTCTATATCCCACGCCCATTGATTCTTTTCCCAACGAAACCGTTGCCGCTGCCAGTCGTTTTTGCCGTAGCTTGCTAGAGGCGCGTTTTTCCTTACCCGTTACCAACTTAATTCCCTTTTTGGCGATGACGTTGCAGTACGAACCCAACGAACTAGCCACAGCCGACAAACTCGGCGATCGCATCGCACAGCAAACCGCCAACAACCAATCTCTAGCCGCCACCATCGACGCACTCTCCGAAATCGTCAACGCCGAACGCTTCCAACCTGTCGAAACGGAGAACACCGACCAATCCCAATACACCAAACCAGGCCAGCTAACCATCATTACCATGCACAAAGCCAAAGGTTTGGACTGGGACTACGTTTTTCTGCCCTTTCTCCACCAACGTACCCTGCCAGGGAGCTTGTGGCAACCACCGCAAACCAAATTTTTGGGAGATTACAACCTAGCCGAAGTAGCTCGTTCCCAAATTCGTGCTTACTTGCACCATAAAAACTTTCCCCTCACTCCCCAACAAGCTTGGCAACAAGCCGAACGCCTCAAAGAAGCCGAAGAATACCGACTGCTCTACGTAGCCATGACCCGTGCCAAGCGTTTGCTGTGGATGTCAGCTGCCAAACAAGCACCATTTAGCTGGAACCAACCAGAAAATCTCAGCGAACAACATCCTTCCAACGCACTCATCGCATTGCGCCGTCAGTTTTCTAGCCATGTTTGTTCTTAAAAACTTCTGGAGGTTGAGATTTCCCTGAAAAAATTGGCATCTTGCGCTATCTTAAATAGCGTCCAAGAGAAAATAACGATTTGGAGGCGATCGTGCAAGGAAAACACGTAATCCTCACCGGTGGAACCGGCGGCTTGGGAATGGGAGTGACTCCCAAAGTCATGGCGCAACAACCCGCCAGCGTCACCATTCCCTATAACAACTCCCAAAACGTGGAACGTCTTAAAAGCATCCTCTCCCCCAGCGATTTTAGCCGCATTCAGTTCGTCCAAACCAACCTTGGCAGCGAAGACGAAGTCAAAAACTTGGTAGACAATGCCACAGGCGTGGATGTTTTGATTCACCTGGTGGGAGGCTTTGCCATGGGAAGAATCCACGAGTACAGCTTCCAAGACTGGAAAAAAGATTTCGACCTCAACCTCCACACCACTTTCCTCATGTGCAAGTATTGTTTGGCGAAAATGCTAGACAACGGCTACGGTCGCATTGTCACTGTTGGTTCTAGAGGCGCCGTTCAACCGGCCGGTCAGTTGGGTTCCTATTGCGCTTCCAAAGCCGCTGTCGTTGCTTTAACCCAAAGCATTGCCGACGAAACCAAAGGCACCAACGTTACCGCCAATTCCGTCCTTCCCAGCGTTATCGACACGCCCAGCAACCGCGAAGCCATGGGAAGCGAAAACGCCTCCCAATGGGTGAGACCGGAATCCGTGGCCGAGGCGATTTGCTTTTTGGCTAGCGAAGCGGCAGCCGAAACCAGTGGCGCTACCGTTCCGGTTTACGGAAAAGTCTAGCTGGTTTATAGGGTGACCTGGGATTCCACATAAATGGTCGGGTCTTTCATGACAAACTCGATGCCAAAACTTTGTAGTTTTTGGGAAATGCTTTCATTGGCTAACTCCAGCAGGCGTTTGCGCAGTTGAATGGAGTTTTCGCTGGACCCTAAAATAAAGAAACTCACTCGCGCCTGCGTGGCCCTCCTCTCTTCTCGGTCTTTGAAAGCGATATTGGTGCTTCCCGGGTCAATGCCAAAGACAGAGTCCGTACTTTGGGAAACCACTTGCTGTACCAAAGCGCGGTCCTGTTCGGAAAGTCTTTTATTAAAATCCATATAAAGCATCACCATGATTTTCTTTGCTCTGGTGATGTTTTCAATTTCCGAATTTACCAAGTTGGAGTTGGGAACGACCAACATGGTACTTTTTCCGGACGTACGGATTTTGGTGGAACGCAGTCCAATGGATTCGATCCTTCCCAACTCTCCGTTCGACAGGCGGATGTAGTCTCCAGGAACGAAGGGACGGTCGAGATATAACACGATTGTACTGAGCAATTGTTCTAAAATCGTTCTGGCTGCTAGCGCTACCGCCAAACCACCAATTCCCAAACTGGCCATTAAACCAATTAAGTTGAAATCCTGGCTTTGTGCAAATACCAAGGCGGCAAAAAAGCCAATTAAAATATTGGCCACGGTTTCAAAAACCAGCAGCAGTTCGTCTACTTCCCGACCCAATTTTTTCAACAGTTCCAAAGCGTAGGAACGAACAAACTGACGAAACAATCCCGATGCCAGCCACGCCATGCTAATAATGACAGCTAAATCCATGAAGGGGTTAAGCAGTGCGTACAGCGTGTACTGGCTAATCCAGGTTAGCGACCAGGAAAGCAAAATTAACGTACCAGCTACTTTCAAACGACCCTTTATGGGGTCGATGAGGTTGTCGTAAATGGAACTGACTTGCTGGGGGGAAAGGCGATGGACAAAGAAGGTAACAATGCCGGGGGTATATTTGCCAAGAATAAGGGAAAGAATGGCAAAGAGAAAAAATAAAAACAGCCGAATGGCAAAAGGGGGAATGGTGATTTCTGGAATTGTTTCCCAAGAAGTGGGAATTTCTATCTGAGAAAAATAGAGATTAGATAGTAATTGGCGAATCCACATAAATTGTCGGTTCCTCTACGTCAAATTCAATCCCGTAGGTTTGCAAACGAGTGGCTAGTTTGCGGCTAGCAATATCGAGAATTTGGCGGCGCAGTTCCATGGAACTTTCACCAGAACCTAGGATAAAGAAGGTAATTTGTGCTTGGGTTCGTTTCCATTCGTCGCTGTGCAAATCCCGGTAGCTGACATCGGTGTTGCGGTCGTCTACACCGTAAATATCGTTGGTACTTTCGATGATGACGCGGCGAATTAAGGCGCGTTCGTTTTCGGGAAGAATGCGAAAGAAATTTAAGACCAAAATGGCCATGACTTTTTTGGCACCGGTGTAGTTTTCTACGCTCATTTGGGTGATGGCATTGTTGGGAACGATGACAACGGTTCCTTTGCCGGTGGTGCGAATTCTGGTGGAACGCAGTCCAATGGATTCTACTTTGCCGAAGGTGCCGTCGTTTAAGCTAATATAGTCTTCAATGGCAAACGGTTTGTCTACATAGAGAACGATGCCGCCGAGAACTTGTTCTAAGGTTTTTTGCGCGGCAAATGCAATGGCTAAGCCACCGATCCCCAAGCTGGCAATTAAGCCAAATATATTGATTTCATGGGTTTCGCAAAAGAGAATAATAGCGCCTAAAATAATGACTGCGTTGACAATAAATCGAGAAACGATAATTAGTTCGTTAACCTTGCCTCCCCTTTGAAAAACAATATTTACCAAGTAGTCGTCGATAAATTTTTTAAACAGGCGCGTTCCCAACCAAGCTCCTAAAATTGATAAGACCAAGCTAACGCCAATTTCGGTAAATTCGGGAAGGTCTAAGACAATAACAATGAGATCGATGACGATTAATAATAAGACAATACTCATTAACCATCTGGAGGGTCTGAGAATACTTTGATAGAAATCTCCCGATTCTTGAGAAACAAACGTTCTGAACGTCCATCCTACCAAGGCTGGGGAAATCAGTCCTATGAGGAAAACAGCGATCGCGACAACTGCCAAAACAGATAAAATTTTGGCTTCTGTTGCTGTAATTTCTAAACTATTCCCTGTATTAAAGGGATTTTCAATCAAAAAAAACCACATAAACACAAACTCCCGTGATGGTCGAGCAAAACAATGATTGCCAGATCCATGACGCTGGCACCATCGCAGTAGCCAATTTTAATATGATTCCCAGCAGCGATCGCTACATGATGGCTACGGACAGCTACGGACAGCTATGGATAGTTTACAGAAAATCGACAAGCCAAACGGTAGCCTTTTTAGCTACTATAGCGAATTTACCTACCAACCATCCTGGTTCCAAGGGCGATCGCTAGAAACCCCTAGATCTGGCAGTCATGTTCTACAACTGGCACGCCAGGGCCATCAAAAAATAACAATTCTGGAAAATACACAAAAATTATAGATGTTTCTATATGAATGTCAATAGAAGCTCTTGCTATTCATGTTCTGAAAGAAACGACCCAGAACGCCGCTAGTAACACCTTTTAACAGAATTGGAAACTCTTTTTCCCATGGGTGCGTCGTTCATTAAAATTCCAAATCAATACCAGGTACCTGAGCAAGATCGTTGACCAATTTTGTCAAAACATTTTTTCTGTGCTATCCTAAAATAATTGCTAATTTAAGAAACAGGGAGTTTTTTGTTTGAAGTCAGCTCTTTTACCCTATGTATGGCTAATTCAAATAAATATATGAAATATTTTAGCAAACAGTTGTCCGAATTATGGGACTATGTTGTTATGAATGGATGATGGGGAAAACCATTTAAAAAATTTTCGAGAAGCCGTTGGTCGTTACACATCAACCTGCCAACAAATCAGATAAAAACACTATATCCAACCATTCCTCGTCCTAGGGAACAGAAATTTGCGAATGACCGCTATACCATCAACGCAGATGGCGGTAAAAAAGAGACAGCTACCTCGGTAGCCGTTCCCAGTTGCCATGGCAAGCAGTAAAATAGACTCTTAACGGCAAAGATAGCAACGATTATTGATTGGTAACGAATGACCTCAACCGACGCAGCAACTCCCCAAACCAAAAACAATCCGTTTTTGAACTTATCCTATGAAAAAGCTTTAGAATCGCTGGGAAACGAGTACTACGACCGGGTAGATGCCGCTACCTTTCCCCTGCATATTCTCCGCTTTCGCAACGACGACCTGTTACCATTATTGGGATTGTCACCATCAGAAGTGAGCGATCGCGATTTTATCGATGCTTTTGGCAAATTTATCGGCGGTGGTCCATTTCTAGCTTTGCGCTATCATGGCTATCAGTTTGGTGCCTACAACTCTCGCCTGGGAGATGGACGTGGGTTTCTCTACGGTCAAATTCGCGGTACGGACGGTCGCCTGTACGATTTTGGAACCAAAGGCAGCGGTACCACGCCTTATTCCCGCCACGCCGACGGTCGTTTAACCCTCAAAGGTGGCGTTAGAGAAGTTTTAGCCGGCGAAGCATTGCACTATCTCGGGGTGAATACTTCCCGCTGTCTCAGCCTCGTGGAAACCGGCGAACAGTTGCTGCGTCACGACGAACCTTCTCCCACCCGTTCTTGCGTGATGGTTCGCATGAATCATTCCCACATTCGCTTCGGTACCTTCGAACGGTTGCATCATATCGGTAGAGACGATTTGGTGGCCAAACTCCTCGACCACACCATTGCCACCTACTATCCCCACCTGCAAAATAGAGAAGACCGCTACCAGCAATTTTATACAGAACTGGTCCAACGAACGGCCGAACTCGCCGCACAGTGGATGGTAGCCGGGTTTTGCCACGGGGTCCTCAATACCGATAATATGTCAATAACTGGGGAAAGTTTCGACTACGGACCCTATGCTTTTATTCATACTTACAACCCTCGTTTTACCGCTGCCTATTTCGATTTTGGCGGTCGCTACTGTTTTGGCAATCAACCCCGGGTTTGTCGCTTTAATTTAGACATGCTGCAACGACCCCTTTCTATGGTTATCCCCACGGCCGATATGGAAGCGGGATTGGCCCAGTTTGACGAACATTTTAACAATACCTACCGAAAGCTGATGTTGCAGCGGTTGGGTTTTGACGAGAAACAGATTCCTATCGATTTAGCCAACGACATGTGGCAGGCAACTTTGGATTTGCTGTTGGAAACGGAACTCGAGTACCACGAATTTTTCCGCCAGCTACGCCATCAGTTTTCTCCCAGTTGGCGCGATAGTTCTCCCCAGCAAATGCAAGCCAGTATGGAAGCGGTTTTTGCCAACGCTACTTCTACAGAAACTATACAACCTTGGTTTGAACGGTACCATCACTTGCTACAATTTGTTTCGGGCGATGAACTAGATGCGATCGCGGATCGACTTCAGAAATACAATCGAGAAGTTCCCCTGTTGCGATCGCGCATCGAACAAGTTTGGGAAGCGATCGCCAATGAGGAGAATTGGGCACCTTTCTACCAATTATTGCAACAATTGCGTTGGTAGCGTCCAAAAAATCAAAATTGGAGTGTTTGGTTCATGAAACGGTTTACCCCAGCTATCGCTGCTTTGATTCTACCGCTATTCGGTAACGTTCGCGTAGCCACGGCTACTAGCTACCAGTTTAACGAACAATTTTGCCGTAATAATTACCAGACCTGCGAAGCGATGGTGAACACGGCGGGTTTGATCGAACCCACCTACGAAGCCAGCAATGCGGTACAGGCAACCTCCCTCCTCCAGGATCTACAGTGGTATGATGGGGACATTCGTTGGGAAGATGCGCAGATTTCTTTTGTCGATGGGAAGAAAGTTTCTGGCATCAACCTCGACGTTCAAGCCATTCTGGCCAAACAGCAAATAGAAGGCAAAACCGTTTATCTTATTAGCGTTCGCGGTAGCGAATCGGTCGTGGATTGGGTCAATAATTTTCGTTTTGGCTTGACCGATTTTCCCTACGGTTCTGGAAGGGTCCATCGCGGCTTTTTTGAATATGCCAATACAGTGTTTGACAGCGCGACGGCCCAATCGTTTTTCCAAGAGATTCGCGACCAACAACGCCGTGGCAAAGCGTACGAAGTTTGGGTAACCGGTCACAGTTTGGGAGGCGCTGCTGCTATTGTCTTTTCTGCCATTTTGCAGGCAGAACTCAACCTTCCCGATGCCAATCTGCGAACCATTACATTTGGCGCGCCTTCTCCCGGTAACGAAGCGTTTGTTACGAAATATGCTGAAAATACCATTCGTGCAGAAATTGTTGGCGATCCGGCTACGTTTGCCACCAGTTTGGCGTTGCCGCAGCTAGCCGGTGGTAACTACCAACAAAATTTTGGGCGTATCATTCGCGTCATTCCTTCTCAATCGCGGTTGCAACAGCTACAAGAATTGCGGGACCGCTTGTTGTCTAGCGACAATCGCTTGGATGTGTTAAAAGAAATTATTCAAGTTTCAACAGATATCCACAAATTAGAATATGGAGAACGCTTCGAGGCCATGAACTTGGCAGCTGCAACTTCTCCAGAAACCGCAACCCAGCCACGGGAACCGTATACACCTCCCAATTTTCAACGCCTACATACAATGGAAGTACCTACCACGGGGGTGAATGCGATCGCGATTTTGCCGGTTAGAAATCTAGCGGTGACTGGGGGAACGGATAGCAACTTATATGTATGGGATTTGGAAACTGGCGAACGAATCGCTACGCAACCAGCCCACAACGATGATATTAGCGCGATCGCGTACCATCGGCAAGGGAATTTGCTGGCCAGTGCCAGCCAAGACGGTACGGTGAAACTATGGCAACTCCAAAACAACGAACTTTCCCTACGAGAAACTTTAAGCGGTCATGCCGGTTGGGTCACGGCTGTTGCTATTTCCCCGGATGGTCGTCGCATTATTAGCGGTAGCAGCGACAAAACCATTAAAATTTGGGATGCAGCTAGGGGGAGTCTGCAACAAACCCTCACCGATCACAAAAGTGCTGTTTACGATTTGGCGATCGCGCCAGATAATACACTTGTGAGTGCTTCTCAAGATAGAACCATTAAACTTTGGGATTTGGCGACCGGTCAGCTACAACAAACCCTCACCGACCACACAGCCGGCGTATATAGCTTGGCTTTGGTACCAGAAGAGCAAACTTTGATTAGCGGAAGTGCCGACCGTACCATCAAACTCTGGCATTTACCTACTGGTTCGTTAATTGCTACTTTTACCGGTCACGACAGCATCGTCAACAGTTTAGAAATCATCCCAGATGGCAAAGCTGTCTTGAGTGCCAGTAGCGATGGTACTGTTAAAATGTGGCGTTTGGCAACAGGAGAAGTTCTCCGTACTTTGCAAAATGGCCAGCAAGCCATCCGCAGTTTGGCATTGAGTGAAAATGGCGATTTCTTGATTACCGGTACGCGGGGAAGTAAGTTGGCTACCGATAGCAACGGAGAACTATTGCTTTGGGACAGTCGTTCTAATTCAAATATGCGATCGCGCCAGTAGGTTGGGCTGGTTTTTAAAATAAGTTCAGTTGCTGCGGCGGGAGCGATTGTTGCTGCCAAGGGAGGGATGGCACCGATACACCGCGTTGTTCCAGGATTTGCTGAAATTTCCAGGCAATTCCCGGTGAATGTATTTCTTCCGGACAGTGTACAAAAAAATAAACCCGTTTTCCTTTTTGCAGCCAATTTTTAATATGTTTCGCCCACTCTTGCAAATAGGCGCGATTGAAATCGCTTCTACGAGGGTGACTAATAAAGCGTACGATCGTAGCATTGCTAGTGGTTTCGGGAATGACCGGTAGCTTGGGCTTGCGAGTGGGAGAATTTTGTTGGGGATCGTCGGTGGTACTGTATACAGCGCGGGTATCCAGCAGTACTTTTGTGACCCCAAGGCGTTGCAGCATAATATTGGCTTGATAGCAATAAGGGTCAACAAACCAGTCGGGATGGCGAAATTCCACAGCTATGGGAAAGCGTTGTCGCGGCAATGCGGTTAAAAATTCCGCCAAATCGTCGATATATTCCGGACCGTAACTAGGTGGCAATTGGGCAAATGTTGGTCCCAAGCGATCGCCTAAATGGCTAATAATTTGCAAAAAGGACAAGGCTTTGGGAATAGCCGGTTGCAACAAACCGTTGTGCGTAATTTCCCGGGGGAACTTCAGACAAAATCGAAACGTTGGCGGGGTTTGCGATGTCCATTTACCGACTGTTTTTTCCTCGGGGATGGCATAGAATGTTGTATTTCCTTCCACAGCGGTCAAACGTTCTGCATACAAACGCAAAAAATCCTTTTGGGGTGTTTTGACTGGATAAAAATGGCCTACCCAATCTTTATATGCCCAAACAGCACAACCAAGAAAAAAATTCATAAATCTCTTTCCATTTATCTAAATTGAGCATTTTCATAGCAATTGTACTTTACCATGTGCTACGAGACAAACGATCGCTCGTTCGGTAAAGCGTTCCCTTGAAAGCTTTCTAGTTATAGCAAATTCCGATGTGTACAGATCGCATTTTACTATAGAGAAGGGGGAAGAGTGGGAAGAGAACAGCAAGAAGTTGTAGTCTGGAGAATTTATCGGGTCTTTGCCGTGCGGATTTCGTATTATATATCGCTAAATTTGAATCTTGGACGGATGCTATATTAGATTCGATATTTTTCATTTATGCAGCATTCCAGTATTCAATATTCGCGATCGCCAATATCTTATCAATTCTTCATGTTTTGTGGATAGTTAGACAAAAAATAGGTTATATCTGTTGGTCGAACGAGTCAAACCAAATTGGGTCTATTTCCTATATTTTTGAGAATTTGTACCTATTTTGACCGCACTATTTTTAGGAGATACTTGTTGTATGAACTTAACCAAATTCTTTTTTGTTTTTTCGCCGCTAGCTTCTCTGTTTGTAGGGCTGACAGCAGCGCCAGCTTCTGCCGATACTTGGATTGCCAAATGCAACAACTTGCAGTTTAACTTTCAACGAGACAACGATCGATTTCTGGTGTACTTTCAAACCGATAACGGTACCTATCAAGTAGCCCAAGGTTCCATTACATTTGATAACGGTACTGCCGTTCGCGGACCGGTCAAAGGAAACGACAGTTACATTGGTGCTGGTGGTGGCAACAATGCCAATTCTCCTATTACCCAAATTGGACTGAATTCTAGTCGCAATATGGTTTATATTTTTTACCAGCATCCGCGCAACAATACCCAAGAAACAGGTACGTTTTGCAATACGCAAATTCAACGTCAAAATAGCGATCGCAGTGACGAAAACAACACCGATTTTACAGGCGTTTGGGATACCAATTTTGGCGAACTACGCCTGTACCAAGTGCAAAATTATGTGATTGGCGACTATGCCAACCAAGGTATTATTCTAGGCAAAACGAAAGATAGTTGCGTGGCTGGTATTTTTACCAATGGCGATCGCAATGGGATTTTTCGCTTTACTATGTCCAATGCTGGAAAGTTTCGAGGAAAATGGGCTTGGCAGGGCAATAATTTAGATCGAAATTGGCAAGGAAATCGTACTGCCAATACAGTAGAACAGCTACAGAACTTTACCCGAGATGGGTCTACAACATCCATTATAGACAACGATCGCACAGTTTTTGACGGTACTTACAGTTCTCCCTATGGCAAAGTAGAAATTATGGCCCGAGATTTATTTCTGATTGGCGATTATGCTGACAAAGGAATTTTAGCTGGTATGTGGGATGGCAATTCTTTTGTTGGTCGGTTTACAAATGGCGATCGCACGGGATGGTTCAATTGGGAATTTTTATCCGCAGATGGTTCTTTCCGGGAAGGTTCTTGGGATTGGATTGGTGACAATAGCAGCAGCAACTGGCCTTTGCAGGAATCCAGTTCCAATACCCCCCAAATTGACAACATGCTGGATGGTGTTAGCTGTCAGTAATACCAAATCCAATGTGTACAAACCACATTTTATATAGAGGGGAAAGAGGGGGGATTTTTCGGGTCTTCGCCGTACGGATTCCGCATACATAGTTGTTATGATTTAAATTCACTCATTTTGGTGCGTCTATAAAATAAGACGAATTGAATGGATTTGTCGGCAATCCATTAAAACTTCCATAAAAGTCTATTGGTAGGGTAGGAATTGCTCGCCCTACGATCCCAATTTCTGAAAATTATTAATGAAAACAAACGCAATCCAAATTGGTAATTGTGGTTATAAATACGGGAAATTGTCTGTATATTTTATTACATTTTTCTAGAAAATACATTACTTTGATTCATCAAAAACATGAAATTTCTGCATTTTTTATCTTGACCGTTTTTCTTATATGAATTTATAATGCAGCCACTTCATTTTGTATGGTGTGGTTTGAGGAAATTTATGAAACTGAAGAATTTTGCCTTTGGGATAGCGATCGCTACTAGTTTGACAAGCTTCTTGTCTTGCCATGCTCGTGCTAGCAATAACACAAATTTTTCTCAACAAGATAGCATTGCTAGCGATCGCAACGCCCCAACCATCGCACAAGTCACTTCCGTATCGCAGCTATCGGACGTTCAACCCACCGATTGGGCATTTCAAGCCTTGCAGTCGTTGGTAGAACGCTACGGTTGCATTTCCGGATACCCCGATCGCACGTTTCGCGGCAACCGTGCCCTAACGCGATACGAATTTGCTGCCGGTCTCAATGCTTGTTTGGAAACCATCACCCAACTTATCGAACAAAGTACCGCCAATGTCGTAGACCAAGACGATTTGGCAACATTACGAAGATTGCAGTCAGAATTTGAAGCAGAATTGGCGACCTTGCGCGGTCGCGTAGACAGTCTGGAAGCACGCACTGCCGAACTAGAAGCCAACCAATTTTCCACAACTACCAAACTCGTTGGCGAAGCTGCATTTACCCTAGCCGATACGTTTTCCGAAGACGACGATACCCAAACCGTTTTTCACGATAAGTTGCGCTTGCAGTTAATGACGAGTTTCACAGGGGAAGACCTTCTCATTACTCGCCTCACAGGGGGCAATCTTGGCAACTCATTTGCCGACGCACTCAATACCAACGAAGGACGTTTTGCCTTTGATGGTCCTAGCGATAATAATATTCTTCTCGATCGCTTTCACTATTATTTTCCCGTGAGCGACAATCTCAAAGTATATACCATGGCGAGTTTGGCGGGCCATCACTTTTATGCCGATACCTTGAACCCAGGCTTGGACGTGGGTGGCGGTGCCAATGGTGCCCTCTCGCGATTTGGCGAACGCAATCCCATCTATCGTATGGGTTTGGGCGGACAAGGATTGGGGATTACCTACCAATTTTCGGATTCCTTGAAGTTTTCGACAGGCTATTTAGCCCGTGGTGCTGATGATTCCGGACAAGGAGCTGGCCTATTTAACGGAAACTATTCTATTATGAGCCAATTGGTTTGGCAGCCAGGCGATCGCTTTAAGCTAGGATTAACCTATTTAAATGGCTACGATGTCGCCCAAGAGAGACGCTTTGCCTTTGGCGGTACCGGTACCAAATTTGGCAATCTCGTACCCAGCGCACTGGGCATTCCGGAAACGGGCGTATCGAGCAATACCTACGGCGTCCAAGCCTTATTCGATCTGAGCGATAAAGTGAGCATTCGTGGCTGGGCAGGTCTAACAAAAGCGCGTTTGATTGAATTCGGAGATGCCGATATTTGGAACTATGGTTTGGTTCTCGCATTTCCCAATCTTGGTGGGTCGGGGAATTTTGGTTCTGTGATAGTTGGGGCCGAACCGTATTTGACAGATATTGACGTGCCTGGCAATGAGGATTTTCCTAACGATGTTCCCCTTCATGTGGAAGCTGCCTATAAGTATGCATTGTCAGACAATGTTTTCATTACGCCTGGCGTTATTTGGTTGACTGCCCCCAATCAAAATACCGATAACGAAGACGCGGTGATTGGTGCGTTGCGAACGACATTTCAGTTTTAAAGGGGATTTCGACAGAAACTGCGATCGCTTTTTTCAAAATAATCACAAACTTGCATACGATCTCGATAGCCAGATCGTATTTTTTTTGCAGGCCCCGGTTCCAACCCTTTCTGGAAAATCTTCATTGAAATTTTACTTTTTCTACTCTAATTCCGTAGAAGAAGATTGATGGGGGCACTGTTTGACTCCCAAAGCAACATTCGCCAGCAAATCGTCAGCTAAGTCTAAAAATTCTGCTACCCGATCGTCGCTCAATCTGTATACCACGTACCGTCCTTGCCGTTCGGTGACCACCAAATTGCAACCGCGCAAACAGGCCAGGTGATTGGAAACGTTGGATTGGGTCAAACCGGTGGTGGCGACCAGTTGGCTGACGCTGAGGGGTCGCGCGCGCAAAGCCAGCAAAATCGCCAGTCGCGACGTATCCGCCAAGCCGCGAAACAACTTCGCCTTCACCCCTACCATGTCCTCGGATGTATGTTTGTCTGCCGCAATCATAAAAATAATGATAATCATTCCCTTTTTATTTTAGCTCAAAAACGAACCATTTCCAGAAAAATCCCTTGCCTGTGGCGTTAGGTTTTGTTAACCTATCAGCAAATGCTGATATCATTGTATACTGATATTAGCTGGTCCGCTATCCAGCGCCATCCACCTATTGAGGTTGCCCGATGCAATCGAACTCCACGCTCAAAACCTTACAAGCCCAAGTCGAAGGGATGGACTGTCCCAACTGCGCTCAAACCATCCAATCTCATTTGGATGGGGCGACTGGCATTCGCCAAGCCACGGTTTCTTTTAGCAACAGCAAGCTAGAAGTGTCTTACAACAGCGAAGAAACCACCGAAACCGAAATTCGCCAGCGCGTGGAAGCCTTGGGCTATCGCTTCCAAACCGCGGCCACTACGCCGGCAGCAGCCTCTACCAAGTCGTATTCCGTATGGCAATTTTGGCTATCCACCCGTCGCGGACAGGAATTGTTGCTGGCTGGTTTGGGATTTTTGTTAGGCGGATGGGCGCAGTTTGCTGGGTTGGATGCTTGGATATGGCAGATATTTTACAGCATCAGCATCGTCACCGCTGGTTGGCGTGTGGCGCGCGCTGGTGGGATTGCTTTGAAATCTGGCAAAGCGGATATGAATTTGCTGATGACCGTATCTGCTGTGGGGGCAGTCATTTTAGGCGAGTGGGTGGAAGGCGTGATGGTGGTCTTTCTGTTCTCTCTGGGGACCAGCTTGCAAAGTTTCGCCTTGGGGAGAACCCGCCGCGCCATTCAGGATTTGATGGCTCTCACTCCTACCACCGCTACCGTGCGTCGGGGTGAGGAAGAAGTCGAACTGCCGATCGAAGAAATTGTTGCCGGCGATCGCTTGTTGGTACGTCCGGGACAGCGCATTGCTTTGGACGGTACGGTGGTTTCGGGAACCAGTGCTATAGATGAGTCAGCCATTACCGGCGAATCGGTACCAGCAGATAAGTCCGTAGGTGATGAAATCTACAGCGGAACTTTGAACCAAGCGGGATATCTAGAAGTAGAAGTGACGCGCACTTGTGAAGATACTACCTTAGCCAAAATTGTCCGTTTGGTAGAAAGTGCCCAAGCCAGCCGTGCCCCCGCCCAGCAGTGGGTGGATAAATTTGCCGCCATTTATACCCCTGCCGTCATTGGCACCGCGATCGCGATCGGGATAATTCCGCCGTTGCTATTCGCCCAACCCCTCACCGACTGGGTCTATCGGGCTTTGGTATTGTTGGTCATTGCTTGTCCTTGTGCCTTGGTGATTTCTACGCCAGTTTCTATTGTGAGTGCTATTGGCGCTGCGACCAAAGCGGGGGTTTTGTTTAAAGGCGGTCACGGCTTGGAAATGGCAGGGCAAATGCAAGCTTTGGCTTTTGATAAAACGGGAACCCTGACGCAAGGCAGTCCTTCGGTACAGCAAGTTTATGTTTTGGGAGATACCACCGCAGAACAAATCCTATCTCTAGCGGCAAGTTTGGAACAAACCTCCGAACATCCCTTTGCCCGTGCTATTTTAGAACGCAGTCAGCAAGACAACCTGGTTTTGCAGTCTCCCCACAATGTGAATGTATTGCCAGGGTTGGGAATTGCCGGCGAACTCGATACAGGTCAGGTTTGGGTAGGCAACCACCGCCTGCTGGCAGAATATAGTATTTCGTTACCATCCGAGGAAGCTTCGTGGCGCGATGCCGGGCAAACGGTGGTCTTTGTGGGTACTTCGGATAGGTTGCTGGGTGCGATCGCGCTAGCGGATCCTTTGCGGGTAGAAGCCCAAGAAGCCATCCATCGGTTGCAGCGAACGGGAATCAAACGTTTGGTGATGCTAACCGGCGATCGCTGGTCGGTTGCCCAACAAATTGCCGCTGATGTGGGGATGAAGGAATATCGCGCCGAACTGCTGCCCCCGGATAAGCTAACGGAACTGAAGGAATTGCGCCAGCAACAAGGCACGATCGGGATGGTTGGCGATGGGATTAACGATGCGCCGGCATTGGCGGCTGCGGATGTGAGTTTTGCCATTGGTCGCAACGACTTGGCGTTGGAGACAGCGGATATTGTGTTGGTGGGTGACGATTTGCGCCAGTTGGATTACGCGATCGCGCTTTCTCGT
>CAYZHY010000064.1:7753-22005 GCA_964477525.1 uncultured Geitlerinema sp. | reverse complement strand
AAGCATCGCTAGCAAGCACTCTAGTTTCTGGAAAATCTAGAATTTGCTGCTAATACCATTTCTAGAAAACAACAATCGTCTTGATTTTTTCCAATTCTCCCGGTAAGGGCAAAACGCGCGAGTACCCCTACAAAAATGCCCCGATTATTTCTTGCATAATTTTAAGGAATGGTATCAATTGGTTTCATTGACCGTATGTATGGTTTAATTTTTTCATGTATCTCACTCCGTAAGTAAAAAATTATGACAATTTGGTTGAAAATATCCGTTAAGTAGGGAAAAATAGAAAAGTCAGGTTAAACAATTACAGATAGCCATGGTAGAGATATCATCTTCTTCTACAATTGAGGGCGTTTTAAGTCATTTCCAGGACTTACTGCACGAACTAAATCAGGCAAGCGTCGAGCTGGTGAACGCTTATCCAGATGTTTTTGACGATCCAGATTTACAAGCTCAAGTGGCAGCATTTCAGAAAGCTTACCAAGAGGCGACGGAAAGATTGGAAAACCCAGCACTTGCGATCGCAACTTTTGGAACCACCTCCTCTGGCAAATCTACTCTCGTGAATGCTCTGGTGGGTCGTCGGATAGCTCCCATGTTAAACCAACAAATGAGCGGTGGTGTCCTGAAAATGAAAGCTGCCGATACCTCGCGTTTGGCAATTGATGAGACAGAAGGCGCTCAGTGGGAAACGGGAGAATGGTCGGAACTCGATGATGGAGAGACTTATGACCGAGTTAAAAACGTCATGCTCTCCTATCACAATATTGATTTTCAGCAACAAGAACGGGGGTGTATGGCACCGCAAATCACCGTTTACGGTCCCCTGTTGCCGGCTGACAATCGTTCTTTGCTAAATCTTCCCTCCAGTATAGATGTAGAAATCATTGATTTGCCGGGACTAAAATCGGTGCAAGATGCGGCGAATCTGCGTGTGATTCAACCCCAAGTGGGAAAATCTTGCAGTTTGGTTGCTTTGGATTACGGACAAATTGACGAAAAACACCGGCAACGCTTGCTGCAAGAATTAAAGGATGTGGTCAAGTCCTTAAATGGTCGCACCGATTCGATGGTTTTTGTTTTAAATCGCGTCGATTTGAGAACGGAAGACAATCCACCGATTGAAGAGGATATTCAAAGGTTAAAAGAAGAAATTCAATCGGTACTATCCCTGCAAGAAACGCCAGATGTTATTCCATTAAGCTCTTTATTCATTTATTACGCACAATGTGCTTGGGGAATGCAAGGCGGTCACCTTCAATCCAAAGTTGATCCAGAAACGCGGTTGGCATTTTTACAAGCCATGTTTCGCGACTGTGGAAAACTCATCAAGCAAAATACTAGGGGAGATAAAAATTTGCGTCGGTGGTTTCGAGACTTAGAAGACGATGTAGAAGATAGTGAATCTATCAGCGATGAAAGGATGCGGCATGTTCTTCACTATGCTCTAGAATGGAGTGGAGCGCAAAAACTTTGGGATACATTGCGATTCCGCGTTCAGCAGTCTTTCCCCCAACTGGTTATTTTACCCGCGTTAAATCCTGTATTTCAAAATTTTGATGTGTTGGTGGCAAAACTTGAAACCATTGCAGAAACCCGAAAAATTGATAACCAAGAAAAGGTAGAAGCACAATTAGAACGATTAAAAGCAGAGCGTCAAGCTTTACACAAGAATCTCGAACGATTGCGAAAAAGGTTTGAAGAATTAATTGCAGATATCAGACAAGATTTAAGAAGCGATAACGTTCAGCGCCGCAATGCAGCTATAGACAAAGCTGAAAACCAAGAAATTCCGGGGTTTAAAAAGCTCCTGGGAATAGTCGATACTGTTATGGACGAAATTAATTTTAAATTAATTATCCCTGTTGAGGAAGCTTGGTACGCTCAAGCATCACCTTATGATTTACAGGATCGATTAAGAGAAGTCGTTCATCCTTATATTGCAGAAGAAATAGGGAGAGGGTTTGACCGAATCAAAGACGGTTTAACACATTTTGAAATAGAAAGTACAGATGAAGACAATGAAGGCAATGAAGAATCGGGTTATTTTACCATTAGTGCGAAACTGGAAGATTCGGACAAAATACAGCAGCTAGAGAAAATAGAAGAAGGATTGATACGGCTGTATACTGGCATGGAAAAAGCCTTATCTCAAGTAGCGGAATTTAGCATCCAAGCTCAAGCCGCAGATTTAGAAAATGTTTTGCAAGAATTTGCTAGGAAGCAAGCCGAACGAGTCGTTTCCGCCGTCAATGAAGAATTTCCCGAGTTGGGATTATCAAAGGCAATTCAAGCGGATTTGAATCTCATTCTTTCATCCAATCCTCCCGAACTTCCAGAGAATTTCTTTACTTTGGAGAAACAAATTCAATCAAAAACCGAACTTAAAGAGGAACAAACGGGAAGCGAAACCATAGAATATACCGAACTAGAATGGTTTTTGTTTATTATTCCATGGCCGGTAAAAAAACATGATATCAAACCTATTTACGACACGTTTGAATACAAGGCTTTAAAGGTTCCGTATTTTACAACGAGTTCTGATGAGTGGCGGCAGGGAATTGTCAACTCGCAAGAGCAACTTTGGGATGAACTATCTGAATGGATGATCCAATACTTAGATGAAATAAGCGAACAATTTACGAAGGCTGTTGAGCAAGTTCTTGATTCAATAAATCGTTTTCTAGAAGAACAAATGAAAGTAATTGAAATGAAGTTTGAAGAAGAACAAAAACGTTGGCATCAACTTGAAGCAGAGAAAGATTTGCTTGTCGAACTTCGGACTCTATTGCACAATCGCATTATAGGAGAAATAGAAGATGAGTAAATTTAGTAATGCTGTTGATAGACTAGTTCAAGATGAAAAGAATCAAGATATCAACGTTGCCATTCGCTCGTGGTGTCATGAAATTGGCTATGGAGATAGCTATCAACAGATAAAAAAAGAGTTAGATAGTTGGCTCAAAGATCAATGGGTTGTAGACAATATTAGCAATATATACAGCCAATTGCTTCGTTCAACAATAGAATATGGCAAAAATACCCATATGCCTGTAGTCCCTTTTCCTTTTGGGGATTTTGTAGTAAATCCAATTTTACAAGGTGCAAAAGATGGAATTCAAAGTATTGTTAAAGATACAAAAGATAGAATCGAAAAAATGGATATCAAATTAATAGTGATAATAGCTTTTGTTTTAATGTCAATTGGAATAGTACTTTGGATATTGAAATCAGAGAAAGAAGAAAAGTCCAATAAAAAAAGGGAAATAAAACCTTCCCCATCAGGAAAACTGCCACAAGCTTACCAAGAAAAAACAATTTTGTTGTTAGTTTTAGATGCGGAAGGAAGTAAAGAAATCATTCCAAAGCTTTATTGTGAAGGTAAAATAACTTCCAAAATGGTCCCTATTTTATCTTCTACCTCTATTATTATGGCTTTGTGGCAAGGAACTCAGGAGGAATTTACTAAAAAAGAACTGAATAAAAGCTTTGATTGCTCTCCAAACTCAGAAGTTTCTGAATATGATGTGTATGTCGTTGAAATTGAGCTAGCTAAACGTGAAATAGAGTTTGAAAGGAATGCTAATGCGATGTCACGATACAATGCTTTCAAAAGATTAGCGAATAAACCCGACTCCTACAAAATCATCAAAGTTTCCCAGCGCCTTCCTAAAGAAGCCTACGATAATCCCCATCTCTATCGCTAAAGAGGAAAAAACAATGCTTATTCCAATCAATCTAATTGCCGATTCTGGAATTGTACAAGGATTAGCCAGTGGAGAGTTGGTTCGCTACGGTAGCGTGATTCGCCATGCGGCTGGTACAGTTCAAGGCGGTCAAATTGTTCGCCACCTGGCAGAAGCTCCCGGATTTACCAGTCAATTGATAGGTTTGCCTTTTGCTCCCATTACTGGTGCAGCGAATTTGGCAGTTAATGGTGTTGGTCACGCTGCAACTTTTAACAAATTGGTGGGAATTGACCAACAATTGACTGGCTTGCAGCAAACGGCTTCCTCGATTCTTGGTGTTAGTCAAATTGCGGCTGGCGCTAGCATTTTGGGGTTGGGGGTCAGCGTTGCCGGTTTTGCCTATATGGGGTCCAAACTCAATCAAGTGCAAAAATCGGTTGCCAACTTGCAAAAATCCATGGATGCGGGATTTCAGCGTGTTGAAGACCGTTTGGATAAAATGGCCGGTCAGCTTAATTATCTGTATTTGCTGGTGGAAGATAGTAGGGAACAACAAAAACGCCTCAGCCAAGCGATTACCGAACTACACAGGGCTTTTTTTATTCAAGAAATTGCTAGACTGCAAGCGGAATTGGAAAGTCTGAAACGATTTCCTGACGATTCTCCGAAAAAGGCAATTAAGACGGCTACTGGGGTTCGTCTTTTCTTGGGAAATCAAGCTCTACAAACGCCTTTCGAATTGGAACCCAATACGCTGATGCTGGTGGATGTGGCGACGCAAGGTTGGGTTGCTGCGACGGCTACAGAAGCGCAACTTTTGTTGAGACATGGCTATATGAAAGATGCTAGAGATGTTCTCGCTGAGACTGTTCCCCAGCTTCAGGAACACGCGCAGCATTGGGGAGAAAAACTTTTAAAAAGCGATCGCGACCAACTCAATACTGCCTATCGCTTTGCTACTCCCTACTTCCAAGACCATATTACCAGAGAACGGGTGCAACGAATTGCAAGAATTTCTCCGCGCGATCGCGATGTTTCCCCCGAAAAAGCCTGGAAAAAACAGCTAGATGCGGAAGTAGAAATGCAAATGAGTCGCACCAAGCCGCGTTTGGACAAACATTGGCAATACCAGCAACTGGCTGTGGCGGAATATCTCGATACCCTCAGCGAACTGGTTGCCAGACTCGATAGCTTGCTAGCGTTTGCCAAATTGTGCGAGCAGCAAGGGGTAAAAAGCAGTCAGGAATTGCTACCCGGCGACGATTGGGAAGCGGGATTGTATTTGTTGCCAGGGGAGTAGATGGCGCGATCGCGATTCAAAAGCATTCTATTATACCCCCTGTGGTCCCCCTTGTCAAGGGGGACAGTTGATGTTAGTTGTTGTCCGTTCTTTCTTCCAGACGCCGCCGCCATTCGGCATCAATTTTTTCTGCTTGGTCCAGTTCTTGCTGGATTAAATCGTCTTCGGTGGTGTACGCCAAATCTTGCTCGGTGATGACCGTTTCTTCAGCAAACTGGCGTGCGTAAGACAGCTTGTTCTGCACCTCTGGCGTGGCGCGATTGAGAGCTGTAGCGCGTTCTTGGCGCTTTTGGTTGCGCTCTTCGATTTTTTGGTTGCGTCGCTGCAGCCAGAAATAGCGAATTAACGGAATCGCCAAGTAGGCAGTGCCGTATCCCAATAACAGCCAATAAATGGATTGGACGAAAGCTACCAAACCGCCAATCTGTGCGGCAACTGTGCCATCTTGCAGCAAGACCCCTAAAATAATCGCCAGTACAAAGTTTAGTACACCCAAACCACCGGCTAAAGTTAACTGACCGGAACTAGCCTGGCTAAAAGGCCAGGAAAACTCCCGTAGGTAAGCCGGTACGGATTGCTGGCGTTGTTGACCGGCTGTGGTTTGCAGGTCGGGGAAATGATAGACAATCCCGCCGTCGGGACTGACGTGGGGTGTACCGTTAAAACGGGTTAACACCGGCAGCATGAAATCTTCGTCTTCCCGCTGCCATTGGGTCCCCAAATCGTCCAAATAGGGGGCAATTTGCTCGGCGACTACCGCACCTTGGTTGTTGCGAATAACAGTGGCAATATCTCGCCAGCGGCGTTCTTCCAAATTGGCATTGGGATTGCCATCGCCAAACAGGAAGGAAAAGACCGCTTCCAAAAAGTTCATGTCGCTGGTGTCGCCGCTAGATCGACGTTGCTGTCGTTCGTAGCGTTTTTCTTCGTAGTCTGGGGAAAATACCCAAAACATATCGGGACCAAACCAGAAGTACGGCATGAAGAAAAAGCCGCCACCACCGCCATCGCCATCGCCGCCACTGTCATCGTCGCTGCTGGAATTGAGGGCGAATATAATGATGGTAATGGCGATCGCGATTAAGATAATCGAGAGAATCAGAATAATGCCAAACGAAATCCGGATTAAATAAAATAAAACCTTCCATACCTTTTGCCACCATTCTTGCAATTGTAGGCGTAGGTATTTGTTGCGCAGGATTGTGCGAAAATTCTTGGGAAACAGGTAGACGACATCTCCCGTCTCGGCTACTTGTAGGTGACCGCTAGCATCGGAAGCTAGGGCCAACAATCCCCGTTGGGCGGTATTAATATCTAAACCGGCTTTCGTAGCCACGTCGCCAACCGTGACCCGATAGTTTAGCTGTTCCACTGCCTGCGATATAGCGGGATTGGAAACCATGCGTTTGTCTATTTACTCCAACGTGCCTTTCTATATTTCCAGTATAAAGATCGAACAAGAGGGATTGCTATGAAGTTCAAAATCGCTGCGATCGCTGCTTTAACAGCCACCTTGGGCTGGACCCTGCCGGCGATAGCCTACAATCCCGAACACCTGCGACAGTTGTTGGTTAGCAATACTTGTCCCGGTTGCGACTTGCGCGGTGCCCCTTTGCCTGGTGTAGACTTAGAAGATGCCAATCTCCTCGGTGCCGATTTGCGTCGGTCCAATTTACGCCAAGCCAATTTAGCCAAGGCGAATTTAGCCAGCGCCGACCTGCGCAATGCCGATTTGACCGATGCAAATTTACGGAAAGCTCAATTTGGCAATGGCAATCTCTACAATCGCGATCGCTTTCGCGGTGCCGCCAATGCCGAACGTTTGGATTCAAATCTCAAAGATGCTGCCGATTTGCGCGATGCCAAATTAAATTTTGCCAACTTAGAATCGGCCAATTTTACCGGTGCCAATTTATACAACGCTCAATTTCAAAATGCTACCTTGCGCAAGGCAAATTTACTCCGGGTAAATGGGGTGAATGCCGACTTTTCCGGTGCGGATTTGACCAAAGCCAACTTAACGGCTGCTAGGTTGCGAAACGCCAACTTTAGCGGCAGCAATCTCACCAAAGCCAACATCAGCGGTGCCTTTTTCCTCAACGCTTCCCTGCGCAATGCCAATTTAACGGAAGTTATCGGCAGAATCCTGACCGAACGAGAACCACCAGCGCCCACCCGCTTTAATTTTGCCGATTTGACCCAAGCGGATCTAACGGGTGCTCGTTTGTCCCATGCTAGCTTTGAAGCGGCAACTATGCGGAAAACGGTGCTGCGAGACGGCAATTTTTCCAACGCCAAACTCCAAGAAGCCAATTTGTTTATGGCGGATTTAGAAGGCGCGAATCTCAAGGGGGCTACCTTGACTGACAGTATTTTGCCAGATGGCAGCATTTTCCAAGGAAATACCGCGCCTAACGACCTCTAAATTGGTTGTTAGAATTTCCCATCCAACGCCGCAACGCAACGTTCGCAAATGGTGGGATGTTCTTGGGAAAAACCAACTTGGGTGGAATAGTTCCAGCAGCGATCGCATTTTTGACCGTCGGCTTCGGTAATGCCAACCACTAGTTTGTCGGTTTCGCTGCGATAGTCCAATTGTTGGATGGCTTCTGGCGAGGAAACCATTTCTACCTGGGAAACCAAGAACAAATAGCGCAGTTCGTCTACGCCGTTGCTTTGGGGTTCGGCTGGCTGTTGCGGTAGGGAAGCCGTTTCCACAGTATCTGGTGCTGTTTCTGGGAGAATTTGCTGTTTCCAGTTTTGGATTTGCTGTTGCAATGCTTGGCGATCGCGCGCAAATAAAAGATTTCGCCAAGCAAATACGCCACTGTAGCCGACACCAATCAGTTGTAACACCCCTGCCAATCCGGGAACCGTCGCGATCGCATTTAAAATACTAGCGGTCACGTTCAACACAATTGCTGCAGAAAGCACCACCGCCGCTAAAGTTGCTCCTTTGACAACTACTGGCGACCAAACTTTCCAGGATGTATTTGCCGCCTCGAAGAATTTGTCCCATTCTTGCCTGGAAGTGGGAAAAGCCTCGGGAAACTTCACATCCTCAACAGTGAGTTCGCCACCCGTTTTGGTTGTTGTCGGTTGCGACGGTTTGGGAGTAGCCACTGAGGTAGCCCCAGACTGTTTTAACTCCTCGATCGCCTGACGCAGTTGCGGGTCGCTCACATACAGCAAGGCTTTGGCATCTAAGGAAGCACCAATTTTCTTCTCGCTGCGTGCTGTTTCCAGGACTTTGTTGACTTCTACGCGGATTTGCCGCAATTTCTGCCAGCGATCGCCCAATTCCGGTCGTCGCCAGTGGGGTTCGGTATACACCCATCCCGATTCAAACACCGATTCTGCCGTAGTGGGATAGGGCAAATTCTGCCAAATATCTTCCGCCATATGGCACATTACCGGTGCGATCGAGCGTGCCAAATTTTCCACCGCGATCGCCATCACCGTTTGACAGCTGCGCCGCCGTAACGAATCCGCCGCACTGATATATAGCCGGTCTTTGGTCACATCCAGATAAAAGTTCGATAAATCCACCACGCAGAAATTCTGCACCGTCTGGAAAAACCGGAAAAACTGATATTTAGAAAAGGCCGTGGTAACTTCTGCAAACACTTCGCTCATGCGATGCAGCATGTAGCGGTCCATCTCCGGCATATCCTCGTAGGCCACCGCATGCTTGCTGGGGTCAAAATCGTGCAAGTTCCCCAACAAAAAACGCGCCGTATTGCGAATTTTCCGATAAACATCCGCTAGCTGCTTCAGAATATTTTTCCCTAACGGCACATCCGAAGAATAGTCAACGGAAGACACCCACAAGCGCAAAACATCGGCACCGTAAGGCGGATCTTGTTTTTGGTTGTTCCCACCAGCAATCACCACCTGCGGGTCTATAACATTCCCCAGGGATTTGCTCATTTTCCGTCCCTTCTCATCCAGAACAAATCCATGAGTTAGCACAGATTTATAAGGAGAAATGCCATTGTTGGCGACGCTGGTCAGCAAACTAGATTGGAACCAACCCCGATGCTGGTCGGACCCTTCCAGATACATATCCACCGGATAAGTTAATTCCTCTCGTTGCCGGGCCACTGCTGCCCACGAGGAACCGGAATCAAACCAAACATCCATGGTATCGGTTCCCTTGCGGTACGTACGCCCGTTGTTGCGGTAAGATTCTGGTAGCAGTTCTTCCACCGAAAACTCCCACCAAGCATCGGACCCCCGTTCCGCAAAAATCTTTTGCACGTGGGCAATAGTTTCTTCCGTCAGCAAGGCTTCGCCGGTTTCTTCGTCGTAAAAGACCGGAATGGGAACGCCCCAACTTCGCTGCCGGGAAATACACCAGTCAGACCGTTCCGCTACCATGGATTGAATGCGGTTTTTCCCTTGGGCAGGAAGCCACTGAACTTCCTCAATGGCTTGTAAAACAGCTTCTCGGAAACCATCCACCGAGGCAAACCACTGTTCGGTGGCGCGGAAAATCGTTGGTTTTTTCGTCCGCCAGTCATAGGGATATTTGTGATTGTAATCTTGTTCGTGTAATAGAACCCCTTGAGAGCGCAAACCGTCAATGACAGCTTGGTTGCCATCTCCCAAAACATTGGTTCCGGCAAAGTTTCCCGCTTCTTCGGTAAAATTGCCATGTTCGTCTACTGGCGACAGCAGGGATAAACCGTAGCGTTGCCCTACCTGAAAGTCTTCCAAACCGTGACCGGGGGCTGTGTGTACCAAACCGGTACCGGATTCGGTGGTCACGTAGTCGCCGCCAATGACAATGGGACTGGTTCGGTCAAATAGAGGATGCTGGTAGCTGCAATATTCTAATTGTTTTCCGGATAGGGTTTCCTTGACCGTTAGCTGCCTACCCATGACGTGGCTGAGACGTTCCACCAGTTCGGCAGCCACAATCAAATACTTAAATTTCAGGTTCTCGGAACTGGAACTTGGGGAAGATTCCCCAGACTCTTGTTGAGTTTCCCCAAAACCTTTTCCAGTAGTGTCTTGAGAATCTTGATTTTTCGCTGCCCCTACTTCCACGACAGCATAATTCAGTTCCGGATTGACGCTGACGGCCAAGTTGCCGGGAATGGTCCAAGGGGTGGTCGTCCAAATGGCAACGCCTAAATTGGGCAAATATGGGGATAGCTGTTTTTGGAGTTCGGCGTTGAGTTCCGTAATGCCAAATGCGGCATAAATGCTGCGGGAAACGTGATCGTCGGGATACTCCAGTTCGGCTTCTGCCAACGCAGTTTTGGAACTAGGACTCCAGTGAACTGGTTTTTTGCCGCGATAGATGTATCCCTTCAGCACCATCTGACCGAACACCCCGATTTGGGCAGCTTCGTAAGCCGGGTTGAGAGTGAGGTAGGGATTTTCCCAATCGCCCCATACGCCGTATCGTTTGAAGCCCTGTTTTTGTTCTTCTATGGTTTTTAGGGCAAAATCCCGCGCTTTTTGACGTAGGGTGAGGGGAGTAAGCTGCGCCCTTTCGGAAGATTTCATTTGTTGCAGGACTTTCAGTTCGATGGGCAATCCATGACAATCCCATCCGGGTATGTAGCGAACTTTCCGCCCTTGCAACAGTTGGTAGCGGTTAATGATATCTTTGAGAATTTTGTTGAGGGCGTGACCGATGTGTAGAGCGCCGTTGGCGTAGGGGGGACCGTCGTGCAAAACAAATATATCCCCCGGGTTGTTTTGGGACAAGCGTTGGTAAATCTGCTTTTGGTCCCAAAACTGTTGGATTTCCGGTTCTCGTTTGGCGGAGTTGGCCCGCATGGAAAACGAGGTTTTGGGAAGGTTGACGGTGTTTTTGTACGAGGCTCCTGATTCAGTCACGGTTCTTCTCGACATTTTAGGGGCAGAAATACTAGCTTATATTGTTACATTTTTGCGGCCCGATCGAAAAGTTTTGGGTAGAATCCCCCAAGCAAGTTCGGGGGGGTTGCCCCTAGTAGGGGGAGGGGAAAATAGGCGATGCTATAGATAAAGCAATCCCAGCAGATTTAGCTATGGATTATATATACCACCTCGCCAATACGAGCCTAACCCTACGGGTAGCACACTATCTCCGTGCCCATCCCGAGTTTCCCACGGAATTTATGACGGTAATTCATCAAATTGATGGATGGGTGGTTCGCGTCAAGGTGAAGGATTCGCTGGATTCTTCCCAGGCTGGCGATTTCCTGGCGTTCATGAACGAACTAGGGATTCCCTATCAGCCGGATATTCGCATTCGCATGGCCCTTTGGAGTCTGGAAAGCGGACAGTCTCCTACTCAGGTGATGCGACGCTACCATGTGGCGATTGTATCCCACGGCGAACCTAATTTTGATGAAATTCAGCTGTTCCAGCATCAATTTGTTAAAGGACTGGGATATTGCCCAGAAACCTTGGCATAAATTTTCTTTGCAAGGGCACCTACCGCTACAGTTTGGTTAGCCTAGAAAATTGATGTTGCTTGATTGTAGAAGGAGGCGATCGCACGATGCATGTCGCCTCCTTCTTATATATTTGATAGATATATCAAAAAAAAGCCCCATCTGTTTGCTCCCAGCGAAGCGAAACCTAATGAGGCATCTAGGGGGCACCCCCTACAAAAATGCCAGGACCCGGAATTGAACCGGGGACACGGGGATTTTCAGTCCCCTGCTCTACCGACTGAGCTATCCCGGCGTTGGTGTGTTTTTTGTTTTAATGCTTTATTATCCTAGCAAGCGATCGCGGTCTTGGCAAGGCTTTTTCCTAAAAAATTTGGTCCGATTGAAAAAAAATTTCCCCTAAAATCGTAAATCGCGCTTTACATGGTTGTTTTGTCAGTTATTTACTGGCTTCAAGCGCGTTAGTTTTAACTGAAAATTGCCCATTCCGGTTTCGCCGAAAGAACGAACCCGCACAATATATTTCCCAGCTTCGGAAATACGAGCAAATAGCACGGAATTGGTACCACCGTCGGGACCATCGTCGTTTTCAGCAACGGTGGTTCCATCGGCAGCAATTAACGATACAATCGGGTCAAAGCTGTCGGAAGACAGTTCCACCAAAATATGATTGTCTGCTTCCAACTCAACCACGTAATCGCGAGCAAACCCGCCTTGACCGGTGGGAATATCTTCAGCGGAAAGCGTGTCGGTAACTTGGTTGTTTTTTGGCAACTCAATCGGATTGTATAAAGCTTCTTGTGCGTTGGCACTAGCTAAATTTGTACCAAAAGCCAAGGCTGTGGCTGGCACCAACAAAGCCAGGCGCGATAGATAGGAACGCAATGGGTGGGAATAAGAATTGTTCATGTAGCTAAAAAATGAAAAAACGATGGAGCTGAAATCTTCTGTTAGCCTACTTTCTGGCTAGGAATTTCTAAATCGGGATCAATTGTTTCTATTTTGCTCTAGGCTACCACAATCAAATGGTAGCTCCAAGGGATACTGGCAACCTAGCCATGGCAAAGAACCGAACCAACAAAGATGTTTATGGAAAAAATACAAAACCGGCGAGATTGGATAATTTTAGCAGCGATTTGGTTGGTGGGGATACTTTGCGATCGCTTGTGGTTTGCCCTCGATAGTAGCGTGCCTTCCTGGGATGCGGCCGACTACCTCACCGGCAGCCTCAACTACTGGCAAGCTTTTCAAGATCCCCAATGGTTTTCTGGGGAATGGTGGCGGGATTTGTGGCTGCTTTCTTCCAAAATTCCCCCGTTTACCTATATAGCGACCGCTTTTTGCTACCAGCTTGTAGGGACGGGAACCGACAACGCTACCCTGGTCTATATCTTTTTTAGCGCTACTTTAATGGTATCTGTCTACGGCTTGGGCAGGCAATTGTTTTCCCGACAGGTGGGGTTGCTGGCGGCTGGTATGTGCTGGTTGTTTCCCGGTTTGTACCAAGTTCGCCTGAATTTTCTTTTGGATTATCCGGTAACGGCGGTGGTGGCTGGCTGTTTCTTTATTCTAACTGCCTGGAAACTTTCCCAGAATCGGCGCAATTCCTGGTGGTTGGCACTGGCGTTGGGAATTTCGGTGGGAATTGCCTTGATGGTGAAACAAACCGCGCTGTTATTTTTATTGATTCCCTTGCTGTGGGTCACCTTCAACCAGCTACGCCGGAGACATTGGGAAGGATTTTTGCAATTAATTGTAGCTGCGATCGCGTCTGTTGGCATTTGGGGATGGTGGTACCGTACCAATTGGTTGTTGGTCCTAACCTCTAGCAAACGTGCCACCGTGGATGCTGCCGCTGCCGAATCCGACCCGCCGTTAAACAGCCTAGCTGCCTGGACCTATTACTGGCAAGATTTGCCCAATATTACCTCTTGGGTGTTGTTGCTGGTGCCAATTGTGGGATGGTTGCTTTACGGCTGGCGACAAAACTCCAATGCTTCTAGCAAACCGCAACGGGATAGTTGGATTTGGGTAGCGGTCTTCTTATTGGGTGCCTATTTGCTGAATACCCTCAACGTCAATAAAGACCCCAGATACGTGCTACCCTATTTGCCAGTTTTATCGCTGGTTTTCGCCTATGGTTTCACTTGCTGGCGACAAGTCTGGGTTCCCTATGCTGCGATCGCAGTTTCCCTACTTCTAACCATTGGCAATATATTCCCTATTCTACCGGGTGGATGGCCCCTAGCGAGCGATCGCGCACAACATTTTCCCTACCTCGGACCTCCCTATCCCCATCAGGAACTAATTCGCGAAGTCACCACCACCATTCCCCATTTACAAACAACTTTGGGCGTACTGCCTTCCACGCCCAGTGTAAACCAACACAATATTAACTATTACGGAGCGCTCGCCGATTTTCAAGTATATGGCAGACAGGTCGGTGTCAAGGAAAACCAAGTTTTCCAGGATATGCAAGCATTGGATTGGTTTATCACCAAAACTGGCAACCAAGGTTCTGTTCCCCCATCGCAAGCCACCATTACCCAACTGGTACGGGAAAATCCCAACTTCCAAAAACAGAAAAGCTGGAAACTCCCCGATGGCAGTCAATTGCAGCTCTATCGCCGCCAATCCCTTCCCATCAACATCAAACCAGCATCACCAGCATCGGGTTCGCCACTTCAGTTGCAGCAGGTAACCGTTCCCAATAAAGTTCCTCCCAATCATTCTATTCCCGTTACTTACAAATGGTTGGGAACTGCCAAAGCTTTGCAAGAGGGATTGGTCTTGTTAACTTGGCGACGAGACGACGAAAGCTACTGGCTGCACGACCATGCTTTGGGAAACGACAGATGGCACGATTTG
>CAYZHY010000064.1:5962-7653 GCA_964477525.1 uncultured Geitlerinema sp. | reverse complement strand
CGAAAGCTACTGGCTGCACGACCATGCTTTGGGAAACGACAGATGGCACGATTTGGCGGTTGCTTGTTCGCCATTGCCCGATTCTACAGTTCGTCGCGAGGGGGGTTGTTGGTTCCAAGTAACAGAAAAAATCGCCATGCTGCCCTCGCCAAATGCCAGTGGAGGATATACCCTAGAAGCAACGTATCTCAACCGTCGTACGGGAGAAACCCATCCCTTGGCTGTGGATGGTGGTGTCAGCGTTACGGTTGATAGGAAAGCAGAACCGGTTACCGCACCAGCACCGGATTTGGTCAGTCAGTTGCGGGTTTTGGCATCGCGATTGCCTCGGGGAATGGCGGCTTTGGATGCGATTTTTACTGAAATTGCCCGCATGAATCAGTACGATCCCAAACAGGATTATACGGTTCATGCACGAGAAACCCTCCAATATCGGCTCCAGCAAAATTCCAATCGCGTGGATTGGGCGTATGCGGTGGCATTTACTTATGTTTTGCAACGCAAGGCTACAGAAGCCATTGATGCTTTCCAACAGGTGGTTCAGTTGGATGGAAACAATCCTTACGCTCATGCCTATTTGGCTTTTGTTTATCTTTACGATTGGCAACCCCACGCTGCCGAACAGGCTTTGCAACCAGCTTTGGCACAAGCGCCCAATATGCCAGAACTAAAGGTATTGCGCGGTATCGCGGCTTTGATGCAAGGAAATGTTTGGCAAGCTTGGCAGGATGCTCGGGCTTTGGAGGATTTATCGTAGAAGAAGTAGGGCGAGCAAAATTTTCCCCGATTAAACTAACTTAGTACTAACAATTAAATATTTCTTATGATTGAAGTATTGGCTGCTTTATCTGGCGCTGCTGCTGCTGGATTTCGGATTGCCCTCCCTTTGTTGTTAATTGGTTTGCTGCAAAGCGATCGCTTGTGGTCGCAAGTACCGCTTTTAAATGCGCTACCGCCGCGATTGGTGGTGGGGATTTTGGTTAGTTGGTCGCTATTTGAATTGTTTGCTTCTAAGAAACGTTTGGGGCAAAGGACATTACAAATCGTGCAGTTTTTGTTTAGTCCCTTGGTGGGAGCTGTGATGAGTATAGCGATCGCTTCTACGGCTGATTCTCCCCAGTGGTTGGTTTGGTTGATTGGCGTGGTGGGAGGATTGCTGGCTTTGGTGCTGCAATTAGTTCAAGTGGGATGGTTCTTTCGCTTGCGGGGATTGCCACTATGGCTGATTTTTGTCCAAGATGGTCTTTGTTTTTCTTTGGTTTTGTTTGCTTTTGATGCACCCAAGGAAGGGGGATTGATTGCTTTATTGTTGCTTTGGCTGGCCATTCGCAGTTCCAAAGCTTGGTATCGCTGGTATGTAGGGGCGGATACGGGATCGGTTCAGACAAAAACTAGGAAACGTCGCCATCGGTCTTCTGGCAACGGTTCCAAAAATCACCGCCGTTACGGAAGTTAGAAAGCGATCGCGCTAATTTAGGATTCTCCAGTAAGCATGTCTTCTATCAACTGCGGTAGTTGCAAGATTTGGTCGAGTAGTTTTTGCGGACCAATGCCAAATCCAATTTGTAAAATAAGTACAATTGCTGCGATGGCGAGGGCTTTTTTGAACGCCATTTGAGCTACCTGCAACAACCAGGTTAGCACCAACCAAGAAACCACTAAAGCGGCTACCAAAAGAATTAGATTCATAA
>CAYZHY010000064.1:0-5862 GCA_964477525.1 uncultured Geitlerinema sp. | reverse complement strand
TCCTGTAAATATTTTGCATTCAGCCAAGATTGGCCAATGGTACGTTATAATCGCTTGTGAGGACATAAAATTGTCGTTGCTACGTCAATAGGATTGATTCTGACCAATGGCAATTACTGCCATTGAAAAACAAGCATAAATACTTACAAAACATCGCGCTAGCGTTAACCAATCGAACATCAAATCGAGCAATATGTATTTGGGGAGATTTTGATGGCAACGTATTTTTTTCGATTCGTTCTCAAACTCCCCCATTATTCCCCTGTTGTCAAATTTGCCGAGAAAATCGGTGGTTTTCGGTACCTGTAGCGAATTGATTTTAGGAGGAAAACCAAAATTATGGTCAATACCGGACAGGGATATTCCCTTGATAGGGACTGCATGACCCTATCTCGCCACGTCTTGCAGCAACTGCAAAGCTTTGGTCCCGAGGCGCAGGATTTAAGCGCCATTATGGGTCGCCTGGCATTGGCAGGCAAGTTGATTGCTCGCCACCTCAGCAGTGCTGGTTTGATGGAAGGTGTTTTAGGATTTACCGGCAGTACCAACGTGCAGGGAGAGTCGGTCAAAAAAATCGACGAATATGCCAATCGGGTTTTCATTTCCGTGTTCGAACAAAGCGGTTTGGTTTGCCGCTTGGCTTCTGAAGAAATGGACAAACCCTACTACATTCCCGAAAATTGTCCCATCGGACGCTATAGCCTTCTGTACGACCCCGTTGACGGTTCTTCCAACTCCGATATTAACCTCAATATTGGCTCAATTTTTTCCATCCGCCAGCAAGAAGGAATGGATGAAGATGGTCAGGCACAGGATTTGCTGCAAAACGGTCGCAAGCAACTAGCGGCAGGATATATTTTATACGGACCCAGCACCATGTTCGTCTATTCGTTGGGAACGGGCGTTCATGCTTTTGCCTTAGACCCTAGTTTGGGAGAATTTATCCTTTCTCGGGAGAATATCCAAATTCCCGAAAGCAGTTCTACCTACAGTGTCAACGAAGGCAATTTCTGGCAATGGGATGAATCCGTTCGGGATTATATCCGCTATGTCCACGAACAAGATGGATACACCGCACGGTACAGCGGTGCGTTGGTATCGGATTTTCATCGTATTTTATACCAAGGGGGCGTGTTTTTGTATCCCGGTACGGTGAAAAAGCCACAAGGGAAGCTGCGTTTGCTGTACGAAACGGCGCCTTTGGCATTTTTGGTGGAACAAGCTGGTGGTCGTGCAACTACGGGTTCGACGGAAATATTGGATGTGATTCCCGAAAAACTACACGAACGTACACCTTTGATAATAGGAAGTAAAGAAAATGTAGCGTTGGTAGAATCTTTTGTTCGGCAAGGAACGCACGCCAGTCAAGAGGCTGTTACGAAATAAACATGAAACTGGTGAAGACACCAGTAAAATAGAAATTGGTATCCAAGGCCAACCGTTTGCAGAAATTAAACACTACGAAGGATAGGCACTATGAGTGACAATCGCTTGCTAGATATCGAACAATACGGTCAAAGTATTTGGATGGACAACCTCAGCCGGGATTTAATCGAATCCGGTCAGTTGCAAAAAATCATCGAAGAACGGGGATTGCTGGGGATTACCTCCAATCCAGCGATTTTTGAAAAAGCGATCGCTGGTAACCAAGTATACGATGCCGATATTGAAGCTGGCGCTAAAGCTGGCAAGTCCGTACAGCAAATTTACGAATCCTTAGTATTTAAGGATATTCGCGATGCCTGCGATACCTTCCGTCCCATTTACGACCGCACCGGTGGCATGGATGGCTACGTTAGCATTGAGTTGCCCCCGGATTTGTCGCGGGATACGGAAAACAGTATCGCAGAAGCCAAACGCTATTTCCGGGATATCGGTCGCGACAACGTTATGATTAAAATTCCGGGAACCCCGGAAGGGTTGGCAGCGGTGGAAGAAGTCATTGCTGCTGGCATTAATGTCAATATTACCCTGCTGTTTTCGGTACAGAGTTACGTGGAGACGGCTTGGGCTTACATTCGTGGCTTAGAAAAACGAGCAGCCAACGGCGAAGATATTAGTAAAATTGCTTCAGTGGCCAGCTTTTTCATCAGCCGCATCGATGCCAAAGTAGACAAGAAACTCGATGCTGCCATCGAACAAACCGACGACGAACAGCAAAAAGAAGAACTGCGTCAGTACAAGGGCAAAGTGGCGATCGCCAATGCTAAAATTGCCTATCAGAAGTATAAGGAAATCGTGCAAAGCGATCGCTGGAAAGCTCTAGCCGAGAAAGGTGCCAACATTCAACGGCTGCTGTGGGCAAGCACCAGCACCAAAAACCCCGAATACAGCGACGTTATGTACGTCGACCAACTCATCGGTGCCAACACCATCAATACCCTACCCCCCAACACCATCGAAGCTTGCTTCGACCACTGCACGGTCAGCGGCGATCCCATCGAACGCGATCTGGAAGCAGCTCAGCAAATGATGCAGCGGTTGCCCAAACTGGGACTCGACCTCGACAAGATCATGGAAGAACTGCTGCAAGAAGGGATTGACAAATTCGTCGAACCCTATCAATCCTTGATGCAATCCCTAGAAGAAAAAGTTAACAAGCTCACGCCTGCCTAATAGGTATGGCAAAAGGGGAGTATGGGAGAAGTATTGATATCTTCATTTCCTTTCTTCCCCCTCCTCCCCCTCTTCCCACTCCTCCCCCTCTTCCCCATCCAGCAAGAGAAAGACTCAAACAAGTAAGCCATGGTAACAATGCAAGAAAATCCCCTTCGGGTAGGATTGCAACAGGACCGGATTCCAGAACCGCAAATTTTGGTGATTTTTGGGGCATCTGGAGATTTGACCCAACGCAAACTGGTGCCGGCTTTGTACCAAATGCGCCTGGAACGCAAGCTGCCGCCCGAACTTACCATTGTGGGGGTAGCGCGGCGGGATTGGAGCCACGATTATTTCCGCGATCGCATGCGCGAAGGCATCGAACAATACGGCGGCGGTCTGGGTTCGGAAGAAACGTGGAAAGAATTTGCCCAAGGATTGTTTTATCACTCCGGTAACATCGACGATCCCGAAAGCTACAAAAACCTCAAATCCTTTTTAAGCGAACTCGACGAAAAACGAGGAACTCGAGGCAACCGCGTCTTTTACTTATCAGTGGCTCCTCGTTTCTTCGCCGAAGCGGCCCAACAGTTGGGGGAAGCTGGCATGCTCAAAGACCCCACATCCCAGCGTTTGGTCATCGAAAAACCCTTCGGTCGCGACTTGGGGTCCGCACAAAGACTCAACCAAGTGGTGCGTCAGGTCGCCAACGAAGAGCAAATTTACCGCATCGACCACTATCTGGGGAAAGAAACCGTCCAGAACTTGCTGGTATTCCGGTTTGCTAACGCCATTTTTGAACCATTGTGGAACCGCCAGTTTGTCGACCACGTTCAACTGACCGTCGCCGAAAAAGTTGGTTTGGAAGGACGAGCGGGATATTACGAAACCGCCGGTGCGCTGCGGGATATGGTGCAAAACCACCTCATGCAGCTATTTTCCCTCACCGCCATGGAACCCCCCAACTCCTTAGATGCCGATAGCATCCGCAACGAAAAAGTAAAAGTCGTCCAAGCCACCCACTTAGCAGATTTAGAAAATTTAGAACTATCGGCGGTTCGAGGTCAGTACACCCGTGGCTGGATGGATGGCAAACACGTTATAGGCTATCGCGAAGAAGAAGGGGCCGATCCCAACTCCACCACTCCTACTTATGCTGCCTTGAAACTCTATATAGATAACTGGCGTTGGAAAGGCGTGCCGTTTTACCTGCGTACTGGCAAACGCATGCCCAAAAAATTTACAGAAATTGCCATCCAGTTTAAAGAAGTGCCCTACATGATGTTCCAATCGGCTGCCAAACAGGTCAACCGCAACGTTCTGGCCATGCGGATTCAACCCAACGAAGGTATTTCCATGCGTTTTGAAGTGAAAACCCCCGGTACTTCCCTGCGAACTCGTTCGGTGGACATGGATTTTCGCTACGATACCGCCTTCGGTCAAGCCAATACCGATGCCTACAGCCGCCTGCTGATTGATTGCATGTTAGGGGACCAAACTTTGTTTACCCGGGGAGATGAAGTAGAAGCTTCCTGGCGCATTCTCACTCCTTTGTTGCAAGCTTGGGATGCACCAACATCACCGGAAAGCATTCCCCTGTACGAAGCCGGTACCTGGGAACCTGTAGAGGCAGAACTGTTACTCAATCGCGATGGACGTCGCTGGCGGCGGTTGTGAAACAAAGCCTGTGGAAGCGTGTTTTTTTTGATGTTTTGTCGTCTTATCGATAAGGAATTTCACTTATGACTACCCCATTAGTAACGCTACAGCAGCCGACGGATATTTCTCTGGACGAAATTGAAGCCGAATTAAGTAAAATTTGGCGAACGCAAAATGGCGGCAAAGAAGCGCCGGTGGCTTCTCGCGCGACCACGTTTAGTATGGTGGTGTACGAACCAGAAGAGTTTCAGCAGTTGTTGGCAGCTTTGGACTTTTACGATGGCGCCATTGACGGCGTTCACGGTACGCTCACCAAAACCGCCATTCGAGAAGCGCAGAAAGCTTACAATTTACGGGTAACGGGTCGGGTAGACCCGCCGACTTTGACCAAACTGCGGGAAGTGGTGAGTACCCTACCTGCCGAACAGCGCAAACCTAGCAATCCCGACATGCGCGGGTTTAGTATAGGAGAAGCGATCGCGTCGCAAAATCCCTGCCGCATTATCAGCTTGTGTCCTACCCTGGGAGAAGATGAAGGCGTAACCGCACAAGTTTCTGTATATTGTCCCCTACAAAAAAACAGCAGCGGTAGTAACTTAATTTGCTGCGAGTATATTAGCCTGCGCGGCAGCAAAGATGCCTTAGAACGGGTCGGCGACCTGGTATCTTCTCTGATGATTCCGGAACTTCCCCGCTTTGTCTGGTGGAAAGCCACTCCCAACCCAGAACAAGAACTATTCCAAAAACTCTCCCAATCCTGCAACTGCATTATTGTCGATTCCAGTTACTTCAGCGACCCGGAATCCGAATTTCTCAAAATCCAAGAACTCATCGACGAGGAAACCTACGTTGCCGACCTCAACTGGCATCGCCTGTCTCCCTGGCAAGAACTCACCGCCTCTACCTTCGATCCGCCAGAACGTCGCGCTGCTTTGGGAGAACTCGATCGCGTTACCATTGATTATGAAAAAGGCAACGCCGCGCAAGGGTGGATGTTTTTGGGATGGCTAGCCAGTCGCTTGGATTGGCAACCCGTCTCCTACCACCACGAAGGCGGCGACTACGACCTCAAACGAGTTCGTTTCCAAGGATCCAACGGCAGAGAAATCGAAGCCGAACTTGCTGCCATTCCCACAGCTGACTGGGGAGAAATTCCCGGTGATTTGATTGCCTTGCGCCTCACTTCCACCAATCCCCAAGCCAACTGCTGTACTATTCTCTGTTCCGAAACCACCGGTTGCATGCGCATGGAAGCCGGCGGCAGCGCACAATCCTGCCGAACCGAACAAGTGAGTTCCCTCTCCGACCAAAAAGCCGAATCCCTCATGGCGCAGCAGTTGCAACGTTGGGGTCGCGAGATTCTCTACGAAGAAAGTTTGTCCATAACGACAGATATTCTTAAATTGCGTTAAATTAGTAGGGTGGGCAAAGCCCACCTTACAACTATCATTTCTTGATTGTTCGTAAAAACAATTTATCCAAAATCTGCAGCAACTAGCTAAATTTATAAATTATATTTCCCAATTACATCAAAGCTAAAAATGGCAAAGTATCGGCGTGCTTGGATTCCCGGCGGTACTTTTTTTAACAATGGTTACTTACCAG
>CAYZHY010000063.1:18200-22298 GCA_964477525.1 uncultured Geitlerinema sp. | reverse complement strand
GATAGCGACGGGAACCAGCCACCAACTCGTAGCGATCGCCCTCCAACCAACGCACTACCAAAGGCTCTAACATCCCGTGTTCGCTAATGGTATCTGCTAGCCGCTGCAATGCCTCCGGTTCTACCGACTGCCGCAGTTGGTACGCGGGAAATTCAATTTGCGCTAAAGACAACCACTGCCAGCTGGATGCTACTTTCCCGGTTTCTTCCTGAGCCCCATTGGTCAAATTATTCGTATAAGCAACCATAACGCCGAACGTTTCCTCCTCGTTTTTAGCTACATTCCCCGTTCCTTATAACCAATCTTTTAGTCAAAAATCCGGAAAAAATTAAAAAGAGAGAAAAATTTTCCAACAGGATTCAAAACATTTCCCAGGGTATCGGAAACCTGTGTCAACCCCGATCGCCCAACCACAATCACATCGTTATTCCGTAAGGGAGGATTGGTTTCCGCATCGACACCACGGGCAAAGTTTACCGAAATTTCCCGCTTGGTGACCGAGCCATTGGGCTGCAAGCGCACCAACTCAACAGAACCCGTTTGAGCGCGTCCTTGGTCGAACCCACCAGCCGCCAAAATCGCCTGATTCAAAGGCGTATTGGGTTTCAGAGAAACTTGTCCGGGATTTTTAACCTCGCCCACCACATTGACCTGAATCGTATCGGGAGAAAAACTCGCAGAAGCCAAAGTAGACGCTTCCTGAGGTGCAATATCCCGCGAGGCCGTTGGAATGGAAATGCGATCGCCAGGTTGCAAGATAATATCCTCTTGCAGATTTCCTTGCCGCACCAGCTGCCACAGATCCGCTTCCAACACCATGGGGTCTTGTTGCCCTCTGCTGGGACGACGAATTTCAACATCGCGAATATTCGCCATTTGGGTAATTCCCCCAGCTGCCTCAATGGCTTGGGTCAAAGTTGGCGGCGTTCCATTTTCGCTAGGCTGGACCATATGCGTTCCCGGGCGTGCCACTTCCCCCACAATCGCCACTTGCAAAGGTTGGGATGACTCCGATGCAAGACTGGAATTCGCCAGTTGTCTGGCCTGCTGTGCGTTCACCTTTTCTGCTGTGGGAATAATAATTTCATCGCCGTTGCGCAACCGCAGGTTCTGCTGCAAGTTGCCATCTCGAATCAAATTCCACAAATTCACCGAAATGACCTGGGATCGAGGCACCTGACGGCGAATTTGCACCTGTTCCACAGCGGCCGAGGGAGTAATGCCACCAGCCTTTTGCAAAGCCCCCGTCAACGTGGGTAAAGAACTACTCTCCTCGCCTTCACCGCCACCAAACGTATAGGAACCCGGACGATTCACTTCCCCAGCCACCGATACCTGCACCGGATGGGTCTTCACCACGCTCAAGGTCACCAACGGTCGCGTTAGCAACTGGTCATAGCGACGGGCAATGATTTCCTGAGCTTCGGAAATTGAGAGCCCTTCCACATTTACTTTGCCTACAATGGGAAGGTTCAACGTTCCATCCACCAAAACCTTATACTCACCCGTATATTCCGGAACGTTAAATACATCCAGACGAACGCGATCGCCGGCTGCTAGCGTATAAGCTTGACTGGACTCTTGGTAGTTTCTCCATCGATCTTGGCCCATATTGGAGCCATTGTTGGGCGAGACAGGAACCGGTTGGGCAACAGCTGCCCCAGCCCCTACCAACGTTCCCAAAACCAACAACCCACTCGTAGCAAATCGCAACATGCTTACTTCCTACCTTGAGAATTCAAATGACAGCTAGCCACCTGAGAGGTTTCCGGCGACGAAGCATCGCTTTGAGGACCGGTAGCCGTTTCCGGTTGGTTTTCGGGAGGAATGGGACAAGCCACGTGGCCACCCATTTCCACCACAAAATCGTTAAAATCGCTGTCCTGCCGTTCGTCTGGTACCAGCCGCGACCCAGTATCGTCCCAACGCACGCGCACGCCCCCGCTAGCCAACTCCGAGAACCCGCCTTCAAACTGCACCTGACGGGTATTGTTAGGATTTTGCTGCGGTACGGAAAACAAGATCCCTGCAGGCTCCTGCAAGTAGGTCGATTCTAGATAAAAAGCATAGGGCGTATTGGCTTCAAACTCAAACTCAGCAAATGGTTCCGGTACGGCGTTGCCTGGCGTCCCCAAAAAATCACGTTGCCGGGGTTCCTCTTCCGTACGGCCAATCTTACTTACATTATCGGCCGGTTTGCTTTCTTCAATTAAAGGAAACTTCTCATTGGTTTCTAAATTAATCACCCCAAACGTAGAGCGATAGGCACCGTTCGACTGGACGAACCGAAATTCCACCACTGTGTCTACTTCAAACAAAATTCCCTGTTCGCCAAACTGTTCCTGCTGAGCTGCAGCTGGACCGGTGGCAGCCAAAGCCGTGCCAGCGACAGCCAATAGAGCTAAATGGCCGTAGTTCCATGACATCGCAATTCCCCCTTCCCTACCAAGTTTGAAAATCGGGTAAGGATTTTAATTTTTCTACTTCTTCCGGGTCCAAGCGAGCTAAAAATCGCTCTACCCTCTCCAACAAACGGCTGAGATTGTGACAAGCTGCCGTCGTACATTTTTCATCTTCATCAGCTGATCCCAAAGCAAACCGGCGCGGTTCGTCCTCAACATCGCTCAGGGAAGCCTGGCACTCAGCTTCTGCTTCCTGTAACTGTCGGGACAGTTCCCGAGCCGTGTTGAAAGTTTCTTGGTCCAAACCTGCCGGTGGTTCTACATTCATCCCCGTACTGTTGGTGACGTTGGTGCCAGTAATATCCGACTGGTTGGGTGGATTGGCCCGACTCGGTTGCACGGTCCCCACCAAAGCCACACAGCCAGTCAAAACCACCAAGTTCCAAAATGTTGCGCGCATAGACTTTTCCCCTTGCTACCGTTTGAAATCGCCAATCCTAAAACTGATATCCCATACCAATCCCCAGCACAAACCGAGCATCATCGCCAGCCCCAGCTACATCGCGGACCGCCGGCGTAATGGTAATGGGAATATTTTCAAAGGGCGTGACCGAAGCCCCCAAACTCAAATCCTGTCCGGTCCATTCCACAACGGCACTTACCGGACGTGCCAAGCGCACCGATACGCTACCAAAGGGATTGATGCCTTCTTCATCTTCGTCAACAGCTTCTTCGGTGCGAAACTGACCGTTGCCAATTCCAGCGGTCACGGCTACCCGGCTGAAAGGCTTGTTGATATCGTCTTTTAGGCGAAATACCTTGCTGGCGCTGCCGTACAGCGAATCTTCAAAATCGTTGTCATCGCCAATATTCAAAAAGCCATTCCAACCTGCTGCCACCGATACATCGTCAGGCAAACGCCGGTGAACTTTGAGGTTAAAGCCACCAGAACCAAAATCTCGGTTTCTACCAAAACTAGCCATCGTATAGCTCAGTTCCACCCCCACAGCTTCGTCGGCATTGCCAAAACCAAAACCAATGGCGGCGGCACCGTCTTCTTTATTGCTAAAGCGAGTTTCGGATTGATAGGTAGCGCTGGTATATAGCGTATTGCGATCGGCACCAAACCCAGAAGGGACAGCAATGGTCAACCCAGGAGAACTACCGCGCCGTTGTCGGTTCACTTCCGAAGGCACGGCAATGTTATCCAACTGCGATCGCACGCTGCTGACTTTCTGGCGGTCGGGAACTTCCACAGGCGATTGCTGGGATGCGGTTTCGGTATTGCTGGTGCGATCGCTGGTACGGTTGTTTCTGTTGTCATTGGTATTAGTAGCTACCGTCTGCTGGCTGCTCTGCCGAGGCATCAGATCGGCTGCCGTTCCTTGCTGGGAGGGATAAGAACGGCTGCTAGAAACCTGGGATGGATTGTTGTTGAAATTTCCCGCATTTCCTCGACTCCCCCTTGGCGATCGCGCCAATTGCGGCTGAGAAGAACTCATTTCCGGGGCTGTGGGAGCCACGCGATTGTTGGACCCAGTAGCACCTGTAGCGGGTCGCACCTGGGGATGTTGGCTGTTGTTGGCGTAGGCAGACCTAGAACCCCGAGTTGCTACTTGCTGGGCCTTGGTATGGGAACGTGAAGAAGTGGCCGCAGCATTTTGAGACTGGGAACGCTGGGATGAAAGGCTTGGAG
>CAYZHY010000063.1:0-18100 GCA_964477525.1 uncultured Geitlerinema sp. | reverse complement strand
TGGTATGGGAACGCGAAGAAGTGGCCGCAGCATTTTGAGACTGGGAACGCTGGGATGAAAGGCTTGGAGTGGTTTGTTGCGATCGCGATTCGGAAGACCGAGTTGCTACTTGCTGGGCCTTGGTATGGGAACGCGAAGAAGTGGCCGCAGCATTTTGAGACTGGGAACGCTGGGAACTACTGCCAGGGGGAGACTGAGTTGTAGCCTTACGTTGGGAACTCGGCCTTGCCGCCAGCGAAGTGCTGCCATCTTCCGAAAGTCCCATGGTTTGATTGAAAGAGGTTTTCGGTGCCTTGCCAAAGAAAGACTGGGACCAGTTGGCAGCTGTTTTTGTTGCTGTTGGCTGCTGCAACGGGTCATGCCCTAACTGATTTTCTAGCGATTCCTGCCACTCAAACTCATATCCGGAATCCTGAATTTCTGGTACTTCCGGAATGGGAATTTCCGAAAGTTGCTGTTGTTGTGGCTGTTGGGTTGGCAACATCGCTGCTTGCGATGCCGCTTCCCCATCATATTCCCCATCATAGGTAGCAGATGGCTGGGACAGATTTTCTGCGTTGGATGGCACTGGGTCGCTCGTGCTGGAGTTGCTAATGGTATATCCGAGGGAAACGCCAGTAGCCAGCGTCACTAAGGAAACAAAAGTGGTTTGTTTGGAAATGTACATAAACTACCTGGGTGGAACAAAGGCCTTGCAAAATAAAAATAGAGTAGCTTGTCAAAAGAACAACCGAATCAAATACCAGTACTGGAAACGCCAATCTTTGCTTTTAAAATACAGCTTTTTTTATTACACTCCGGAAAGAACTATCGGTGATTTTGAAGTACGCACAACAGTTTCCTAGCCGTAAGGAAATTGATGGTGGTTGCTGCCATTGCTAGCAGAGGAGCGATTCCCGTTGCTAGCGTAATATAGCGTTTTCACTTGGAGTGTATACGATGCAATTGGTAGGGGCAGTTCGCTACAGGGTTTCCAATTTTTTAGAAATATTCTGTTTATACTTTTTATATTTTATGTAAAATCACTATAGTTTTAGGTTTATATAAAAAATACAATAGCATCCGTTTCAATAGAATTTTAAGGTTGTAGCTAACGGATGCGATCGCTTCGGACCCTCTCCAATCGAATTTAAAGTCCCCTTCCTTTTTTAAACCGACACAAAATCCTTACCCATTCGTCAGGCTCAACACTGGGCAATCCCATTCTGCCGTATCTTTATTTTCTCTTTTTATCTTCACCCTGTTCGGTCTCCTCTATATCAAATATGGTTTTTATATATCGGATTTAATATTAGGTATCCACCACTTGGTTGCTGCTTTCTACCTGAGACTCATTCTCCTGATAATAACGATTGTAGTAATATCCATAAGCTCCGCTAGAATGTTTTTTCACACCATTAGCAACCACTCCCAATACAGAAGTTCGGAATAATTTTAACCCTTCTAAAACCTGTTGAATGGCCGTTCGTTCGGTTTTGCCCAAACCAGCTACCATAACCAAGCCATCAGCATAGTTTGCCAAGAACTTAGCATCAGCCAACCCCAACATGGGAGGCGTATCGAAAACCACAAAATCGTATTGACTTTGCAAGTACTCAATCGTGGCTCCCATTTTTTTAGAAGCCAGAATTTTTGTGGGATCGGGAGGCAATTGACCCGCTGTCAGTACGTATAGATTTTCCTCATCCGGCACTGGTTGAACGATTTCGGAAATGGCCAAATCGTCGTTAGAGATGGCATTGCTCAATCCCCACACATTTAACACATTTGAAGCGGTATGCAAGTGAGGACGACGCAAGTCCGCATCCACTAACAATACACGCGCCCCCATGCGTGCAGCTGCTTTCGCTAGATTAAAAGCTACCGTGGTTTTGCCTTCCCCTGGAATCGCCGAACTCACCACCAACGATTTCAAAGGGCGGTCGGGAGATAAAAAAGATAAATTCGCATGTAGAAAACGAAAAGACTCGGTAAAAGCCGAAACCCGATAGCGCCCTTCCACAACTGGTTCGCTAGCGGTTGTATCGCGGTTCGATTCTCCCTTCGCCAATCCTCGGTGATAAGGAATGGTGCCCAACAAAGGCAAACCAGTACTTTCTTTCAACTCTTCTGGCGAGTGGCAGCGGTTGTCCAGCTTTTCTAACAGCATAGCGGTTCCAGCACCAGCAACAGCACTTGCTGCTAAAATCAACATCAACTGGCGACTCCAATTGGGACCATTTGGTTGCTGGAATCCCTGGGGTGGAGAAAGACTTTGCCAGGGCATGACGCTTTGGGAAGCTTCAATTTGCAAGTTTTCCCGTACCTGCAAAAATCGGTTTAAACTTTCTTTGGCTACCTGCAAGCGCCGCTGCAACTCCTGATATTGCTTGTTGAGAGATGTCAGTTGCTGCAAATCCTGACGCAAACGAGCTTCGGTTTGGGCGAGCTGTTGCTGGCGTACTTGCAAGCTTTGAACTCGGTTGCCAGCCGAGACCATTTCCTGGGTCAAATTCTTCCGGATTTCGCTGGGTGAGGACATGGCTAGCATTTGGTCGCTCACTTGTTCCGGAGAAATGCCCAAAACGCTGGCTGCTTCTCGCCGCAACAGCGGTATCAATTGCTGTTTTTGGTCCTGTAGGGCTTGAATAGCTGGATTTTGGGGGGTAAATCGCGCCAACTCCGTAGCCAGCTTGGTTTCGATTTCCTGTACGCGATTGAGCAGTTGCTGGTATCGTGGGGCACCGCTGAGGGTGGTTACGGCAACAGCTTCTCGCGGACTCATGCCCAACTGTTGCTGCCGCTGGCGAAATTCAGCTTGAGCTTGTTGCAATTGGGTTTTGGTTTCTTGACGCTGCTGTACCAAACTGTCAATGCGACTGGATAGCTGCTCGGCTTGCTGTTGGGGGTCAATGAGGTTGTAACGCTGCCGAAATTTCTTAATTTGTTCCGATAGCTTGTCAACACGGTTTTGCAATACTGGCAGTTGTGCTTGGACGAAGTTCATCCCCTGACGCAAACTGCTTTGTTGCTGCTGTTCGCTGTATTGGATGTAGTGTTGTTGCAGTTGGTTGAGAACTTGTTGGACTTTGTCAGGGTCGCTGTCGCGGTAGCTTACTTTTAAAATTTTGGTTTCGCCCAAGCGATGAATGTTCAATCGGCTTTGCAAACTGCCGTGGCTGAGGCTAGGATACTGAGATTGCAGTTGTTTGACCAGCGGTTCTAAAAGTTGCGGGCTTTCCAATACTTGAATTTGAGTAGCATAGTCTAAGCCACTGCTGTCTTCGGACAGCCCCAGTTTGCTGAGTTTCTGCTCGTCTTTGCTGATGGGTTCTACCAACAGTTGAAAACTTCCTTCGTAAACTGGGTCTTGGTCGAGGACTTTGGCACTCATGGCAGTACCAACTGCCAAGCTGACGCTGGCAATAGGCAAAGCACGTCGGCGAGCTACCGAGAGCCAATGGTTTATATCCCAAGAATCGCTGTCCGATTCGTTGGCAGCAGGAGCATAAGAAGTATAGTAGAATCCTCCCTGAGGAGGACCGTTGCTCTGGTGCCCCTGTCTGTTACCGTTGTTACCGTTGTCCCCTTCGGGAAATGGCTGAAAGTCTCCGCTGGCGACCATAATAGAATGTACCAGAACTGCTCAAAGTACTGGGATTGGGAACGCGACATTTACCCATACAGCCAGCGATCGCTGCTGTCGGGATAATTCTTGGAGAAATTTTTGCTAGGTGGCTGGCCGATCCATATGGTTCGCCGATCGTCTTTGTAGGTTGGTCGTTGCTATGGGTCGCTTATCAAAAAAAATGAGCTGCTGACAAGAACGGCAAGTAGCGTCTGTAGTGGCCAATAAGACAAAATTTTTCAATACTAGAACGCTACCATACGTTTTCCAGTGCTAAAATTTTCTCTAAAATGGAAAGTAAAAGCACTTAGGGAATATGTAAAAATTATTCTTGATAATTGTTCCAGGCCCATCTCAATTGGGAAATTTGCAATTAATAAATAAATAGTTAGCTGGCTTGCCACTGCTGGCTCTAAATGCCACTGCCGCTAGCGATATTTCTCTATGCCCCCCAGACACAGGGCTGTTTCATCCTCAACTTGGTCAAAGTTGTATCCCAGTATTGGAGTGGATTTGGCCTATTTTTTCTTATCTGGAAGTCTTTTCTGTAGAAAAAATGGCGAACGACTTAATTTCAGGGACTTTTAGAATCCTATGAAATTTTTTGGACTCGAGAATGAAACGACCCTGCCCAGACAGTTCGATATAATACACTATGACTAGCCACTGCTCGCATACATGTAAGGGAATGCCTCTATTTGTAGATCGAAACAATCTGGATTTTCCAGAGGGACCGGTGCCTCTTGATTGCCCTTTGTACGTGGGACGTCCACCTTTGGAGGATAAGGCTTATGCGGAAATTGGTAAGCCCGGTAGTGTAACTAGAATCAAAGCACCCAGACAAACTGGCAAGAGTTCCCTGCTGTTGCGAATTTTGGAACGCGCACGCTCGGCGAGATACTACACAGCATGTTTGGATTTCCATCAGGCAGATAAAGGAATTTTTAGGAATTTAAATAAATTTTTACGCTGGTTTTGTGCCAACATTAGCCGACAGCTACAACTCCCCACGCAACTAGATGAATATTGGGATGAAGATATTGGCAGCAAAATTAGCTGTACCCTTTACCTACAAGGATATTTGCTTGCCAGCATTGATGCTCCTTTGTGTTTGGCACTCAACGAAGTCAACCGGGTTTTTGAATATCCAGAAATTGCCCAGGAATTTTTACCGTTGCTGCGTTCTTGGCATGAAGAAGCCAAACAAAGCCAAAGCCTGCAAAAAATGCGTCTGGTGGTGGTTCACTCCACAGAAGTCTACATTCCCCTAAACCTGCACCAGTCGCCTTTTAATGTGGGGTTGCCGCTGACACTACCGGAATTTACCTCCGAACAAGTGGAAGATTTGGTGCAGCGTCAAGGATTGAAATGGGATAGCCAGCAACGCCACCATCGGGTACAACGTCTCATGCAATTGGTAGGGGGGCATCCCTATCGCATTCGGTTGGCTTTGTATTCTTTGTACAAAGAATATCTAGACTTTGAAGAATTCATGAAAACCGCAGCTACCGAAACTGGTATTTACCGCGATCGCTTGCGCGGATTTCTCTCTATCTTACGGGAACATCCCCAGCTAGCCAGAACGCTGAAACAAATTGTCACTTCTCCAGAACCGGTGCCCATCGAACCGATCGCTGCCTACCAACTAGAAAGCATGGGCTTAGTGACACTGCAAGGGTCGTACGCCCAACCTAGCTGCGAGTTGTATCGACGGTATTTTGCCGAACAAAACTTAGAAACCGATAGCCTCAATCGCAAACTAAAAGAACTAGAACAAGCCAATCGCACTTTACAAAGCTTAGTTCGGGTTGATGCCTTGACGCAAGTAGCCAATCGCCGCTTTTTTGAAGAGTATTTGGTGCGGGAGTGGCAGCGTGCTGCCCAAGAAAATGCGCCTTTAGCTATTGTCATGTGCGATGTAGATCATTTTAAATCCTACAACGATACGTATGGGCACCATCTGGGCGATATTTGCTTGCAGCAGATAGCCAAGGCAATTGAAGAGGTGACCAAACATTCCACCGATTTGGTGGCGCGTTACGGGGGCGAAGAGTTTACCATTATTTTACCGCAAACAGACGCCAAAGGGGCCCAAGAAGTAGCCCAAAACATTCGCCAACGGGTGCGATCGCTAGAAATCTGCAACGAAAACGTACCCTGTGGTTCGCCTATAGTAACATTAAGCTTGGGGATAGCCTCGGCGATCGCCGATCCAAAATTTGATGCGTTCACCGTCGTACAAGCTGCCGATCGGGCTTTGTATGCATCCAAACGCCAAGGCCGCGATCGAGTTACCATGAGCGATAACTGCAATTTTTACTACGATACGAAGTAAATTCCTAATAGATTTTGTTTTCTTTTAACCAAAAGACAATCGGTTATCGTTCAACTAATTTACCTAAAAAATTTTTTCAAAAAAATGGACAATCCAAATGCCAGCATATCAATATCAAGTAGGAGGGAGTTTAAACAGCGATGCTGCTACCTATGTGGAACGCGAAGCTGACTGGCAATTATACCAACATTTGAAACAAGGGGAATTTTGCTACGTTCTCACCTGCCGTCAGACGGGGAAATCTTCTCTATTGGTACGTACGCGATCGCAGCTGCAAGCAGAAGGATTTCGCTGTGCTACTTTGGACATGACCCGCATCGGTAGCAACAACATCAGTCCTTTGCAATGGTACAAAGGCGTGGTCACCGAACTGTGGCGCAGCTTCCACTTGTTGGAAACCGTAAATCTCAAATCTTGGTGGCGGGAAACCGACGATATTCCTTTACTGCAACGGTTGAGCAACTTTATTGAAGATATTTTACTGGTTCAGTTGCCCAGCAACTGTAACAAACCAACACCATCGCCAACCGAACGAATTATTATTTTTATTGACGAAATTGATAGCATTCTCACTCTACCATTTCCCGTAGACGATTTTTTTGCTTTCATTCGTTTTTGCTACAACCAACGTTCCCTCAACCCTATTTACCATCGCATCACCTTTGCGATTTTTGGCGTTGCCACCCCCAACGAACTAATCCGCGACCCCAATCGCACGCCATTTAATATTGGCAAAGCCATTCACTTACCAGATTTTCAACTCTCTCAAGTAGCCTGTTTGCAAGCAGGATTGCAAGGCCAAGTCAACAATTCCCACATGACAATGCAAGAAATCTTAGCTTGGACCGGAGGGCAACCTTTTTTAACTCAAAAAGTTTGTCAGTTGGTAGCGCAGGAAGCAACTACCCCAACCACCCAGCAATATCCATCGAAAATCGAAGTATTTTGGGTTGATTTTTTAGTACGTAAATGTTTGATTGAAAATTGGGAGTTTTACGACGAACCAGAACATTTAAAAACCATTCGCGATCGCATTCTTTTCCATCCCCGCTATAGCGATGCCATGTTGGTAACGTACCAGCAGATCTTACAAGGAGAAACGATCTATTTTCGCGATCGCCCTGAACATATTGAATTAATTTTATCTGGGTTACTGGTCAAAAAGGATGGAATTTTAACCATCAAAAATCCCATTTATCAATCGGTTTTTAACCTCAACTGGATTCGCCAAAAAATTGCCGATCGCTGCCCCTATCGAGAAGCACTCCAGAACTGGTTGGCATCCAACAAACAAGATTCTTCAAGGCTGCTACGCGGTCAAGCTTTGCAAGAAGCCAAAAATTGGGCAAAAGGAAAAGAGCTAAGCAGCAACGACTATCAATTTCTCGCCGCTAGCGAAGAACAAGAAAAACAAGAAATTCAAACCAACATTGAAGCCGAGCGCGTTCGAGAAATCGAACATAAACTAACCTTAGAACGCCAGCAAAGACGGCAAGAAAAACAAACTGCCAATCGCCGACTCATTGCGATCGCTTTGGTCAGTCTGACGATCGTAACTTGGCTTTGGCAACTAAAATAACATCCAGGGAGAGGTTTCTGGGGCGGCTTTCCATACCCTACCCCCCATCCCAAGAGTTACAATTTCTAATAAAAGCAACTGTAGATTTCTGGTAGGATAGAAACTCTTATGAACCAACAAGACAATCAATCCTGGAGCCAAAGACTGCGCGATCTGGAAGCCAAGATCGACCGCGAAGTCTTTTCCCAAACCAACACCAACAACCAACCTTCCTCTATGCGCAACCTTTACCAGCGTTTGGCCTTCAAATTCCAACAACTGCCCAACTGGGGAAAAGCCGCCATTGGCATTGGCGGTGTCATGGTCGGCTTTTGGCTCGTTGGCCTTGTTTTCCGCTTGATTAGCCTGGCTCTGACCGTAGCTGTAGTTGGCACGGTGCTGTATGTGGGATATAAATTCTTTTTGAGTAACTCCAGCAATCCCTAACCAGGACAATGTAATACAATATCCATCGGCACAACTTCGTTGCCGGTATTTTAAGCTGCCTTTTAGGAAAAGCATACCCACTTGATTTTAGAGCAGCACTGCGATCGCTTTTAGCCACATTCGGAAATTATGGACACCCAAACCCCGAAAGACTCCCAAAACCCATTCTGGCGAAATTGGGATAAACTCAAAAACCGCCTACGACAACTACGGTTTGACAACGCTCACCGCCAGCAGCAACAGGGAGTTCCCTTAGGTTGGTTTTCCTATCTGGAACAGCTGTCGTTGTGGCGCTGGCGTCAAGTTCCCATTGGCCTGCGACGCAGCGGTGCTTGGATGGTGGAAGTTTCGCTGGTGGTCGCCAGTGCGGCGGTACCATACCAGTTGGGTGTCTATTTTACCGAAAACAACAGCGGCGAAGCGGTGCCTTTGAACCCAGCGTTGCAGTGGGTCGGCGATACCGTTGCCTGGGGATTTGGCAATCCCCATCCATCCGAACGTTTTGTAGCCCCAGCCACCAACTTGTTATGGTCGGCAGCCCTGGTTTTGCCAGTAGCAGTAGGTGGCGCACAGCTTTATTGTTTGGCACGTACCGGACAAACCTGGTCGAAAAAGTGGTTGCAAGTTCAAGTGGTCACCGCCACCGGTGCCGTTCCCAGTTGGTCGCATATTGTCTTGCGCGAGGGCATCGGTCGCTGGGGAATTCCTTGGGGGTTTGCCTACGCCATTTGGCGCATTAGTGGTGCTTTTCCCGATGTCACGGTTTTTCTAGGAGTCGGTGCGATCGCTTTGTTGGTAGATGCCGGCGTAGCCGGTTTTCATGCTTTGCGTCGTACGCTGCACGATCGCATTGGCGGTACCTACGTACTGGATGCGGTTTCTGAGGAGGATACCGTCGGCAGCTGGCAGGTGAGAACCTTTTCGCCAACGTCGATAGAAACCCAAGCTTGGAACGGTCGCCAATGGCAAAAGGCTACGGAAGTTGACGAAGATGCGGCGATTGCTTCTATTGTCCTTCGCGATACTCCTACCGAACCCACTCCCCAACCCAGCAAACCGAGTTTGTGGCAGTGGATGGTGCGCCATCCCGGTTTTACCTTATTGGGAACCACAGCCGTTGCCATGGTAGCGGTTTTGGCCACGTTTGTGGGAACGCAAGTGTATATCCAACAGCAAACCAACCAACGTGCTTCCCAGCAACAGGAAAACGAAATGTTTCTAGCTTTGCTAGACAAGCTGGTTCCTAAAACACCGGAATCTGCTGAGGAACGTCGCAGTGCGATTTTGGCATTGGGCGCTGTGGAAGATCCCCGTGCCATTCCCTTATTGGTGGATTTGTTGGCTCAAGAAAGCGTTCCCAAGGTCATCGATACCATCCAGCAAGCGTTGGTCAGTCGCGGTCCGGAAGCTTTGCCGTACCTGCGTCGTCTAAACCGAGCTTTGGACAACGATTTGGAATCTTTGCGCTATGCTGGCGATAGCGAAGAAAAACGTATCGTGGCGCAACGCCAGCGAGCCACCAAACGCGCGATCGCTAAAATTTTAACGGTATACGAAGGCAAGTACGCCTCAGTGGACCTTTCCCAAGTCAATTTGGGACAAACCAAAGCACCGAATCCCTTTACCTTGGTCATCGAGCAAAACGATTTATCTGGTATTAACTTTCGCGGCGCTATTTTGCGTGCTGCCAAGCTCCAAAATACCCGTTTTGCCAGTGCTGGGGAAGACAAACGATTGGGAACGTTTGACGATCGCATTGCTGATTTGAGCGGTGCTAATTTGGAACAAACCGACCTTACCGGTGCTTTTTTGAGCTACGTCCAAGCCAGGGATGCGAATTTTATCGATGCTACTCTCAAACAAGCCAATTTCGATGGTGCCGCGATCGCAGGTAGCAATTTTAGCAACGCTAACTTGATGCAAGCTTCCTTGCAAGAAGCCACCCTGACCGATACCAAACTGACGGGGGCCGATTTGGTAAGTGCTGAGTTGACCCAAGCCAACTTGCAAGGAGCCAACGCCGGTCAAGTGGAGGCTCAGGGAGCGAAATTTGTGCGCAGCAACCTCTCCCAAAGTAGCTGGCACCAAGCCGATCTCGCCGATGCCAATTTCCAAGGTAGCAATCTTACCAATGCCGATTTCACCGGCGCGCGCCTGCGAGATGCCAATTTAGCCAAAGCCAAGCTGCAAAAGGCCAATCTCACCGATGCCAATCTTGCCAATGCTAACCTCCAAGGAGCCCAGCTGGATGGGGCCAATTTTGCTGGGGTAACCTTCGTACCGCCACAATCTCCCGCAGATGATGGATTTATCCGGCGCGTTGAATCTTCTACTGGAAATTTAAGCAAGGTCGATTTTACCGGCGTAAAAAATCTCAATGCCAATCAAATTGCCTATATTTGCGCTCAAGGAGGCTTGCATCCCCAATGTTCCTCGAACCAATCCAATAACACGCTCCAACCAAGTGCAACTCGCCAGACTGGACAATCGAGACAAAAGTAGAGAAAATAGAGAGTACATATACCTATATCTCTATAAAGCTATAAAGAGATTTATAGTCTACGCCATTGAGAAGTTGATATTCATCGCGAGAATTGATGTTCGATTGTAATAGCCTGCCCCCACAACGCCAACGCCAATTGCAGAAACTCCTACAAAGACTGGGATTGCCAAAAGATACCAACGTAGATTGGTCGCTGCTCGACTTGGCACTCACCCATCCCTCTTTTGACGCCGAATCCAACTACGACCGTTTGGAATTTGTTGGCGATGCGGTGGTGCGTATGGTCGTCGCGGAATTCTTGTGGGAAACTTATCCCGAGGCACCGGTCGGGGAATTTTCCTCCCTGCGTTCCGAGTTGGTTAGCGATCGCACTTTGGCCAAAATCGCCGAAAACTACAGCTTCGATCGCTTCTTACTGGTTTCTTCTAGTGCCATTGGCGATAAAACCGGATATACTCGCCGCATGGCCGATGCCATGGAAGCCGTTTTAGCTGCCTTGTATTTAAGCCAACGCACCTTTGAACTCATTCGACCTTGGTTGGATGGACATTTACTCCGGCTAACCAAAGAAATCCGCGCCGATCCAGCCCGAAAAAACTACAAAGCCGCCTTGCAAGAATGGACGCAAGCTCACTACAAAGCTTTACCAGAATATCATATCAAAGAAAGCCGACCCATTCACGGCGATCCCTATCGGTTTACTGCCGAAGTCTGGCTGCACGGTCACTGTTTGGGACAAGGTCAAGGACGTTCCATCAAAGCCGCCGAACAGGCTGCCGCTCAAGAGGCCTTTTTGGCACAACAGTCGAGTTAGAAGGTTTGGGAGCTTGGGAGCTTGGGAGCTTGGGAGCTCGAAAGGTACAATAAATTATTCGATTGCTCTCAACTATGCACCTGCCGCCTTTTTCGCAGCATACATCATTTCTGGGGTCATCTCGCTGACATGGCGATCGCGGGTAAGCGAGTTTCAAATTGGCGATACTTTTGCTGCGTTGCCATCGAGCCAATCTTTAGCCTAGAGGCCAAGCCAATATTTTGCTGTCTTATCGCAAATATTTGTAATATTTATTTTTATTTTTTGGTAAATGCGTTCCGGAAATGATGCTTTTGATTTACAGCTGCCGGTTTTCTGTTGGTTGGAAGCTCCCATATAATGAAGCGGTAGCTGAAAACTCCGAATAAATAAGGATTCAATTGTGGCTTTTAATATTGGGTTGCTGGGATTAGGAACTGTCGGTACGGGAACGGCACAAATTTTGCTGGATCCCCAAGGACGACATCCCCTGTTGCAGGAATTAAAACTGCATCGAGTGGGTGTAAAATCGCTAGACAAACCCCGCCAGGTACAGCTACCAGCAGGGGTTTTGCAAACAGATTTAACTGAAATTGTCACCGACCCCGACATTGAGATTGTCGTAGAATTGTTGGGAGGGTTGGAACCCGCACGATCGCTAATTTTAAAAGCGATCGAACATCACAAACACGTAGTGACAGCCAACAAAGCCGTTATTTCCCGCTATGGCGATGAAATCTTCCAAGCTGCCAACGAAGCTGGCGTTTATGTATTGCTGGAAGCTGCTGTCGCCGGTGGCATTCCTGCGATTGCACCTTTGAAACAATCCCTGGTGGTCAATCGCATTCAATCCATTAACGGCATCGTTAATGGCACCACCAACTACATTCTCAGCCGCATGCAATCGGAAGGGGCCGATTTTGAAGAAGTTTTGGCCCAAGCACAGGAATTGGGATATGCGGAAGCCGATCCCACAGCAGATGTAGATGGTTATGATGCCGCCGATAAGATTGCCATTTTGGCTTCTTTGGCGTACAACGGCCAAATCGATCTGGAAGCGGTCTATCGGGAAGGCATTCGCCATATTAATGCTACGGATATTTCCTATGCCGATCGCTTGGGATTTGCGGTGAAACTGCTTGCTATTGCCAAACCCGATCCCAATCAAGATACGTACCAACGCGATCGCTTGCAAGTACGAGTCCATCCCACGCTGGTTTCCAAAGAGCATCCCCTCGCCAGCGTCAATGGGGTCAACAATGCGATCGTGGTGGAAGGAGATCCGTTGGGACAAGTCGTCTTTTCCGGTCCAGGAGCGGGAGCTGGCGCTACTGCCAGTGCTGTGACTTCCGATATTCTCAACATCGCCGCAACTTTGAAGGTCGAAGAACTAGAAGCGCAAACGCTTTCCCAACAATTCCCCGATCGACAACCAAGCGCCAAAGTGGACGTTCCCCATCCTTTGCTCAGTTGCCAGCACCAACATGCCTGCCAAATCGTACCGGTGGAAGATTTGGTCACCAGATTTTACGCGCGGGTTCTTAGTCCCGACCGTCCTGGTGTTATTGGCAAAGTTGGAACTTGCTTTGGCAAATTTGGCGTTAGTTTGGAATCGGTGGTGCAAATCGATCGTAAAGGGGAAATTGCGGAAATTGTGGTGATTACCCATGATGTCCGCGAAGGAGATTTTCGCCAAGCACTGGCAGAACTAGCGGAAACCGACCCCATTGATAGCATTCCCAGCGTTCTCCGAGTGCTTTGATAGCTGCTTTGCGGAAATCTAGGCAATCTTAGGCAATCTAGCAGTAGAAATCTCAGGTAGGTGCGAATTTTGTTTCGTACCTACTTAGGAAGCTTTTTTAGGTAAGGTTCACCCGTTGGAGATAAACTGACAATAAAACAATTCACAATCGACAAAAAGCGTTTTTTGTTGTTTCGTAGGTCATACGAAATCCGCTTGAATAGAATTTGAACGCCCTCAGCTCCTAGCTACCATGTCCTGAGCCTGTTGAAGGATCGCCGTCTCCATTGCCAAGACCGAATTTCGTAAGAATATTATACCATTTCTAACTAAATAGAACGCGATCGCGCCCGAACTCCCCTTTAATTAAAGGAACTTTCATCTCGATCTATTATACCATTTCCTGGTATCCGCTTTTTCGATTGAATAGAAAAAATACTTAAATAAACATGAATAAAATTGGTTGCGATCGCAGATTTTGGGACATTTTCAATTAGTTTAGCCAAGATATGTCAACGAACATACCAAGTAGTAAAATGGAAATTCAATGGAAAATCCATCTAGATCGATTTTTCGTTATACTTCTATCTAAATTGAGGAAATCCTCCCCCTACTTTTAGGAAATTTTGGTTAAACTGTGGGATATACCAAACAATACATATGTATCTAGAAAATTTCAGTTCGATCGTTGTTGAGGATAGAGTATAATGAGAAGTACCAAAAGCTTTATTGATACTATACCTAACTTAAAAAATTTTTTTGGGGAGAAGATTGAGAAATCACCAACCAGATGGAAGTTTAGAACCAACTGGTCCATCCTGAAGACCGAGAAACGGTACGGAGAGCTTTTGAGCGACATCGTGCTGGCAAAAACTTCTATTTGAAATCGACCCCCGTATGTATCACCGAGATGGCAGCATTCGTTGGATGCTGGCCCGGGGAAAAGTGCTGCGAGACGAACGCGGCCATCCCTATCGAGCCATTGGTTCCAATACCGATATTACCACTCGCAAAGCAGCTACCCAAGCTTTAGAAATGCGCGATCGCTATTTGAGTGCTGTTGTAGAAGTTCAAAATCAACTCATAACTGCCTCCAAAATCAATTTATCCCTATACCAACGAGTTTTGGAAATCCTGGGCAAAGCAACAAACACCAGTCGTTCTTACTTTTTGCGCGCCTACCAGGGAAAAAATGGAGAGTGGTTGTTAAGCCAAAAAGCAGAATGGTGCGCCAGTGGCATTTCTCCAGAAATTGACAATCCTAGCTTACAAAACCTACCCATGGAAACTTGGTTGCCTAACTTAACTGCACAATTACTAGCAGGAGAAGTCTTTGTGGGAGACATTAGCGAACTGCCTCCAAAAGAAAGGCAAATTCTAGAACCGCAAAATATTGTGTCTCTGGTTTGTATTCCTTTAATGGTAGATGGGGAATTTTTTGGCTTGTTGGGGTTTGATGAATGCGTTAGCCAACGTATTTGGCAACCCCAAGAAATCAACTTGCTCCGTTTTGCTGCCAATGCGATCGCCATTGTCGAAGAAAAACAACGTTCCCGCCAAGCATTGCGCCACAGCGAACGCAAATATCGCAGTATATTTGAAAATATCAGCCAAGGGATTTTTCAAACTACGTTAGAAGGTAAATATCTCAGTGCTAATCCTTTTCTCGCGCATTTATATGGATACAATTCCCCCGAACAACTCATCAACAGTATTGATAATATTGCCACTCAGATTTATGTAGACCCTTTCCGTCGCAGCGAAATTGTTCGTTTAACCTTACGGCAGGGAGAGGTACGTAATTTAGAATCGCGGGTGTATTGTCAAGATGGCAGCATCATTTGGATATCCGAAAGCCAGCGTGCTGTGTACCACCAGCAAACAGGAGACTTTCTCTATTTTGAAGGCATTGTCGAAGATATTTCTGCACGCAAACATGCAGAAGAAAAACTGCAATACCAAGCTTCTCACGATGGACTGACCAATTTACCCAACCGCAATTGGTTTTTCCAACATTTACAGCAGATTATGGACAATCGAGAGCCAGCTAATAACTATGCCATTCTCTTTATCGATTTAGACCGTTTCAAAGGAATTAACGACAGTTTGGGGCATTTGGTGGGCGATGTCCTGTTAAAATTAGTAGGCCAACGCTTGCAAACCGTTTTGCGATCGCGCGATGTGATAGCACGTTTTGGCGGCGATGAATTTGCAATTTTGCTGCAATATATCCAACAACAACAGGATATTACTGACATCGCCGAACGCATTCTCACAATTTTGCGGCAGCCTTTCCAGTTGCAAGGCCACCAATATTCCATCAGTGCCAGTATTGGTATTGCTTTGGGAGATAGGGAGTATCAAAAACCGGCAGATTTACTGCGAGATGCCGACGCTGCCATGTACGAGGCCAAATTCCAGGGAGGTGGCTATCTCTTTTTCCACCCCGGCATTCGCGAACGAACCCTATCTTTGTTTAATTTAGAACAGGATATCAAAGGTGCGGCCAAGCGTGGGGAATTTCGACTGTACTACCAACCCATTGTTTATTTAGACACCGGTCGTCTGTATGGATTTGAAGCTTTGTTGCGTTGGTACCATCCCCAACGGGGTTGGATCGCCCCTACTGAGTTTATCCCCCTCGCTGAGGAAACTGGAAGTATCCACGAAATTGGCGAATGGGTTTTGCAAGAAGGTTGCCAGCAACTATCGTATTGGCAAAAACAATTTTCCCAAGCAGCATCTTTGGTGCTAAATGTCAATCTTTCCCCTTTGCAGTTACGAGAAACTGAGTTGGCCGATAAGATAGAGCAAATTATCCAAACTTATGAAATTTACCCGCAAAGTTTAGGCTTGGAAGTGACGGAAACGGGATTTTTGCAAGCCGATAATTTAGCAGTATTTCGGAAGTTGAAATCTTTAGGGGTACGGATTTCCATTGATGATTTTGGGACGGGGTATTCTTCGCTCAGTCGGTTGCACGAACTCCCCCTCAACGCCATCAAAATCGACCGTGCGTTCGTTTCCCACTTATTAGAAGATCCTACAGGAAGGGCGATCGCTCAGTCAATTTTAAGTTTGGCGAAAAGTTTGGATGTTTTGGTCGTTTCCGAAGGCATCGAAACATCCCAACAGCGATCGCTTTTGCAACAATGGGGATGTTTGTTGGGACAAGGTTATCTATTTTCCAAACCTATCTCAGCTCCTCTAGCGGCAGATTTGATTGGCCATGAATCACTTTGAATTCCTAGAAAAATCCCGAGGAATTCTCTAACTGAAGAAAAACTAGTTTCTCATTTCAACCATCTCAACTTCTCTTCCATTCAATTTGTCTGTTGAAGCTGGAGGATTCAGGTGGGGGTCCCAACGAGACAAGTTAAGCCAACAAAACCTTGTGGCTACATCCTGGGCACGAAAATCCTCCACTTTTTTCCGAAAGCATGGACCACTGCTAGCATTGCAGTCACCCTAGCTACCTCAATTTCATAGGTCATCCGTACTGCAAAGACCCGAGAAATCATCCCAGCGTAGAACTTTTTGTCATCCTCTTCCCCCTCTTTCCCCTCTTCGGTCCTCCTCTATGTAAAATGTGATTTGCACACATCGGATTTGGGATCGCTTGGGGCCAAATAAATACGCTAGCATGAAATAAGCAGGGCAAAGGTAACGTGAAAACAAGCGATCTCAGCAAACGGATTCGGCGCGCGTTCATTTTCCTTCATTCATCCAAGCCTCCTCTAGCTCTTTAGCCGTCATATTGCAACTAGCAGCATAGGCTTCTACTCTCCCTCTAATTGTGTCTTGGTCTTTGTCTAGTTCTCGCATCAGAATTTGTGCAGCAATTGTAGGAACTGGCCGGCCGTGAATTTTAGAAAGCATGGTTAGCAGTCTTAGGTCGGCGTCGGATATTTGTACAACGATTCGGTTAAGTTGGCTGTTGTTACGGTTTGGATGGTTGTTCGCCATGAAATAACTGTTGCTTGCTAATCCCCTATGAGAAATATTATAGCATTTAAATAGCTTACATATAACTTTTGATTGCCGAATTGCTTTTATATCTTATATGAAACGAGTGCCTTTTGGTTGAATATCGATTGAATTGTAGTTAAATTAATATTTAATTTCGATCTAGGAACTAGGATTTTGCCATTTACCTACCTAAATCAAGAGCTTTTGATATCAGCTTTCCCACCACTAACGGAGTTTTTTTTACTCTGATGGATTTCCTAGAAAACAACTGCGGCAAATTAAAAACTTTGTTGCTCAGAATCAATAAAATAAAACTTTTGTGAAGTTTTCCGTAAAATTCTTCATGGGACTGCCTACAAGCTTGCTCTTCATTTAAAGGATCCAAGCATGTTCTTACGAAAAAATCTACCAAATATGAAAAATTTGCCCGATCGCTAAAATTCAGGCAAAAACAACTATAAATGCGCTTTATTAGGATGTAAAGCAATTGTTGGTTATTGACAACTCCCTGTAATCTACGATATATGTTAGTTTGCTAAATGATAGATCGAGAAAAATACATGGCCAGAAAAAAATAAAAAAATGTTTTTTTGCATATTTATTTTTTAATTTGAATAAGTCAGAAATTGAACGTTCGCGATCGCGGTAACTATTTTGGCATTTTGTTTATCCTTATGAATAGCAATATTAATGCCAAGTTTTGGCGTTTCCAGTTCCACAAGCTCCTTTCTCGCAACATCGTATATTTTGAAAAACAATTTCTCGTAGTTGTTGATTTTCTATTATTTAAACAACTCCATTTGTACTGGAAAATTTGATTCTATTTTTGTGACTTTTTGATTGATGATGCGATCGATAACCCAATACACCATCGCTGGAGGAACAGCATTACCGTACAAAGCGTATCGGTCGTACAATGGTGCTAGGCGACAGTGATGGTCTGGAAATCCTTGAATCCTAGCATATTCAACATCTGTAAGTCGGCGAAATCTTCCATTAATGAAATATCGTTCGTAATGGCGGCTGGTTGTTGATGTTAAGGTAGGTGCTACTCCATTAATACCAAAAACGGTATAGCATTTTCAGATGAAATATAAATAGCAACTCATAACAAAACTAGCATACCCACAAAAACGAGGTGCGTCGA
>CAYZHY010000062.1:0-22581 GCA_964477525.1 uncultured Geitlerinema sp. | reverse complement strand
TATCATTTCTAACGCTACTTGCCAATTGACCCTCTGTAACGCTTTTTATTATAGAGTTCTGTGATGGTGCGCTGCCAACGAACTTCAATAATATCGCTAGTATCGAATGTTATTGACACCTTTTAACATGGGAATCCTTGATAAAAGATCGATTAAATATTTTGTGGTACCAGGTGTGGCAACAATTGTTAGCATCGGTACCGAAAACGTTCTGACACCTATTGCCATTGGACCTGCCACTGGCGTTATGGCAATTACTGACATGCCTGCTATAGTAACAAAGGAAATTGTACCGGCTTCCATGGCTTGTTTGAGCGTATCTTGAATGCCTTGTTCGACTGTTTTTTCGCCTCTTTGAATGGCAAATAAGTTTTCAACTCCCCTCAATCCTCCTTCAAACAAAAAAGCCATGCCGCCAGCTTTGGCAGAGTTTTTCACAATGACTGGTGCGCTATAGTTGAAATGGCGTCGTATTTTTTGGATGACGCGAAAATCCAATATTTCCTTGGAGGGAATTTTTGTACTTCCAGGATTGGTTTTCGGCAAAGCTTGTTTCCAATGTCTTTTCCAATGAGAACGATTTTTCGCTATACGTTCTTTGAAATAGTTTTCAATGGCTGCTTCCCCTTGTTCGCGAATACGATTGGGAATTTTTTTGTAGATGTTCGCTGCTTCTGCCAAAGAAAATTTGTTGCCACCTTGGTTTTGAAGCTTATTTTGCAGTTGGTGGCTTAATTGTTCAAAAGATTCGGGGGAAAATCTGGTAGCGTTTGTGGGAGATTCTAGCAAACAATCTTTATCGGCAGATGTGGATGTTGGAAAAGATGCCACCAACTGCTCGATTTTTTGGGACAATTGTTCAAAAATTTTTGCTAGATTGCTTTTCAAATAGGCGTTTTCTTGATGGGAAAGGTAGGTTGGTGTTTGCGCGATGGTTTGTTTGAACCAGTTGGCTACAAATGTTGCGTTTTTCTGGTTTGTGGCGTAGAGATGCTGGCAAATAAATTGCACTTGCTGGTTTGCTTCGCTCTGTTCGACAAAGGAACTTGGCTGTTGCTGCCATTGCTTGTGTTTAAGATCGACGTAGCGTTGGAGTTTTTTGAGTTTGATGGTCGATTGAGCCGGAGAAGACATCACGAAATCTGCCGAAACACCTACGTTAGTGTAGCATACTGGATGCTGCTTGCCAATCTCTAGTCCGTCTTCGCGGCGTTCAAAATCACGTTGAAGGAATTTTAGGTGCCATCTATCTACTTTTTATACTTAGAAACAGCAGTTTTTATTGGGAATCCGATGCTTTTTCGGCATTTTGCCGGGCGTATTTTAGATATTTCTGATACTCTTTCACTTTTTCCTGTGCCATATTATACTTATCGCTAGAAGCAGGAACGGATTTCATTCCCGCGATCGCGTTTTCCCATAAATTCGCCACCTGACGCCACTGTTGGGGTGTTTCTGCCGTTTGTGCTTTTTCTGCAGCTGAGGTAGCGTAGTTAACAGCATCGCCAAAAGAGATTTTTGGCGAAACTTCTGGTGTGGAAGTAGCCAGGCGTTGGTGGTATCTTCCCAAATAGTAGGAACCCACAGAAAGCGCGATCGCTGTCAAAAACAAACCCAAGTATAATAGAATCCGACGCTTAGCAGGCACCCTTTTACCATTTGCTGCCGATGGCGGCGAAACATATTGTTGCTCTTCCGATTTCCATTCTGGTTCGCGTAACTGATTGAGTTCCTCGCTGAGTTGCCACTGCTGCCAGATTTGCTCTTCTTCATCCTCTTGTGGCTCTTGTGGGAAATGCAGGGAATGTAGGGAAAAAAATGGTTGCTGAAAAAGAGAAGCTTTTTGCCTCCTATTGATTATCCAAAAAAACAAAGCTGCCACAATGGCTAGCAATAACAAAATGCCAACAACCGACATGAAACGCCCCCATCTGCCAATTCAACCTCGCTACTTCTCTCTAGGGTAGCAGTTGAGCTAGCTGCATGCGTCGGTTTTTCTCCAACCGAACTTCTTATATGTGGAGAACCTACCTTCCTATATCCCTGCAAGTTTCGTGGGAAAAACGTTAAAATCTTAATAGAAGTTAACAAAACGCGAAAGCATTCTCATAAAATGTTCAACCTAATAGCAGCCACCAGAAGGTATTGGAAAAAACTGGACGATTTGGAAGCATCCTACAAACGTGGTGAAGTTTCGTTGGAAGAAGTCGATGCGAGAGTATCGGAACTCATGCAAGAATTAGGACAAGAGCGTCGGGAAACGTTCCACGTTCTCATCGAAAGTAGCAAGCATCTTTGGCACCAGCAGCGGGAAGTTATCCTTGGTGTGGTTTTCTTGGGCATTGTTAGCTATGCTTGGCTGCTACAAATGTTTTAAGTTGCCTTTTGGAATAAAACAACCAGTTCTGCCTAGCAAGATTGAGGGGTAGAAATTTTGCCAGCGTCTATGTTTAGGATTTGCGACGTTTGCAGCCAATGAGCATCAAAAGCTTTTAAATGGGTGGCAGTGACCAGGGTTTGAAATCGTTCCTGAATCGCTTCTAAAAGCTGATGCTGGCGGTTAGGGTCTAGTTCTGCCAATACGTCATCTAGTAACAACAAAGGGGGTTCCCCCACCACTTCTTCAATGAGTTGCAGTTCGGCTAATTTAAGGGATAACACCAAAGTTCGCTGCTGCCCCTGAGAGCCAAACTGTCTCACTGGCATGTGGTCGATCGCAAAGGTTACCTCATCGCGATGGGGACCAACCAGGGTCGTTCCTTGAAATTTTTCCGCGATCGCTTTTTCTTCCAGCTGGTATAGAAACTGCTTTTGGATATCTTCTGCAGGTTCTTCAGCGGCCTTGTCAGATTTAACATTGGGCGTATAATGAATTGCTAAATTTTCTTGACCACCGCTAATGGCATGGTGCCATTGACTGGCTACCGGAGTCAAACGAGACAAAGCGCGTGCCCTTCTACGCATGACTTGAGTGCCTGCTGCTGCTAGCTGGGCATTCCACATAGCAATATTGTCTTTATGACTGCCTTGGGGATGGATTTCGCCGCTGGTTAGTTGCTTTTTCGTTTCTTTGAGCAAAGAATTGCGCTGCCGTACAATGCGTTCGTAGCGATCGCGGATATGAGCGTAAAAAGGCTCCAGCTGTACCAATAAATTATCCAGCCAATGGCGGCGCTGGGCAGGGCTACCCCGTACCAAATCCAAATCCAAGCTGGAAAACTGTACCACCTTGAGATAGCCCAAAAACTCCCACTGGCGGCGCAAATTGGTACTGTTGACCGTCACGGTACGCCGGCTGTTGGCGCGTAGGGTAACGGCTAAATCCACCTGGGAAGTTTGCCGGTTCACCTGCGCCCGAATTTTGCCCGTTTGTGCCCCTTCGTATACCAATTCGCGATCGCGGGTACTGCGGAAGCTTTTCAGCAACGCCAAAAAGGCAACTGCCTCCAGCAAATTCGATTTGCCCTGGGCATTGGCTCCCACCAAAATGGTTTTCGGCGCTGAAAACGTCACCAACTGCTCTTGGTAGTTGCGAAACTGCCGTAGATACAGATTTTCTAAGTACATTGTTAATACAAAAATCCCAAAGCAGCCAGCGGTTGTCGCTGGTTAAGTACCAACCAACCGCCAGGCCATAGCTAGTATAGAGATCGATGGCTAGGTTTTGCGCAGCCACGAGTAGATACGGCTTACGATTTTTTCCAGCTCGATCCAGACAAACATTAAAGCACTAAACCCAAAGCAAATCGCAAGTTCTGTGGGACTGAGCCATTCCGTACCGAAGAACGCGCGCAAAGGCGTGACGTAAATCAGCATTAACTGCAACACCGTTGTGAGAAGGACCGCGCCCAAAACATATAAGTTGGAAAACGGGTTGGTTTCCAAGGTTAGACGGTGAGAACGAACCGCGATCGCGTGTCCCATCTGAGCAATACACAGAGTCGTGAATACCATGGTTTTCCAGCGTTCCGGGTCACCATCTGCTTGGGCGTGGTAATAGGCCCATCCCATTAAAGTAATCGTCAAAATGCTGAAAATTACGCCAATCCGCAGGATGTAAAAGCCCAACCCCCGGGCAAAAATACTCTCGCGCGGGTCGAAAGGAGGTCGTTCCATCACCTTGGGTTCTGGGGGTTCCAAAGCCAAAGCCAAAGCTGGCAAGCCGTCGGTAACCAGATTCATCCACAAAATTTGCAGCGGTGTGAGGGGCACTTCCGGTACGGGCAGCAGTAAAGGGGCAGAAGCCACTGTTAACACCTCACCAATATTGGACCCTAAAATATATTTAATAAAACGACGGATATTGGTGTAGACCACCCTGCCTTCTTCTACCGCCGCCACAATCGTGGTAAAGTTATCGTCCAGCAGGACCATATCGCTGGCTTCTTTACTCACATCCGTACCCGTGATGCCCATGGCAATGCCAATATCAGCTTGCTTGAGCGCAGGCGCATCGTTAACGCCATCTCCGGTCATCGCCACAATTTGGTTCTGTTTTTGTAGGGTTTGGACGATGCGCAGTTTATGTTCGGGGGCGACGCGGGCAAAAACGCTGACGCGAGCAATGCGTTTTTCCAAATCTGCTGGTTGCAGGCGAGCAATTTCCTGCCCGGTGAGAATTTCATCCCCTTGCTGGTAAATGCCCAACTGTTGCGCGATCGCCATGGCAGTCAGTTGGTGGTCGCCGGTAATCATAATCGCTCGCATCCCCGCCCGGCGACAGCGGTCCACCGCATCTTTTACTTCCAAACGCGGGGCATCTAGCATGCCTACCAATCCCAACCACACCAACTCCTGTTCTACCGTATCCTCCTGTTGCTGGTTGGGAACATCGGGTAGCCACTTGTAAGCCAACCCTAGAACCCGCATGCCTTCGGTAGCCAGTTGGTCGTTGCCGTTGAGAATTTCTTCTTTCCTTCCCTCTGTCAAGGGTTGCACCCCATCTTCCCCACCGGTGTAAATGCTACTGCAGCGTTCCAGAATCAGTTCGGGCGACCCTTTACTCAGCATTATGTATTCCGAACCGGCTGCAAGAAATGCCGTGAGTTGGGAATGCTCCAGTTTTTCTGGTTCTTTGAGGCTACAAATAACGCTCATGCGTTTGCGTTCGGAAGAAAAAGGAAATTCTGCGACTCTACCGAAGACTTGGTTCAGTTCGCCGTATTTGAAACCACCCTTGCCTGCCAGAGAAATTAGGGCACCTTCGGTAGGGTCGCCAAAAATTTTCCACTCGTCGGATTCCCGTTTTAGTACCGCATCGTTACATGCTACTCCTACCAGCAGCAAAACCGGTAAGGCGGCATCTTCTTCCAAGTTGAATTCTTGTTGGCTATTGACTTCTAAAAATTGACCTTTGGGTTCGTAGCCACCGCCGGTGACTTGTAAGGAATGGGTAGCGGTACGTATCCGTTGCGCCACCATTTTGTTTTCGGTGAGGGTACCGGTTTTGTCGGAACAAATGCTGGTGACCGAACCCAGGGTTTCTACCGCTGGCAGTTTGCGAATTAAAGCTTGGCGGCGTACCATGCGTTGGGTTCCCAAGGCTAGGGTCACGGTAATTACAGCTGGCAAACCTTCGGGAACTACGGCAACCGCCATGCTGAGGGAAATTTCCAGCAAGTCTCGGAAAGCACCGATTTGCCAAATCAGACCCCCAACCACGACAATGGCAACCAATATAATGGAACCGGTGACCAAAACGTTGGCTAACTGGTCCATGCGTTGTTGCAGGGGCGTGGCTTCCGCTCGAACCGACTGCAACATGGCAGCGATGCGCCCCAGTTCGGTTCGCATCCCCGTGTTGGTTACGATCGCTTTTCCCCTGCCTTGCATGACTTCCGTTCCTTGGAAAATCATATTTTTGCGATCGCCGAGGGGAGTATCTGGTTCTAGCTCGATGTCGGCTTTTTTATTGCTGGGATGGGCTTCTCCGGTCAACGCCGCTTCCCGAATTTGTAGGTTGAAAGATTCTAGCAACCGGGCATCGGCAGCTACCTGGGCACCGGCTTCTAGTAAAATAATATCCCCTGGTACAAGTTCGCGAGAACTGATTTCCACGATTTGACCGTTGCGAATGGTTCTCACGAGGGGGGAAGACAGGCGTTTGAGGGCAGCTAGGGCTTTTTCGGCGCGGCTTTCTTGGAGAAATCCCAAAATGCCGTTCAACATGACGATCAGCAAAATCGCGATCGCATCTTTGGGGAAATTCTGGGCTTGCAAATCCAAGCTTCCCGAAATGAGGGCAACGGCGATCAGCATCAACAACATGACGTTTTTGAACTGATCGAGAAAAATCGTGAAGCCACTGCGACCCCCCGATTCTTTGAGTTCGTTGCTGCCATACTCTTGGGTGTAGGCTTGGATTTGGTTGTCGGTCAATCCATTGGTTTCATCGCTGTTGAAATGGCTGACTACGTCTTTGAAGGATTGGCTGTGCCAAGATGGTTCGGTATCTGTTTTAAGTTGCTCTTGAGAGGGAGGCATTTGGGCACTAGAAGTCATGGGTGAGGTTCCCTTAAGCGGCACGATCGTTCCTTATCGGCGGCCAAAACTTGGGCAGAATGTAAAGCTTTGTAACAACCATCGATAAGGATAGGTAAATCCTAAAAAAATACATGAATGGAAACAATATGGCCAACCCAATTCCGCTGGTGTGGGGACCGTGGCTGTTTTTTTTTCTCTATTATCTATTTTCGCTAGAAAAACGATGTACTTACCAAATGCATGTTAAAAACGGCAGCAAAATGACGGACCACTCGGTGGCGGACTTGGGTAGGAGAAATCTCCCCAATCCATTGTGCCAAACTTCCCACCGGGCGATCGGCAATGCCGCAGGGGACAATTTCCGCAAACCCCGATAAATCGGGGCACACGTTGAGAGAAAAACCATGCATGGCAATCCAACGGGTGACTTTGATGCCAATGGCCGCAACTTTGTACCCTTCTACCCAAACGCCGGTGTATCCGCTCTCGCGATGGGCAGACAAACCATAATCGTCTAAAACCCGAATAAGGACTTCTTCTAGTTGTCGTAGGTACCAGTGCAAATCTTGACGGTGGTGGCGAAGATTGATAATTGGATAGCCCACTAGTTGCCCGGGGCAGTGGTGGGTAACTTCGCCGCCACGTTCTACGCGATACAATGGATAGGAAAGTTCGGAACTGCACGCGCTGACAAAATCTGGGTTGGAGCCAGTTCCGAGAGTGTACACGGGAGGATGTTCTAGTAAAATGAGGGCATCATCCAAAGCTGGATTTTGCTGGCGTTGTTTTACCAGATCTTTCTGCCAGTGCCAAGCTTCTAGATAGGGGATTTGCCCCTTTTGGTACAGCCAGCAACGTCGTTTTTCTTTCATGGTAGTGCTAAATTGCGATCGCTATAGACAATCAAGGCAAAAAAATCAAGGGGAAAAATCGCTTATCGAACGAAAATTTCCTAAAAAAACATAACAAAATTTCAAGGAATGAAAAGTATTTTAAACTCCCTAGAAAAGACTTTGTTTTCTAGAATACAAGGTGTTAGGGTAAATATAGGATCGATATTGAGGAAACCAATCGAGCTGGTTACTACTAGTTGCTCTTTTTTGTAAAGGAGCCTCCGTTTCGCAAGATTCATAGGTAAATGCGATTTCGCTCGCATACTTGTTATCAAGAGAGTACCAGCTACAAAAACATCCAAGACATCATTTTTCCGATTGCAACCCCCCAGTTCCTCCTGGCGATCGATAGGCAAAGGGGATAGATTTTTATACTCTTTTTTGTCCTCTTGGTAAAAAATTATCGTACAATATTCGACATTGTAGGGGCCTGGTGGCTGGAAGCAATTTCCAAATTTCGGCACCGTTTGTTAGTTTCCCCTGGCACGGGAAAAACGGGCAAAATGGACCAAGTGTATAGGGAAGCGGCAAAACCCGCCCCGCTTTCCCCCATATTGACCACTATTTTGAGGTAGCCAAGCGTTTGCATGCTTAGCTCGTAGCCACACCTCAGCAGCCGTTGGCATCAAATGGGTTGTTTAGCGGGAGGATTAATTTATGAAGCTTGTTATTCACGGCAAAAATATCGAAATCACCGACGCTATTCGCGAATACGTGCGTCAAAAGCTAGAAAAAGCGGTTAAGCATTTCCAAAACATTACCATGGAAGTGGACGTGCATTTATCCGTAGCACGCAATCCTAGTATTAACAACAAACAAACGGCGGAAGTGACAATTTTTGCCAACGGAACCGTTATTCGGGCCGAAGAAAGCAGCGAATCTCTCTACGCCAGCGTCGATTTAGTAAGCGATAAAATTGCCCGTCAACTACGCAAGTTTAAAGAAAAACGCAACAGCAAGAACAAAAAACATCACCAACCCAAAACCAGCGAAGTCTTACCCGATCGCCCTGTAGAAAATGACTTGGTTGGCGATCGCTCGCCAGAGTTGCCAGAAAGCGTAGTTCGCACCAAATACTTTGCCATGCCTCCCATGTCAGTAGAAGAGGCATTGGAACAATTGCAATTGGTAGACCACGACTTTTATGTTTTCTGCAATCAAGAAACCGGCGAAATTAACGTTATCTACGAACGCAATCACGGTGGATACGGTTTGATTCTTCCTCGGAAAAACCAAAACGGTTCTCAAAACGGTCACGCAGCTCGCCAAGAAGAACAAAGCGATGCCTCTTCTGCTGTGAATATGTAAAGTATGGGAGAGTCGGAGCGTCGGAGCGTCGGAGAAAGGCATTCATAGTATGTTTCTATCTCCCAAGTACCCAAGCCTTCAGGTACCCACGCTCCCATGCTCCCAAACCCCTAAGCACCCACGCTCTTAATAGGGAGGCTCGTTATATAGATCTTCGGCAAAGGAATAATCGTAAGAACTGGAATTGTCAGCGAGGGAACTCCCTTCTTCTTGACCTTTGGTTGTATCTTTAGAATCTTGCAAGAAATCTTGATATTCTTCAAAAGCTTTACGCAAAATTTGCGAGGTTTTGGAATTAGAAGAAATTAAATACTCCGTAATATTGCTAGCGGTAGGATGCTCGAAATCTACCGTTGTGGCTACCAAAGCTCTGGCGTTCCCACTGCCTTTTTCTACCGCATCGATGAACGGACAGAAAATTCCGTGGGCGTGGAACAGGGCACTTTTTGGCGTATAGGGCTGACCCCGAAATTCTGCATAAGCCTGTTCTAGTTCGTAGGTAAACCCGCCAGCTTCAATTCCCCGTCGGTAACCGTAGGTATTGCCAAAACTGGCGCTAGCTGCACCGCTGAGGGTCATGCGCAAAGGTTCCGGATGCAGTAATTCTTTGTTTTCTCCCACCAGAAAAATGAGATAGCGAGTAAAAGGTTTAAACCGTTGGCGATCGGCTAAAAAATCTTCATAATGGTCTGACAAACGCCCGACCGTCATACCAGTTTCCCGTTCTTTCAGGGAAATGGGTCCGCGGTGCAAAACCAACAAACGCGGCGTTGTGGTCATGTAAAGCTTAACAATTTCCCCGGAGCCAAATTCATACTCTACTTCTTCCCATTGGTCGGTTAGTTCCACCCGAGCCGCTTTTTTGTTTTCTTCGGAAATAGCCAGTCCGTAGGGTCGAATTTCTCCCTGACGCACCACAGGGTTGATCATTTGGCACCAAGGCAAAACCGCTGATGGTGGTGCGTTAAACTGTTCGTCTTCAAAATCAAATTCCAAGTTTGCTGCAACCATGTCTTTGCCCCTGCAATCTTGTTGCCACTGTGCAACCTAAAGCCACGTAACTTCTCGCTTGTTGCGTCTAAAAAATATATCGATCGCAAGCTGCCATTTCGCTTCTGCTGGGATTGGCTAAGGGAAGGCTCATACGATCGATAGCAATATTGTATCACTGTGGTAAAAGCATGGGATTTTTTTTTAACCAAACTTGCCAATTGCTTTTGGGTGGTTTCGTACTTAGGATAGGATGCTAAGCCTATGCTAAACATACAGTTACAAAATATCGTTACAAAAAATGAAGCAAACCCAATGCAATTGGCAATGCCAGCATACCTTAGACGCACACTCAGCGGCTGTCGTTTCTTTGGACTTCAGTCCCGATGGTCGGTGGCTGGCAAGTAGTAGTATCGACGGTACAGTTCAGTTATGGCAGTTGCCAACAACGCCATCAGAAGCTGTTGATGAAGGTCCGATTCTTGTCGGTCACGAGGATTTTGTCAATGCGGTGGCCTTTTCACCCCGTGGCAACTGTATTGCTAGTAGCGACTCCGAAGGTAGGGTGAAGTTTTGGGAGTGGGAATCGGAGTCGGGAGAGGAACTGCGAACCCTAGCAGCCCATCGCAAACCCATAGAAGCGATCGCATTTCACCCCCAAGGCGAGTTCCTGGCTACCGGTAGCTGGGATAAAACCACGAAACTTTGGGAACCAAATACAGGCGAGTTGAAAGGTACGTTTACTGGTCACCATCGCCAACCGATTGTTTCGATCGCTTGTTCGGCTGACGGTCAAATGCTGGCTAGTGGTAGTTGGGATGTAACGGTAAAATTGTTGAATTTGGAAACTGGGGAAGTAACAGCAACTCTTTCCGGTCACCAAAATCCCATTGAAGCTGTTTGTTTCCACCCGCACCAGGACTTGTTGGCTAGTGCCAGCTTGGACGCTACGGTAAAAATATGGCATACCCAAACCGGGGAACTTGTCCATACCCTCGCCGAACATACCGATGGCGTTCGCGGTATTGCTTTTTCTCCCGATGGTGGGTGGCTAGCCAGTGCCAGTGTCGATAAAACCGTCAAAATTTGGGATATGTCGGCAGCCCTACCGACGGCGCAAGCTACTTTATCCGGTCACAAAAGCTATGTGTTTGCCGCTGCTTTTCATCCTCAAGGTCATCTCCTAGCAACGGGAGGTGATGATAATTTGGTGAAACTTTGGCAATTTGTCTGAAGTGTTGATATCAAAAGCTACAGAATTTTGCAGCTTTTCATAGGAAGTTTAATTTCCAACGGTATTGTTTTGGCCGTTGATGCCATGTATTTGCTTCCCTTTGCCATATCGACTACTCCCATTTCAGAAAAACGAACGATAACTTCGTTACTCTGTAAATAAGGGTAGATACCAACCTAAGAAACAAATAAGGTAAGGAGGTTTTGGTGAGTTTAGAAACCAATGCCCTATCGCGATTCAAAACCCTGGCAGCGATTCCGGAAGACTGTCAGTTGGAAAGACGCTTGGTACAAGAACAACTGTGTTTGTTTGTGGATTGCCCCGACCCGGATACAGCAGACAATCTCTGGCGCAATCCTTATAAATTGTCTGTTCCTTTGAAAACTTTGGGTTTGGCACAAAAGTGCGTGATTACCTATCGGGGTAGGGTTTGGCATCCGGCATTTCGCGATCAAATGTAAGTAGCTTTAGCTGGATCGGGTGATGGTGACGCGATCGCTTTTTTTGGGGATTTGTGCCAAGCACAGCACTGTTTTTGTAGCGGGCAAATCGAACAGGAAGGGTTTTTGGCGGTACAAACCAAAGCACCAAAATCCATGACGCTGAGATTCCAATGCCCAACTTCTGTAGGAGGTGCTACCTGTTCGGCTACATGCCACAGTTTTCTACACCTCGACTTCACTCGTTCCCCTTGGATACCAAAAAATCGCTCTAAAATCCGCGCTACGTTTGTATCCAACACGGCAATGGGTTGGGCAAAGGCATTGGCTAAAATCGATCGCGCTACGTATTTACCTACCCCGGGCAATTTTAGCAATTCGGTTTCTGTGCTTGGTATTTGCCCATCCCAGCGATCGCGTACCATCGCCGCCGCTTGTTGCAATCTTTGGGCGCGAAATGCCAATCCCAACGGTTGCAGCAAGTTGGTTAGTGCTTCTAAGTCGGCGGCTGCCAAGCTTTCGATGGTGGGATATTTCGCCAAAATTTCTTCGTAAACACCAATGGCTTGTTGGGCACTGGTTTTTTGCAGCAGACATTCTGCCACCAAGACGGCGTAAGCATCTTGGGTTCGCCGCCACGGAAAATCCCGCCGGTTCTTTCTTGCCCAAGCAACAATTTGCTGTTGGAACCAGGCAATTTTTTCTACTGGCAACGATTTCATGATGGATGGTGAAAAATTTTTTTGGCAGGTGGGGGTTGATTTTGGGCGGTTGTTGACCTATAATTTAAATAATGGGAATAGTGACTTTAATCTGAAAATTGTGTCTATTCCCATTATCTAAGAGTGTCTACTACTAAAATACCATATTTGGGAAAGTTGTGAAAAAAAATTTCACTTTTTTGTAGGGGGGCAATTCGCGATCCGATCGCCCCTACCTAGAGACTATTCTTCCAGAATTTGCTGGAACCATTCATCTTCCCAAACTTCATCAAAATTGGGGTCAGCTTGGGCAACTTCTCGATAGCGCGGGTCGAGTTCCACCGCTTGTTGCAAGCTTTCCAATCCCGGGTCGACATTGCCTTGCAACACCTGGCAGGTGGCCTTGTTGTAATAGGCACTGGCGTAATCGGACTTGATTTTGATGGCGCGGTCAAACGATTCGATCGCTTCTGGGTCGCGTCCTAAATTCATCAAGGCATAGCCGCGCTGGTTCCAGGCTTTCTGAGACTCGGGGTTGAGGCGAATGACTTCGTCGAAAGAGACCAAAGCATCTTCGTAGCGTTCCAACTCCAGCAACGCCAATCCCCGATTCAGCCAGGCAACGGTATCGTCGGGTTGCACTTGTACGGCGCGGTCAAAAGATTCAAAAGCTTCCACCGAACGTTCCAGCGACCCCAAGGCAACGCCGCGATTCACCCAAGCTTCCCGGTAGTTGGAATTGATTTCCAAGGCACGGTCAAAAGATTCGATCGCTTCGTCGTATTGCCGCAGGCGACCCAACGCAATTCCCCGATTGCACCAAGCTTTGGAATTTTCCGGCTGCAAGCTGGTAGCCCGATCGAAAGCGCGTACGGCTCGATCGTACTGACGCGCTTCGCTGAGAGTAATACCGCAGTAGTACCAAGCATCCACATTTTCGGGATTGATATCCAAGGCTTGTTCGAACGCCGCGATCGCATCGGCGTAATTGCGATCGTTTCTCAATTGGTTGCCGCGATCGATGTAATCCTGAACGTTGTAAAATAGCTGCGGCTGGTTGGTTTGCAAGGTTTTCAGCATTTGGGAAAGTTCTTGCAATTGCTTTTGAACGTCAGTAGTAAAGGAATCGGCCAGGTATTGCGGCGACAGTTCTCCTAGTTCTTTTAAAATCGCTTCTTTGCGGCTTTGCGCGTCCGACTCTAAACTTTCCAGACGGTTTTGCAGGTCGGTTTGTAGCTGCTGGAACTGCTGGTTGGTATTTTCTTGCTGCTGTTTGGCGCTGGTTTCCAGTTGGGAAAGCTCTTCTTTAAACTGCGATTCTAAAGGCTGAACGCGATCGCGTAAAGATTGTTTTTGATTTTCCGCTTCCGATTGCAACTCTTCCGCCAGTCGGTCTGCCATGGGTTCCAACTCGTCGATGCGTTTTAAGATTTCATCGCGACGATTGCCAGCATCGGCTTGAACTTCTTGTAGGTGTTGGGTAAAGTCCGAAACCGACTTCTGGATATTTTGCCTGGCTTTTTGCTGTTCTTCGCGTACCGAATCTGCCAGTTCGGAGAACTGTTGGGAAAAATCGTTGGCTAGCTGTTCCAAATTTTCCAGGGTAGAATCGCGTTTGCCTTGAACAATAGACTGCAATTCGGAAACGCGATCGCGAAATTGCGACAGAGATTGGGAATACTCTTTAAGAGTTTCGTTCTTTTGTTCGCGTACCTGTTCTCCCAAATTCTCCAATTCTTGGGAAAGTTCCGATTCGGTAGATTGCAGGCGTTGTACAATTTCCGCCTGTTGCTGCTTCACCTGGTCTTGGGTTTGTTGTTGCCATTGTTCCAGTTGCGGCTGCAGCTGCGACTGAGTTTGTTCCAGTTGGGCAAAAAATTCATCCTTGCGTTCTTTGGCTTCTTGATTGAAATTAGAAAGTTCGCTGTTGAGGTCTTGCTGGCGTTGTTGGAGGCTGTTAAGAACTTCTTGCTTTTGGCTGTCCACTTCCTCTTTGACCGCTTCCATTTGTTCGTTCAACGACGAACGAGTACTCTCCAAACTTTCTTTAGCCGTAGTTAACAGCGATTCCAGTTGTGAGGTTGTCTCTTCTTTGCTGCGATTGAGTTCCGAACGCAACTGTTCGATAGTGTCTTCGCTGTTTTTGACTTCCTGTTCAAAATTTTGCGATCGCTGCTGTAGCTGTTCGTACAAGTCATCAACCGCATCCAGTTTTTGCTGGGTGGTGGAGGTAATTTTTTCAATTTGCCCTTCCAAATCCTCCACCTGATTGAGATGGGATTTGACCACTTGCGCCGCCTCTCGAATCACCGAACGCCGCAGCAGCCACAACACCATCACCATGGCTGCCAACAACAGTACCAAAACGCCCAACAAGACATTTAACAGCGTGGTTGCTCTTTGAAAGGCGATATCGCTGCTTTGTTGGGACGAAGTGTTGGGACGAGACACCGACGAGGTGTCGGGACTAGACTCGGAAGTTTCTTGGGTCTCGGTCGTTTGTGCTAGTGCGCTCGTTGTTACAGCGTTTTGCCCCACCGCCGCTAGGGTGAAAAGCAATACCAACCAAGAAATACGAGCTGGACTCCTTCGCTTCATCGATTCCGTTCGCGATCGCTTATCTTCTTAGGCTAACACTATTGCACGCCAATAGCGCAAGTTCCTTAATTGTAGCAGGCTATGGTTCCTACTTAGCTTGTCCCGAACGAGTGGAAGAATAGGTTTTGGTTTCCGATTGATAGATGGCTTCCAATTTTTCGGGGTCCATAACTGAAGTGGGAGAACGAAACAGATCGTACAGCAATGTATAAAAACAGGGAATAATAAATAGCGTCAATAGCGTCGCCAAAGACAACCCAGAAAACACCACCACCCCCAAAGGTTGTAGAAATTCCGAACCTTTCCCCACCCCCAACGCCAGGGGAAACATACCCAAACTTGTACCATGGCTTGGTAGCGGCTAATATTCCCTTCGGCAACGCTCAGGGCAAGCTGTCTAATATAAATTTGGTTGGCAAATTCCAGCATGACAATGGCATTGTTGACCACGATGCCTACCATCAACACCGCACCTACCAAAACCGTCGCACCTACCACCGTATTGGTAATATAAAGTCCGACAATGTCACCGGCAAGTGCCAGGGGAACCGTTAGCATAATCACCAACGGCTCGATGAAAGAATTGTACTGCACCGCCATCACCACAAACACCATAAAGGCTGCCAAGCCTCCCAGCAGTTTTAAGGCATTTTGCAGTTGTTGGTTGGTTTGTTCGGCGGAACTGGGGGCAATGGTGACCCCTTCCGGGAGTTCCAGTTGGGTAAAAACCGATTTGGTTTGCGCCAGGGCAGCATCCAGACTTGCCCCTTCACCACATCTTCTTCCAACATATCAACTTGGCGCTGGTTGAGGCGTTGAATTTCGGCAGGGGCTATCCCATAGCGAACCTCGGCAATATCTTTTAATTTTAAAGATTGATTTTCGCCTACCAATCAGGGGCACTTGTTCTAATTGGACAACCATGGAGGTTAGGGTAGCTGACCGAAGCTGCATGCGAATATCCACCAAGCGTAACCGGAGTTGCAATCTTGTGGGAACGGATCCACCCACCGCTGTTTGTACGGCTTCTCCAATTTTTTTCTGAAAAACAATGATTTTTTGGGATTTACCGATTTCCCTGGTAGGGGCGCAACGCGCGAGCGCCCCTAAAAAAAATGCCCCTATTATTTCTTGCAGACTATTCAGGAAATGGGATCGGCCGCTGCTGTGGGGAATGGCTAGCAAGCGAGAGGCTAGCATGGGGACCACGGTCAATGCGATAACCATGGAAGAAGCCACCGCAAAACTGATACTGATGGTGAGAATCAGTTCGTTAAACAGCAGCGAAAAAATCCCCCAATCAGCAAAATCAGCAAAAAGGGAATAACGAAAACTAAGTTGGTGCTGGTGATTCGCGAATCGCCCCTACTTGCGGATATTCCCCAAAAATACGCAAGGGCAAGCACGGTTGCTTGCCCCTATAAGCATTCCATGTTTTACAAGCAGCTACGAAGCATGGTGGAATACCGTTTCGGGATAGTAGGTTTGAATAGCTTTCATGTACTGCGCCCGTTCGTAGGAGGATTCGTCGGGGCAGTGGATTTGGCTCATGCTGCCTTGCATAAGCTCAACAGAGTCGTACTCGTGTTCTTCCATCCAATGAATCACTTCTCTCTCCAGCGTTTGAATGTAATCAATGCCGTGGCGTAGCAAAGCCGAACAGACGTGGGTAACTTTTGCCCCTGCCATGAGCATTTTCAGAATATCCGTACCGTGCTGGATACCGCTGGTGGCTGCCATATCCGGACGAATGCGCCCGTATAGCAATGCAATCCAGCGCATGGGCAGACGCATGTCGGAAGCGCTACTGAGCAGTAAGTGAGGATACACTTCCAACTCTTCGATATCAATGTCTGGCTGGTAGAAGCGGTTAAACAGCACCAAACCATCAGCACCTGCTTCATCCAAACGCTTGGCCATGTGGGCAAAGTTGCTGAAAAAGGGACTGAGCTTGATAGCGACGGGAATGGAAACTTCCGCTTCTACTTCCCGCAGGATATTGATGTAGTTTTCTTCAACTTCAGCACTGCTCATGTCTGGATCGGTGGGAACGTAGTAAACGTTCAGTTCGATAGCATCGGCACCAGCTTGCTGCATGGAACGGGCATATTCAATCCAGCCGCCGGTGGAATAGCCATTCAAGCTGCCAATAATGGGAATATCGACGCTTTCTTTAGATTGGCGAATGTGTTCTAAATATAGTTCCGGTCCGACGTGGAATTCGTCAGGTTCTGGAAAATAGGTCAGTGCCTCGGGAAAGCTTTCGGTGCCGTACTCCATGTGGTGGTGGAGTTCAAATTTTTCCCGCAGCAATTGTTCTTCAAACAAGGAGTGCAGTACAACTGCCGAGGCACCGGCATCTTCCATTCTTTTGATATTATCAATTTCTTCCGAAAGAGGGGCAGCTGAAGAAGGAACGATTGGGGTTCTCAACTCCAGCCCCATGTAGTTTGTGCGTAAATCTACCATGTTGGAATGCTCCTTATTTTGTATCCATTGCTGTTGTTTGAGGGGGAAGAGGGAGATGAGGGGGATGAGGGGGAGAAGGGGTACAATTAGGTACAATTAAATTTTTTCTCCCAAGCTCCCAAGCTCCCAAGCTCCCATGCTTCCATGCTCCCATGCTTGTCAGCTCTCTACCCGTAACCCTGTCCTGAGCCTGCCGAAGGAGAAGTAGCTCTAAGAAGAGGCCTGGCTTTGCTGCTGGCTTGAGCTTTGGTTGTTGCTTTGACTGTTATCGCGATCGCTACTTTCGTGATGGTGACCGTTTTCTTCTAGCTTGCGGTTGGCTAGATATTGGTACATTTCCCAACGAGCGTTGACATCTTGTTGGGCTTCCTTGAGCAACCGCTTGGCTTCGGCAGGTTTGGTTTTGGTGAGCATCTTGAAGCGGTTTTCTTTGTACATAGACTCCCGTACGGGTTTCTTGGGCGATCGCATGTCGATGTGCAAGGGGTTTTTGCCCTCTTTGACCAAATCGGGATTGTAGCGATACAGCAACCAACGACCGCTGTCCACCAATTCTTTTTGGTGGTGCATAGCCGTAGACATGTCGATGCCGTGGGCAATGCAGTGGGAGTAGGCCAAAATCAAAGAAGGTCCGTCGTAGGCTTCTGCTTCTAGGAAAGTGCGCAGGGTATGTTCGTCGCGCGCCCCCATGGCAACGCTGCCTACGTAGATATTGCCGTAGGTCATGGCAATCATGCCCAGGTCTTTCTTGGCGGAAGACTTACCGCCAGCAGCGAATTTGGCAACGGCACCCCGTGGCGTCGCTTTGGACGATTGACCGCCGGTGTTGGAATAGACCTCGGTATCCAGAACCAGCACGTTCACGTTGTGACCGCTGGCGAGGACGTGATCCAAACCACCGAAGCCAATGTCATACGCCCAGCCGTCACCGCCGACAATCCAGACGCTCTTCTTAACCAGATAGTCAGCCAGGCTCATCATTTGTTTGGCTTCTGGGGTATTGATGCCTTGCAGAATTTTCTTAAGCTGGGCTACCCGTTCGCGCTGTTCGTAAATATCGGCTTCCGTGCGTTGTTCGGCTTGCAGGATTTGCTGGACCAAGTTGTCTCCCACTTCGCCGCTGAGACGTTGCAGCATTTCGGCGGCAAACTGGCTGTGTTTGTTGAGCGACAGGCGGAAGCCCAAGCCAAATTCGGCATTGTCTTCAAACAAGCTGTTGGACCAGGCAGGACCGCGACCTTCGGCGTTGTGCGCCCAAGGGGTGGTGGGAAGATTGCCGCCGTAAATGGAGGAACAACCGGTGGCGTTGGCGATGACCGCGCGATCGCCGAATAGCTGGCTCATCAGCTTCAGATAGGGGGTTTCACCGCAACCAGCACAAGCACCGGAGAATTCAAACAGGGGTTCCTGCCACTGTTGCTGGCGAACCCGTTCGTTGTTCAGCTGCCGGCGGTCGGGATTGGGCAGGCTGAGGAAGAACTCCCAATTTTCCCGTTCGGCTTCGCGGATGGGCGCTTGTTCGGTCATGTTCAGGGCTTTGCGCGATGGCTTGCTTTTGTCTTTGGCGGGGCAAACATCCACGCAAATGCCGCAGCCGGTGCAGTCTTCCGGGGCAACCTGGATGGTAAATTTCTGGCCGGCAAATTCTTTATCTTTCACATCCGCCGATTTGAAGGTTTCTGGGGCGTTGGCGAGATGTTGCTCGTCGTAGGGCTTGCCGCGAATGACGCCGTGGGGGCAAGCAACGATGCATTTGCCGCACTGTATGCAAATATCCGGTTCCCAACCTGGAATGAATTGGGCGACGTTGCGTTTTTCCCATTTGGATGTGCCGGTGGGGTAGCTGCCATCGCTGGGTAGTTTGCTCACCGGTAGCTGGTCGCCTTCTTTGGACAGCATTTTGCCTTCTACTTCCCGCACAAAATCGGGAGCGCTTGTTGGTACCGCAGCTGCCGTATGGCGATCGCTGTTGGGTTCGCCCACGGGTACCTCAAACATGTGTTCCAAAGCTTGGTCGACCGCGCGCAGGTTCATGCGGACAATTTCTTGCCCTTTCTTGCCGTAGGTTTTTTCGATGGCTTTCTTGATTTGTGCGATCGCTTCGGCGCGGGGTAATACGCCGGAGAGGGCAAAGAAGCAAACCTGCATAACAGTGTTGATGCGCGAGGCCATCCCCACTTCCCGCGCGACTTTATAAGCGTTGATGGCATAGCATTTCAGCCCCTTGCGGACGATTTGCTCTTGCACTTGGCGGGGCAGATTGTTCCAAACCTCACCTGGGTCGTCGTAGGGAGCGTTCAGCAAGAAGGTAGCCCCGTCAGAAGCCGATTTGAGAATGTTGAACTTCTCTAGGAACTGCCACTGGTGGCAACCCACAAAGTTGGCTTGGTCGATGAGATAGGTACTGCGGATGCGGTTGGGTCCGAAGCGCAAGTGGGATACAGTCACCGCACCGGATTTTTTGGAGTCGTAAACGAAGTATCCTTGGGCAAAGTTTTCGGTTTCTTCGCCGATAATCTTGATGGAATTTTTGTTGGCACCCACGGTACCGTCGGACCCCAAACCGTAGAACATGGCACGGACCACGTTGTCGGGTTCGGTGGAGAAACTGGGGTCGTAGGGCAGCGAAGTTTTGGTAACGTCGTCTTCGATGCCGATGGTGAAGTGGTTTTTGGGACGTTCCCCTCGGCTTCGCTCGGGGCTAGCCCCTCGGCTTCGCTCGGGGCTAGCCGAACGTAAATTATCCAACACCCCTTTGACCATGGCTGGGGTAAATTCTTTTGAGGATAAGCCGTAGCGACCGCCCACCACCTTGGGAGGGGTGCCTTCGGTAAATTCTTGCACAGCGCTAACCACATCCAAATACAGGGGCTCGCCGTTGGAACCGGGTTCTTTAGTGCGGTCCAAAACCGCGATCGCTTTGGTGGTTTCTGGCAGCGCTTCCACAAAACGTTCGGCATCGAAGGGACGGTACAGACGAACTTTCAGAACGCCAACTTTTTCTCGGTATTGTTGGGTGAGATAGTCTACGGTTTCGTGGGCCGTTTCGCAGCCCGATCCCATCAAGACGACCACGCGCTCGGCATCGGAGGCACCGTAGTATTCAAAGATGCGATACTGGCGACCGGTGCGTTCGGCGAATTTGTCCATCGCTTCCTGCACGATTTCCGGACAAGTGTTGTAGAAAGAGTTGACGGATTCCCGGGCTTGGAAAAATACGTCGGGATTTTGGGCGGTACCGCGCACCACGGGGCGGTCTGGGGTTAAACCACGCTGCCGGTGGTTAAGAACGCAATCGTCGTCAATGAGCGATTGTAGGTCTTCTTCTTCCAGCAGTTCTACTTTTTGAATTTCGTGGGAGGTACGGAACCCGTCGAAGTAGTGAATGAAGGGCACCCGCGACTCTAACGTAGCGGCTTGGGAAATCAGGGCAAAGTCATGGGCTTCTTGCACGGAAGCCGAACACAACAAGGCAAACCCGGTGGCGCGGGCTGCCATGACGTCGCTGTGGTCGCCAAAAATGGACAGTGCTTGGGCGGCTACCGATCGCGCTGCCACATGAATGACGGCGCTGGACAGTTCCCCAGCAATTTTGTAGAGGTTGGGGATCATCAGCAGCAATCCTTGGGATGCTGTGAAGGTGGTGGTCAGCGAACCGGTTTGGAGCGACCCGTGAACGGTACCGGCAGCACCGGCTTCGCTTTGCATTTCGTATACAGAAGGCACGGTGCCCCATAAATTGGGACGACCTTCGCTCATCCAAGAATCTGCCCATTCTCCCATGGGAGAGGCTGGTGTGATGGGATAAATGGCAATGACTTCGTTAAGACGATAGGCAACCCGCGCTACCGCCTCGTTTCCGTCTAGGGTGGCAAACTGTCTGTTTCTCATAAATCCTCTCGGTGCGTCAGCTCAAATGTCGTATTGTAGGGAGTTTAGTTTTTTTTGAAGGTTCTCGAAGATGCTTTGGAAATGGAGATGAGAGACTTCGCTGCTTTTTTAGAAGGCTCCCCAAAGCTCAGGAGTCATTCTTAACAGTGGTACTCCCACCAATTGGTTGTTTTTTACGTTGTTCGCCAACATTTTGACCTTTATCTACGCCAAGCAACCAAGTCCTCAGAATCGCATACAAGTCGCTAAGGGCATTGGCTGTTTGGCGTATCCCTCGACTGCGCTTGGGATCGGCTTTTCGACAAGCTTAGGGGAAGTATGTTTGTTGGTATTGGAAACTACAAGAAACCAGAAAAAATCAACAAATAACAACATTTAGGTTGTATAGTTTGACAGTTGTTGTTGGTTTCTCATTGGTAGAGCTTAGTTTTTGTTCCTTCAATTTGGCAAGGGAGGTCCTCCTCTAAGAAAAAAAACAAAGAACCCCTAAAAATTGAGTTGCTTTTCGGCAGAAAAACCTTTTCTTTCTGTCTAAGTCCTCAATTTCTTATCGTAAATCCTTCTCCTCATTTTGTGGGATTTTTTATTCTTTTTTAATATCGGTCACAAACTAGCATTTCGTGCTACCATAGACAAATCACTGTTTTTTCTCAATATAGATAGCTAAGATTATTAAACTCATGTAAAAAATCTTAAAATTGGCGATCCTTAGTTTCGGCCTGTTTTTGAACGAGTCGATTGAATTTTGTATCGACAATCTTTTTAGCCATCTTTCTTTTTTGGGGGCTTCCGAACTTGTGGTGTAGGGAATAAAACTACGATCTAGCTATGGCCATGGATTCAACGATTTTCGACTGTTTTTGATAGTTGAAGCAGAAAGTGCCTTCTAGCAGGAAGTTCGGCGATTTTTTACACGCTAAGTTCGGAAGAGCCTTTTTTGTTCCTAGAAATACAGGATATTTAGCTAGCTACAACAGCGATTGTCGGGATGGCGGTTGCTGGTAAGCTAATAGAGGCGATTTTGGTCTGTTCCAATATGGCTACCTATGTTGCCATCTCTTTGTCAGGTTATAGCAGATGGGGCAAAGATAGCTAGAGGGAATTTGTTAAGAAAAGTCAAAGAAATATCAGTAAGCTGCTGTAACTACCTTCATTTCCTAGGCAAGTTCAGCAAGGCAGATGTAGCCATGTTCAACTCAACGCCAACATCGAAAATGCATGTAGGGAAACGGTGAAACTTTAGAGTTGGTAGAGTTGGTGGAAGGGGGCACTTTTCCACCACGTTGGTGATTTTTATGAAAACGTTATAGAAGATGGGGAATAGCAACAAACTGGTTGTTTTTGAAGGAGAATTGTTTTCGTGTTGTTATAGCAATTGTTGGTTGGTGGTGTGATTTAGGATACATTTTTTAGGTTTTCTAAATATTTGTCACTGCTGTCTGCATACCTGCCCCAACTATAGAAGGATGGTCATTTTTCTGAATGGATAAGGTTTTTGGTTTTCCACGCATTTGGTTATGTATATAGTATTTTTATATGAGATGTGTACAGATCGCCTTTTATATGGGGAGGGG
>CAYZHY010000061.1:0-22698 GCA_964477525.1 uncultured Geitlerinema sp. | reverse complement strand
ATCGATGGTTGTATTCTATCTCGAACCGTTCTTCATGGCTAGCAACGCCGTTCCATAGGCTGCTTCCGTTTCTGCAGAAGCCACCACCGGCACTTGCAAATACTGCTGGCGTAGCTGCGACCAATTCTGATTGCTGGCACCGCCGCCGGCTGTATAAACTTTCCTCACTGGGGTAGCGCCTAGCTGCTGCAAAAGTTGGTAACCTTGTTTTTCGACGCGCGCAATCCCGTCTAAAATGCCGTGGAAAAAGGCGAGGCGCGATTCTGGTTGCGGTTCTAGTTGGGGTGGTAAGTTGGGGTCGTTGATGGGAAAGCGTTCCCCTGGTTCGGGTAAGGGATAGTAGTCCAGATTGCTGGGTTCTGCAGGCATTTGGCGGCTGAAATCGGTAATTTCTTCATCGCTGAAATATTGTTTGAGAACGGCACCACCGGTGTTGGAAGCACCGCCAGCCAGCCACAAGTCTCCCAAACGATGGCTGTAAATGCCGTAGCGAGAGGCGTCTACGCGCTGCTGGCTGAGGAGTTTGATGGCAAGGGTGGAACCTAAGGAAGTAACGGCTTCTCCTGGTTGTTGGGCACCGCTGGCAAGAAAAGCGGCAATGCTGTCGGTGGTTCCGGCGCATACGATGCAGTTTTGGTGAAATTGAAAGCGATCGCTTATTTTTTTGCTGACTGGCGCGACCTTACTTCCCGGTGCTACCACATGGGGGATGATTTGGGTTAGGTGAGAAGAAAATCCTTGCAGCAACCAGTCGGGATAGGTTTCACTGCCGGGGTCGTATCCCAATTTCAAGGCGTTGTGGTAGTCGCTGATGCCCAACTGGCCGTGCAGGAGGAATCCCAGCCAATCGGCTTGATGGAGCAAGTAGCGGCTTTGCTGCCAGATGTGGGGATAGCGATCGCGCCACCAAAGTAGTTTGGCGAGGCTGGAGGTAGCGCTCAAAACCGGATGCCCCGCCGGTGCCACTTCGCGAATTTTGGCGACCATATCCCCAGCGCGGCGGTCGTTGTACAAAATGGGTTCGGTGAGGGGAGAACCGCTTTGGTCGCACAATAGAACGGTTCCGGAAGTACCGTCGAAAGCGATCGCGCTCATTTCTTTTCGCAGGGAAACGGGGATTTGCTCGCATAATTGGTACAATCCTTGTTGCCAGCGATCGCTGTTATTTGAGGAGCCATCAACCGACCAACTCACGCTGGTTTGATGGGCAATTGCGCCTTCAGAATCGATCGCAATTGCCCTAGCGCCTGATGTTCCAAAGTCAATTCCCAAGGAAAATTTCATAAAAATCTATAGAGTTAGGATTGCCTCAAAACTTGCTTGCTCAAAAGCCGATCGTATAGGAAATTGCGAATGTTGTGGGGAGAAGGCAAACTGTCAGCGCTCCTTACAATGATATTTGATTTTGTTGCTAAATGTTCTACCAATTTGTCGCTGGGGTCAGTGGAGGTGCATTTCCCATCTGTTTTCCTCATACTACGAACGGCTTGCTGAGGAAAATGTGGCTACCGGAGGAGTTCGCCGATGGCACCACGAAACTTCCAATCAAAGCCGATATTGTTGGTATACAGTCGCAGCGGCACGGTGTAACAAAGAGTGGCGGTAGACCAAGGCATCGATGTCGTCGCAATAGCCACCGCCAATGACGCTGGCAACGGGAACGCCAGTTGCCATGCAAGTGCTCAAAACCTGCATGTCGCGGCGGAAAATTCCGGTGTCGGTGAGGGCGAGTTTTCCCAAGCGATCGCCCGTGTGGATATCGACGCCAGCGTCGTAAAATACCAAATCGGGGTTTACTTCAGAAAGCAAATCGGGTAAGTAGCGAGCTAGGGTCTGCAAATATTCGTCGTCTTCTATACCTACAGGCAGGGGAACGTCTAAGTCGCTGGTTTGCTTGCGACCGGGAAAATTGGCCTGACAGTGCATGGAAAATGTAAAAACTTGGGGTTGGTCTTGGAAAATGAAGGCCGTACCGTCTCCTTGATGAACGTCTAAATCGACGATGAGGACTTTGTTAACTTGTTGCTGCTGTAGCAAGACCCGCACCGCGATCGCGATGTCGTTAAAAATGCAAAATCCGGAACCGTAGTTGGGAAATGCATGGTGGGTACCACCAGCGGTATTGCAGGCAATTCCAGTTTGCAAGGCCAGCTTTGCGGTCAGAATGCTGCCACCAACGGCGATGCAAGTGCGATCGGCAAGTTGCGGACTCCAAGGCAAGCCAATCCGCCTTTGTACTCGTGTTTCTAAGGTTCCCTGGCGGTAGGCGGTAACGTACTCTGGTTGGTGTACCAATTCCAGCCAACTTTGTAAAGGATGTTCCGGCTGCCAAACCTGTTCGGCGCTAATGAATCCTACAGAAAGTAAATATTCGTAAAGAAGCTTAAATTTGGACATGGGAAATCGATGTCCGGGCGGTAGAGGGGCCACGTAGTTGGGGTGATAAACAATTGGTAGCTGCATAAGGGTAGATTTCGGGTTGTCAGCCGAAATGTTTTTGAGAAAAAAACTATCTCAAAGCCATGCCAAATCCATAGTGTAGCGTTTTCTGGTACTTGGCTACGACCCAAGCTGTTCCTGCTCGGAGGAGCTTTCCATCCCAAAAAGTAAAGCGCCAGATTTCTATAGGTGAAATCCAGCGCTTTACAGAATTATAAAATTAAAGCTGTATGTTTAGGATCTTTATATCCGCCGATCCCAATTTATATTCCGTGTATTCTTATAATGCCAGAACTTTTTGTAGAACCAGCGATTTCTTAATATTTTATTTATATTTCATTTCCTTAGGAATTATCACGGTTTGTAAACTTTTGTGTAGCTGAGGGCGTACAAGCGCCCAAAATCTGAGATATCCAAATTTCCAAAGAACGAGTACGCCAGAAACGCACCGGTTGGTGGGGAGAAAGCATTGGTTCTACCAAAATGGTGAACATGCCCAGGCGATTGCCTGCCAGTACGTCGGTAAACAAGCGATCGCCGACCATAGCTACTTGAGAAACTGGCAAATCCATAGCGCGTATTGCCTGCCGTAACTTGCGTCGCGATGGCTTTCTGGCACCTGTGATATAGGGTAAATTCAGGGCACGAGCAATACGACCAATACGGCGTTCGCTGAGATTGTTGCTAACCAACCACAAACTCATAAACGGTCGTACCCGCTCTACCCACTCGTGCAGCTCTTGGGACGTATCCATGGCATTCAAAGGGACCAAGGTTTCGTCTACATCCAACACCAATCCTTGCAAACCTTGCTGGCGTAAGATGTCTGGATGCAGAGCCACCACAGAGTCTCCTAAAATGAAATCCGGTTCCAGTAATTTCCCCCAAGACATAAGATGAATACTATCAATAGTTTGCTACAAATCGTCCGTGATGGTAGTCGCCGTTTGGATACAGTCCCAAAAAAATAGCACCGCACGCAATCGGCGGATTCTTCCTTTCCCAAACCTCGGGTGAGTGGCAGGGATTCAGTTGGCAGCTGAAGTTTGTTGATTGTCTATGCGATCGCGAATTCGATTTTGAGCTGCTTGGTGTTGTGCGAGGGTACGACTAAAAACATGAGTTCCATCGTAGCGAGCCACAAAATAGAGGTATTCCGTCTGTTCGGGATTGGCAGCAGCTTGCAAACTGGCTTTCCCAGGACTAGCAATCGGCGTGGGTGGCAACCCAGAATTTAAATAGGTATTGTAGGGAGACTCGGTATTGACTTGTTCGATGGTCAGCGGTTTTTCTGGCGTTTGGGTAATGCCCAAACTATATTCCACAGTCGGATCCGCTTCCAATCGCATGCCTTGGCGCAATCGGTTGACAAATACACCAGCAATCCGCCGCTGTTCCCGAGACACCACAGCTTCTCTTTCCACAATACTAGCCAGGGTTACCCATTCCAATAAAGTCCAATCTTGCTCTACTTGTTCGTAAATTGGCAATGCAACTTGCTCGAAGCGTTCCAACATTTGCCATACTACATTTTGGGGCTCCATTTCTTCTAGAGGCAAATTGTACGTATCGGCAAATAAAAAGCCTTCCAGATGGGGGATATCTGATGGCAGCCAAGGATAGCGATTGACAGGAAGCTGGCGTGTGGCTGCTAAAAAATCTTCCTTGGCAAAGTATCCTTCTTTTTGCAAATGGGCAGCGATTTGCCGGCGCGACCATCCTTCAGGAATGGTAAAGCTAACCGTGACCACCTCTCCCTGCCAAATTTTATTGGCAATTTCGCTGAGGGAAGAACTGGGGGAAATTTTGTAGGTACCGGCGCGGTATCCACCGTCGTCGCGACGCCAAGACAGCCATTCGGTCCACAACCGCCAGGCAGCTGGCGAACGAATCAACTCGGCAGCAGCTAAGTCTACACCAATTTGCTGGCCGGGAGTGCCAGGAGGAATCTCAATTTGTACGGCGGCAGCTTCACCAGCATCGGCTTCTACTGGCGCTGATGCCCAACGCCACCAACTCCAACCTTGCCAAGCGCAAATTCCCCAAGTAAGGGGTAATACGAACAGATAAAACCACCATTTGCCAGTAGATTTTTGTGGTTGATTCATGAAACACCTCCAAGAGTTTGGAAACCACCAGCTAAAGCAGGTGGAGGAAAAACGACTCGAGCAACTAAGAGTGCCGTCAAGTTTTGGAAGAAGATGAGGGGAGTATAGTTGCTCCCTAAAACTTGCCTAGATTTGAGGTCGGTACTTTCGGTAGCGAGACTGTCTTACCCCCTGCTAGGACGGTTTTACCGCTGGGGTTTAGAGCCTGGAGCTAGGATATCCCCCAGGGTAAGAACTCGAACGCTTACCTCGAACGTAGCCCTCGCGAAAGGGTTGGTCAGCTAGCTAAAGGGTGGCTCGAAGCTCCCGCAATTTAGCCGAGGGGCTGAAGTCTCAATGGCATGCTAGGTATACTTACAGGTTACCAAAACGTCCTTGGTTACTGGCCTTCGATCGCTGGCACACCAAGAACACAAAAATAAAACTACCAAAAGCGATGGTCTGTTAGACCGAAACTGGAGCGACAATCGTGCTGCTTTAGTCAAGATCGTCAAATAATTGTTCTTCCAGCATAGCTTCGATGGTAGGCATGAACGGTTCCAGCTGCTGAATTTCCTCGGAGGATAGGAGTTCTGGTTTGCCGGTTTCGTCGAGCCGCGCCATAATTAAGTAAGGCTCTAAGGGCGTGTAGATGCCGTATTCCTGTTCTTCGTGGTAAAAGCTAGCGAGCCAGTGAAATTCTTCGTAATCGTCGTCGCCGTCGTTTTCCGAGTCGATTTCGGTAGCTTCTTGCTCTTCATCAAGATCGGGTAGTTCGCCGCTAACAGTTAAAGTGACTGCCGTGCGTTGCAAGTTGAGATTTTCTTCTTCCAGAACGGCTTTGGCAGTGGGAAAAATTAGGTTTAACTCATCTTCACTATCGACAGGAATGGGTTCGTCATTTTCTTCACCATCTTCGCTTTCCCACCAGGCAAAAATTTCTACTGGTAGATCTACAGGAATCAATAACGCATAATTTTGACCCTGTAGTTGAAAAGCATGTTCCACAAAACAGGGTAGCGATCGCCCCTTGCTGTCAAAAATCGTAACTGCATCTGGTGGGAAATGTTGATTTTGGTGGGAATAGTCAGATGGGAACATAAAAGGTTAACGATTTTAATGGAAAGCGTTATCAATGGTACTTCCCTATTGTCCCAAGAATTGCGATCGATAGCGATCCATCTACTCAGTTGCTTGCTGGCGACGGTTGTCCAACCATTGCTGTAAAATAATGGCGGCGGCTTTGCGATCGACCAACCCTTTGTGGCGACTGGGTGCCTGTTTTTGGGCGTGCATCATCTGCTCCGCTTCCAGAGAAGTTAGCCGTTCGTCTACATATTCCACAGGAAGTTCCAAGGTTTGGTGTAGCTTTTGGGCATAGTTTTGTACTTCCTGGGCTTGTTTTCCCAGCACGCCGTTCATAGAATAGGGCAGGCCAACCACCAAAACCGTGGCTTTCCGTTCGGTAACGAGTTGTTGCAACAGAGCCACATCCTTGGCAAAAGCCGACCGTTTGATGGTGGTTAGCCCTGTAGCGATTAACCCTATACCATCGCAACCCGCCACGCCGATTCGTTTTCTACCAATATCTAAACCCAAAGCCGAAATTGTCTTCATACTGAATATTTTCCAGATCCATCGTTTGAAGGCAAATCGCCGCTGCCATCGCTAAGTGAGCTACCTTCAACAAATGGCAAGGGGTCTTGAGATTGGGAAACTTGCGAACTTTGGGAAGTTGGAGAATTGCTCCCGTTGGTTGGAGATTTTTCGTCGGTTTGTTGCAGCCACCGCAGCCGACTGGGAATTGGCGTTCTCGACGGTTGCAGCCCTGGCAAAACTTCTGACAGTTGCAACGCTTCTAAGGAAACTGGTTTTGGTTCTCGCAGTTTGTGCCAAACCGAACGAGACATCATCAGCGTATGTTTGATTCGCTGCCCACCTAGTTTTTCCAAATAAGCTTCCCGCTCGCTTTGATAGTCGGCCGAGGTGACCTGCACCGGTTGCGGTGGGAAATCTTGGGCAATGCGGGCAATTTGGCAAAGCAGCTCCCCATACAGCCAGTCGTATCCTGGATGTACGGTTATTTCGGCGACGGCCGGTTGAGTGCCCTGCCGGGATAAAGTCACTTGAAAGTAACCAATGGCTAGTTGGCGCTGGGGCTCAAACACGTAACCGCTGACGGTTTCTTGGCCGGTGATGCTTTGCTGGATGCCCGTTACAACGGAATCTAACAAGCTGGTTTGAAAGTCTTGCCGGCGACGGTCAAATACCTGTCGCACCATCGGCGGTACGGATGCGATATCCAACTGGTGTAACAGTTGGGCATCGGCATTGCTCACCGGCCACAGGTTTCCTAAGTTGGGTTCTGCGATCGCCAATTCCTGCTGCAGTTCTGGTGAAAGCGCCCAATAGGTTATTTGGGCGAGGGGTTGGAAACCATTTTGGCGGTACAAAGCCAGACGGCTGCAATCGTTGATCTCTACTTCCGACAACCAATTGCGAGCTTGGCGAATGCGTTCCAAACAGTGGCGCAGTAAAACCGAACCTGTATGTTGGCTGCCCGCCGCTCTATCCACAATTGCGCGATCGACGCGCCAGGTGGTTTTGGCGTGGTTGAAGGCAGAAACCTGAATAGCTCCCACGACGCGATCGTTTTCGTGGGCTACGTAAATTCGAGATAAGTTTTGGTAGGGGTTGGGAAACCAATTGAGTAGCTTCCACAACCAAAACCAGCGCCGCAGCCTTTGCCAATCTGAATAGGTATCCTGACTACCAGCAAAACAAGTATCCGAACAGTTGTCTGTTAGGAGTTGTTCGATGGTTTCCAAATCCCAGTACCGAACTGGGCGAACGCTGGGATGCTTCAAGTTTTGGGGAACCAGTGATTTCATCGTACTTTAATCAATTCAGCCTCCGCAGACAGCAGCATAGGGAACTCAAGGCCCAGCATTTTAGAACTTTGCTAGCTACAAAACCTACGTAACCAAGCACTTGCAGCGCTACCAACAGCCACAATGCTTCCCTTGCTGCCATGGTCTATTTGGGTCTAATCAACACCAGGGGGGTTTGCTGGTCGGCGTTTCCTGCCGGATTGCTTCGCAAGGCTTCTGTCACGACACTTGGATCGGTATCAGAGGTAGCTGCTACTATCTTAACGGCTTTCAAGTCATTAACGTCCACGATAGCAGCAGATAATCCAGTTTCTCGTTGAATAGCCTCAACAACTTGTTGCGGGGCTACCGGCCCGAGAACAATAAACTGGTCGTAGGGGGGCAACGTTCCCGTCACGTCGTCGATGAGCCGCGCTTGTTCCCCTGCCAGTTGGTAAAATCCCCCAGGCTTACCTAATATTTTAGCAATGGCGCCCCCAAAAAAGGCAAACAGTACTCGGCCACTACCGACAAGATCTATCAAGGCTTGCAAACCGCAGGCAGTGGCCATGCTGGAGGTGGGTAGGAAAAAATAGCACAGTCGTTTGGCGATCCATCCCGGTTGAATGTCCACCGGCGATCGCCACCTGCCCTGAACGATCGCTAAGGGGGTTTCGCCAATGGTAACAATATCTCCCGGTTGGGCGTGGGGCGCTACGTAGCGTTTGACGATCTCAACGGGGGTATCTAAATGGCTGAGCAAATGGGTTTTAATGGGCAGAATGTCTGCTCCCGAACGCTCTTGCCAGGGAGGTACGGCCATGGGGTCTGGAAACTGCAAAGGCACGATCGCGTGGCGCACTTTGGGAATATACCCTTGCGGTCCGTAGGTAACGTACCGAAACCGAATCCAAGCGCTTTGTAAGTGGCTCAAATTGGCACCGGTAATGTCCAAGGAAACTTGCATGCGAGTGGTCTTACCCACCTTGACAATATAAGCAAACCAGTATCCATCTTCCCGACCCGGCATGTCTGAGTGGAAGGGGGTAATTTGCGTTTGCCAGGTAATGCCCTGCAAACTTCCTTTGGCTAGCAGGGTGGCTTCTGCCTCTACCTGAGGAACCATGATTTCTAAATGCTGGGTCCGGTTAACAAATACCATCTCTCCAACTAAGAGATAGCGTTCCGGGTCTTTTACTTGTAATTGCCAATTCCCCGGTTCCAACACCAAATCGTTCCCCGGTTGTCGGCGATAGTTCCATTCCAACCATCCCCATCCGCTAACAACCAGCAGCAACAAGGCCAAAATTAAAAATGCAACGATATTCAAGGCGGTTTACCTAATCCCATATCAACCTGCCTAGATCGTACTGGCCGATCGCTTTTTCTTCATAATGAATTTGCAACGATCTCGCTGCAGCGAGCGCAGCCATGGAAAGAGCCATCGCTCGCGTTTGTCTCGGGAACCATCAAAGACATGCTAGTCTAGAAACTCGGCCATTTCATCATAAAAAGACGGTGCTGCTTATGAAGCTGGTTTGTTCTCAAAGCGATTTAAATACCCACTTATCCCTGGTCAGTCGTGCTGTTCCCACACGCCCCAACCATCCGATTTTGGGGAACGTTTTGTTTCGCGCCGATGCCGAAGCCCAACAGGTGAAGCTGACAGCCTTCGATTTAAGTTTGGGAATTCGCACCAGCTTTGCCGCACAGGTAGAAACCGACACCACCCTCACCTTACCGGCTAAGCTACTCCACGATATTGTAGCGAAGTTGCCCCAGGGAGATTTAACCATTGAGGCAACCCTCTCGGAAAATCCGGATGGAGATGCTGCCCATACGTCTACAGAAACGGTTTCTGAGGACAGTTCTGAGGATACCGAAACCGATACCGAGACCGATACCGAAAGTTCGGCAACCACTGCGATCGCTACGTTAATTTCTGCATCAGGACGCTATCAAGTACGCGGGATGGATGCGGAAGAGTTTCCCGAACTCCCAGCCATTGAAAACGGTTTCTCAGCCCAACTTTCTGCCAAAGCTCTCTTGGAAGGATTGCGCGGTTCTTTGTTTGCGGCCAGTACCGACGAAACCAAACAAGTTCTCACGGGCATTCACTTAGTCGTCACTGAAGGTGGTTTGGAATTTGCTGCTACTGACGGACACCGTTTGGCCGTTGTAGAAACTTCCAACGAATTGGAAGAAGATAGTACCTCGCAAGTATTGGAAACTGAGGCATTTGAAGTTACCATTCCCACCAGAGCTTGGCGGGAACTAGAACGCATGTTGGCTTTGCACGATCGCGAACGTCCCATTCAGCTATATTTCGATCCGGGACAAGCCATTTTTGAGTTAGACAACCGACGGTTAACCACCCGTACTTTAGAAGGACAGTATCCTGCTTATCGACAACTCATTCCCGATCGCTTTCAGCGGCAAGTATCGGTGGACCGCAAGCAACTTTTGCAGGCGCTGGAGTTGGTTTCGGTGCTGGCAGACCGCAAAAACAGCGTAGTGAAATTTAGTCTCGATGCGGAAGCCAACCAGCTATCTCTCAGTGCAGATGCGCAAGATATTGGCAGCGGTACCGAATCGTTGCATGCGGATATCTCCGGAGACAGCATCGATGTTGCGTTTAACGTCAAATATTTGATGGAGTCGTTGAAAAATCTGCAAGCATCGCAAGTGCAAATTCAGCTCAACACAGCCACTTCTCCAGCCATTTTACAACCGTTGGGAGGTATCAAAATGACCCACTTAATTATGCCGGTACAACTGCGATCGTAAAGTTTTTTTCTATAGAAATCGGGGCAAAAATGTCTTTTGCCCCTTGCCTATGTCTGGTGGATATTTTCCATGTGGGTTGTTGTCCTTTTTTATGGATGGCAAGCCAAGCAAGCGTAGGGGGCAGATCCAGAAAATATCATTTCTGGGAAAAAGCGATCGCCAGCGATTTTTCCTAACCCCCTAAATCAGGAAAGATTTCACTTTGAAATCGAGCCTACGGGCTAACGAACGTTTTCCGTTCCTTAACTTTCCACCGCTTCTTGTTGTTCGGTCGCTGGCTGTACTTGAGGTTGAAACTGGAACAGCGAGTAAACTACATTGCGGCGGATATCGGTCATCATTTCTAAGAACAGTTCGTATCCTTCGCTTTTGTACTCCACCAATGGATCTTTCTGACCGTACCCGCGCAAACTAACCGATTCCCGCAAGGCATCCATATGCTGCAAGTGTTCCCGCCACAAAGCGTCAATTTGTTGCAGCATGAAGAAACGTTCTGCTTGCCGCATCAAACCAGGTTGGATTTGGTCGACTTGTGCCTCTTTCATGTCGTAGGCAATGCGCACTTGTTCGTGAAGGAAGGTTTTGATTTCGTCAATGCTCATATCTTCCAACTGGCTGGGTTCCAAATCGGAAAGTAGATAGACGAACTGTTTGACCTTATCCACCAAGTTTTCTAAATCCCATTCTTCCGAAGGCAAGTCTGGATTGACATAGGCATTGACAATGTCATCCATGGTTTGTTCGGCGTAGCGAATCACTTGTTCTTTGAGGTCCTCCCCTTCGAGAACCCGCCGCCGTTCCGAGTAAATAGCGCGGCGTTGGTTGTTCATTACTTCATCAAACTCGAAAACCTGCTTGCGGATATCGTAGTGGTAGGTTTCCACTTTCCGCTGGGCATTTTCCAGCGATTTCGTAAGCATGCCCGACTCGATGGGCATATCTTCTTCCACGCGGAAAGCATTCATCAAGTTGGCCACACGTTCGCCGCCAAAAATCCGCAGCAAATTGTCTTCCAAACTCAAGAAAAACCGGGTAGACCCATCATCCCCTTGACGACCAGCACGACCGCGCAACTGGTTGTCAATGCGGCGCGACTCGTGGCGTTCGGTGCCAATGACATGCAAACCACCAAGTTCTACCACTTCATCATGTTCTTTTTTGGTAAATTCTTCATACTCTTGACGGATTTGATTGTATACTTCCCGCAATTTTTGCACCACCGGATTTTCTGTCGGTGCTTTTTCGGAAGCTACTGCTACCAGGTCTTCCGCTTCTAGTTCCGGTAAACTGCGTTCGCCATAGGTTTGCACGGCAAAATCTACAGCCTCTTTGAGCTGTTTTTCCGATTCTTTCGATAATTTTTTCGGGAAAATTTGCGGGGAAGCTTGCCAGCTTTTTACCTTTTTCTTCTTGTTGGGGTCGAAGCCTTGTCCGCCTTGACGCTTGTTTGCACCCGGTACTTTCGCAGGCGAAACGGCATCATCGTCATCTTCTGGTTGGACAATGCGCGGCATTAAATATTCCCGTACCTTCAAGCGGGCCATATACTCGGCATTCCCGCCTAAGATAATGTCAGTTCCCCGACCAGCCATGTTGGTGGCAATGGTGAGCGCGCCACGACGACCAGCTTGGGCAACAATTTCGGCTTCCCGTTCCACGTTTTCTGGCTTGGCATTGAGCAAGTTGTGGGGAATATTGCGTTCGGAAAGCAACTGGGAGAGCAGTTCTGATTTTTCCACGCTGGTGGTGCCCACCAAAACCGGACGACCTTTTTCGTACATTTCGGCGCATTCTTCCGCCACGGCTTTCCACTTGGCACTTTCGGTTTTATACACCACATCCGACCAATGGTGGCGGCGCAAGGGACGATTGGTGGGAATAATGGTTACTTCCAGACCGTAAATCCGTTCGAATTCTGCTTCTTCCGTTTTTGCTGTTCCCGTCATCCCTGCCATTTTGGGATACAGCAAGAATAAATTCTGATAGGTGATGGAAGCTAGGGTTTGGGTTTCCGGTTGAATTTCTACCCCTTCCTTGGCTTCAATGGCTTGGTGCAAACCATCGCTCCAGCGGCGACCCGGCATTACCCGACCGGTAAATTCGTCTACAATGACCACTTCACCATTGCGAACGATGTAGTTCACGTCTTTGACAAACAGTTCTTTGGCTTTAATGGCATTGAAAACGTAGTGCGCCCAAGGGTCTTTGGGGTCGTAGAGGTCGTTGACCTGCAGCAATTCTTCTGCTTTGGCGAAGCCTTCGTCGGTTAGCAAGACCTGGCGCGCTTTTTCGTCCACTTCGTAGTGTTCTTCGGCATTTAATTGGGAAGCAATTTCAGCGGCGCGGACGTATTTTTCGCTGGGTCTGTCCACCTGACCGGAAATAATCAGCGGCGTTCTAGCTTCGTCAATGAGAATGGAGTCTACTTCGTCGATAATGCAGTAATTGAAGGGACGCTGCACCACATCGGCCAAATCGGTGGCCATGTTGTCGCGCAAATAGTCAAATCCGACCTCACTATTGGTGCAGTAAGTGATATCGCAATTATAATTTTTCTGACGTTCGGAGGGGCTCATGCCTTGTTGGATCAACCCCACGCTCAATCCCAAAAATCGATAAACCTGTCCCATCCATTCGGCGTCGCGCCGGGCCAGGTAGTCGTTAACCGTGATGATGTGTACGCCTTTGCCAGTTAGCGCATTCAGGTATGCTGGTAGGGTGGCAACCAGGGTTTTTCCTTCCCCAGTCTTCATCTCGGCAATTTGTCCGTTATGCAGTACCACACCGCCCAAAATTTGTACGTCAAAGTGCCGCATTCCCAGCACCCGCTTGGCGGCTTCTCGAACCACGGCAAAGGCTTCTGGTAACAGTTCGTCTAGCAGTTGGTTTTCTTCTTTCTCTGAGGTGACGTTTTGCAGTTGTTCTTGAAATTCTTTGGTTTTGGCGCGCAGTTCGTCGTCGGAGAGGGCTTGAATGTCTTCTTCCAGAAGGTTAACTTCGGTAACGAGAGGATTGATTTTTTTGAGCTTGCGTGTATTGGGATCGCCAAACAGTTTTTTGAGCATAGCCGGATTCGGACTCCTTGCGGTGACTAGGCGGCATCAGCCAGCGGTGTGGTGGTTGGCCAACCACGGTTTCATTTTTTTTTGATATATCAGTAAATTGGAGTAGCTGACTGAAATTTCAGGCTTCTTTTATCCTATCACTATAGAAAAAAAAGAACAGGGGGGTGCATTTCGGCGCATGCTTCCGTTATGGACTATCTGATGGCGATGGTTGCGAGGAGAGGGTCCGAAAGTTATATTCGGAGGCTTTGGGATGGCAGCTAACGCAACTTTTGACGGTGGTGGGGTTAGGAATGTCTACATTGGGATGCAATGCTTTGAAAAATCGCGATTGGTTGAAGCGATAGGGAGTGGATTCGTCTTCTTTGATGGAGCGGGAAAAGGTCCGCAGGTAGTTCCAAACTAAGGTGAGGTTGGGATTTCGCAAGGGAGTAATGCTGGTACCGTAGTGTTCGGGGTCTTGCAGCAACTCGCTCCAGGTTTGTCGGGGAAATACGGCGGGGGGAATGGCGAGGTGGCAGCTACCGCAGTTTTGGACGTAGAGTTGCTGGCCTAGTTGGTAGCGGGGGGGGATAGGGTCCACGGTGCCGATACTGGGAGAATTGTTGGGTTCGCTGGCGGTGGCGATTCCCCAGCCAATAATACCACTCCACAGAACGAGCAGGCAGAGCAGGATAAACGGCGATCGCTTTTTGGCAGGTCGCCAATGAAATTTTCTAGATTTGCGACGAACCATAGGCAAATGTAGTACTCCAATGTCAGGCGACCGAGGGTGGAAGCGTGGGAGAAATTCAATTATAGGCTATTTTTTGACTTTGGCGGCGGAAGGGGTGGGAACAGTTTGCAGTAGGCGTTGGATAATGGTGCGGGTATCTTTGCCACCGGCGGGAATCATGCGGTGGGCGAGGACAAACGGGGCCAGCCATTTGACATGGTCTTCAATGGCATAATAGGTTCCAGTTTGGGTATTGTAGTAGTTTCCTTGGATGTAGGCGAACGCTTGGGTAGCGCGGTACAAGGCGACGGTTCCCCGGGGACTAGCACCGAGGGCAATATCTTCGTGATTGCGGGTGGCCACGACCAAATCCCGCATGTATTCTTGTAGGTCGGACGATACTTCTACTTGCTTGCACAAATCTTGCAGTTGTTGTACCTGTTGGGTAGAGATACAGGATTGCAACTCGGCGATCGCAACACCACTATCCAACTGCTGCAGCATTTGTAACTCTTCAGTTTCGCTAGGATATCCCAAGCTAAAGGATAGGGTAAAGCGGTCCATTTGTGCTTCCGGTAAAGGAAAAGTACCTTGATATTCAATGGGATTTTGGGTAGCAATGACAAAAAAAGGTGTCGGAACTGGACGAGAAACCCCATCCACCGTTACCTGTCTTTCTTCCATTACCTCTAGCAAAGCTGATTGGGTCCGGGGGGTAGCGCGGTTAATTTCATCGGTTAGCAAAATATTGGTAAACACGGGACCGGCTAAAAATTCAAAGTCTCCAGTACGGGGATTCCAAATATTGGTACCGGTGGTATCGGCAGGAAGCAAATCTGGCGTGCATTGCAAGCGCTGAAATTTGCCATCAATGGAACGAGCCAAAGATTTTGCCAGTAAGGTTTTGCCGACTCCCGGAACGTCTTCCAACAAAGCATGTCCGCCGGAAAATAAGGCCACCAATACCAGGCGAATGGCATCGGCTTTACCGACAATCGTACGATTTAAATTTTCAACGAGCTGGTCAACTTTTTCTCTCATAGTGGATTGGTAAATTTCTCGTTCGTAAAGAAGCGATTGCAGGTTGTGCTAGCTCTGGTAGCTATGGTAGGTTCTAGCAAGTTCGCAGTCTTGGGCGATTTGAGCTTTGAGTTCGTCTAAAGAAGCAAATTTTTGCTCCGGACGCAGGAACTTTTGCAAGTGTACGGTTAGGATTTGGCCGTACAAATCCCCCGACCAGTTTAGCAGGTGAACTTCTACAGAAACCTGCTGGCCGCTGACGGTAGGACGGGAACCGATGTTGATCACGCCAGGAAGGAACGATGCCGGTGCGTGCGGATCGTTGGTTTGCACCCACACGCTATAAACCCCCAAGCGAGGTAAGAATTTTTCCCGAGGAACTTGCAAGTTGGCGGTAGGAAAACCAATGGTTCTACCTACTTTTTGTCCCGTTACGACTGTTCCTACTAATTGGTAAGGACGTCCTAGCAGTTGTTGGGCGCGTTCCACCTCGCCAGCTTGCAAAGCCTGACGGATAGCGGAACTGCTGATCCGTTGCGAGCCATCGTTTTTTAGGGGAATAATGTTGGTTTGAATGCCGTATTTTGAGGCTAGCTCGTGCAAATCTGTAGCGGTTCCAGCTCGGTTGCGTCCAAAACAAAAATCAGCTCCAATGCTAACCTGTTTGGCATGCAAATGTTTGACCAGGATGCGATCGACAAATTCCGATGGTTCTAGCGAAGCGAGTTCCCGGTCAAAAGGCAGCAGTACCAATTGTTCTACGCCCAGGGATTTGAGTGCTTTTTCTTTTTCGTGGTTGGGCGTTAGCAAGTCGATCGATTGGCCGGTAAAAAATTCGCGCGGATGGGGGGAAAAGGTGATGACCGTGGCGTAGGTTTTCTGAGAACAGGCATGGCTAGAAACTGACGAAGGAACGACTCTTTCATTTTCCCAACTGCAATGGTTGTTCTCGCCAGTACCGGCGTCGCCATCGCCAGGTATCTGCTTGGAAGCCTTCTCGCTCGGTAAAATTGGCTGAATGACTTGCCAATGACCGCGATGAACGCCATCAAAATTGCCCAAGGCTACGTTGGTTGGCGTTAGTACGTTTTTAAGCGTTTTTGTCACCCACACTGGCTACAGACCGCTATATAGTGACTACAATTCGATCGGAAATTAAGCGGATATTTTGGTTTCGGAAGCGGGACGATTTCCATCTCGGTTGTCCGGATCTTCGCTATTGTTCGGTGCGATTGGAGTCAGATGCAAGGAGAGTCCTTCCTGAGCCATAATGCTTCCGGAAAAGTGTTTGGCGGCTTCGGTGCCAATGCGATCGAGAAATTCGTCATCGTGGGTAGGTGCATGGTGGAACAAAACCAACCGTTTGACATTAGCAGCTTTCGCTACTTTAATGGCTTGTTGCCAAGTTGAATGTCCCCATCCCACTTTGCTGCCAGTTCCCGAATCGGGAGTATGATATTCTTCATCTGTGTAGGTAGCATCGTAAATGATGACATCGGCATTGCGAGCTAGGTGCAAGACATTTTCATCGACGCGATCGCGAAAATGTTCGGTATCGGTAATATAAGCAGCAGCATAGCCTTGCCAGTTGATGCGGTATCCTACTGATTTGCCGGGATGGTTGAGAGGCGCTGTTTCCACAGTAATATCGCCAATTTCAATGGTTTCCCCAGCCCGAAGGTTATAAAAGTTGAGCTCCGATCCCATCACTTGCAAGGGAACGGGAAAGTTGGGATGGCGCATTTGGTCGTTGAGACACTGTTCTAAAGTATATCCATTAGGAGCGGTAGCACCGTAAATATGAAAGCGATTGCCTTTAATAAAAGCCGGTACGAAAAAAGGAAACCCCTGAATGTGGTCCCAATGGGCGTGGGTAAAAAACATATAGGCTTCCAAGGGCATTTGGGAAAGTAAGGATTGTCCCAAAACCCGCAATCCCGTACCACCATCAAAAATGAAACAGCTACCGCCGACGCGCATTTCTACACAGGGAGTATTCCCTCCATAGCGGACTGTTTCGGAACCGGGGCAAGGAATATTGCCTCGAACCCCCCAAAAACGAATTGTAAATGTTTTCTGTATACTAGACATGTGTTTGTGACGCAGGATTCAATAAGTCTTTATCTTTAGCCAGCAGATGCTGTTTTGTTTTGCCTGAGAATTACCCCTAGACGATCCGATGTCACTAAGTTTGGTCTGTTCGCCATCTTTGCCAGGAGCAACACAACTTTTTCCATGGCTGTTAGGGAACTTCTCAATCCAAAAGCATCTTTCAATGACAAGGATATCCAGCCTTAATCTAGCCTAGATCCTATATGTCTGTTGCCCAAAATGCTAGCTAGCATCCGGGGAATTTTCTGCCAAATCCAAGATTTTGCCAAATTCAAGATTTTTCTAGGGGAATTTGACAATCTGCTTGCCATCCCTACCAATTGACTCAGGTCCTAGGTAGCAATCGTGGGGTTGGTCAAGACCAATTTCAGAAAAAACAAACTTGCCAATCCCCAAACAGTTAGGGAAATTTCGCGAAATTTTCCCTGAACGGTTTTCAATATGGGATAAGCAATGGTTCCCATAGCCAATCCATCGGCAATCGAAAAACTCAAGGGAATTCCCAGCAAAATAAAAAAAGCTGGAATAGCTTCTGCCGGATCGTCCCAACGAATATTTTGAATGCTCCTTGCCATTAGTATACCCACCATTAACAAAGCACCAGCAGTGGCAAAAGCGGGAATGGCTTGTAGGAAAGGAATAAAAAATATGGAAACCAGAAATAAAACCGCTACCACGATGCCGGTCAAGCCGGTACGACCTCCTTGAGAAATCCCAGCAGCTGATTCCACATAAGTGGTTACCGTAGAGGTTCCGAAAATGCCCCCCAAGGTCGTACCTACAGCATCAGCCATGAGGGCGGATTTGCCCCTTGGTAACTGTCCGCTTTCGTTTATATATCCAGCTTGAATGCCCAAACCGGTTAAGGTGCCAATGGTGTCGAACAAATCTACAAATAAAAAAACCAGAAGTACGGGAATTATATTTAAAAAAGATGAAACCGACAAGCTGGTAGCTGCCTGGATGGATTGTCCCCACAAAGCCGCAGGCCATGGGGGGATTTCTACAATTTTAGCCGGTGCTTCGGCAATTCCCAAAATCCATCCCACCAAGGCCGTGCCAATAATGCCGAACAACAAAGCGCCTTGAATTCGACGCACCATGAGGGCTGAAGTTAAGAAAATTCCAGCGATCGCAATTGCTGTAGCCGGATTTGATAAATTTCCTAAAGTCGTGGTGGTAGCTTCGTCTGTGACAATAATACCCGATCCGGTTCCTGCCGATTCCGGGTCGCCCGTAACGGCAATATAGGCGAGAAACAAACCAATACCGGCGGCGGTTGCTTGTTTGAGACATCCGGGAATGGCGGCTAGGAGATGACTGCGCAGGTCGGTGAGGGTGAGAACAATAAAAAGCAATCCTTCCAGAAAAATGGCTAATAAAGCTAAGCGCCAATCAATGCCCATTTGGAGAACGACGGAAAAGGCAAAAAAGGCGTTTAACCCCATTCCCGGTGCCAAGGCAAAGGGATAGTTAGCAAAAAACGCCATGACCAGGGTCGCGATCGCACTAGCGGTGGCGGTTGCGATCGCGAGTTCTGCAAATAAATCCTGGGGTTGTTCTAAAAAAATCGCTGCGCCCAAAATGGAGGGATTGACGGCTAGGATATAGGCCATCGTGAAAAAGGTGGTTACTCCGGCCAAAATTTCGGTGCGAGTGGTGGTGCCGTTTTCTGCAAATTGAAAAAAACGGGCTACCAACGTACGATTGGGGGTCGATTGGGGATTCATGCTGGGAGAATTTTGCGATCGAGTCCATAGGTACCAGTGTAGCGAACTCCTGAAGTCTAGGAATAAGCTGGTATTGTTGCCAATTTTTCCAAGTTTCGATAATTAGCAACCAAATACACCTGAAATATGACAAAAAACCGGCAGCGAACTTTTTGGCTATTGGCGTGGGGGGGAATTTTCGTATTTTCCCTGTTGCTGAGATTTTGGCAAATCAATCGGTTCAACCAACTGGTTTTTGATGAAGTTTATTTTGCTACCTTTGCCAACAACTACCTCACCCAAACGGAATTTTTTGACACCCATCCTCCTTTAGGAAAATATCTGATTGCGATTGGCATCTGGGTTGGGCAGCATCTTCCTTTTCCCCAAAATCCCACCAATACGGAAACGGGTTCTCTGCTAACTCCTTTTGACTACCGCTGGATGAATGCTTTTATTGGGTCTTTGGTGCCTTTATTGGTAGCGGCTATTGCTTACCAGTTGGGCCAATTTAACTTCTCGAAATCCCAACGACACACCTATGCGATCGCTGCTGGAATTCTCGCCAGTCTCGATGGTTTACTCTTGGTCGAATCTCGCTACGCGCTAATTAATATTTACTTAATCTTTTTTGGACTGTTGGGACAATATTGTTTTTTGAGAGCTTTGCCCTGTCGCGGCCAACGGCGTTGGATTTGGTTTGCCGGCGCTGGTTGGGCGTTGGGGGCAGCAGCGGCAGTTAAGTGGAATGGTTTGGGATTTTGGTTGGGGCTTCACGGATTTGGGGCGATCGCTTGGTTAAAATCCCTCTGGCAGCGCCGCGTGGTTCGTACGCCTCCCTCGAACAATCTATGGCAGGACTTTCCCTTGGTGGGTATCTATGTAACAGTTCAACTTGCCATAGCATACGGCTTGCTTTGGATTCCTCACTTACTGATATTTCCCGAAACGGGGTTTTGGGAACTGCAAGCTGAAAGTTTTTCTTACCACCAACGGATTGGTAGCAGCGAACAAGTGCATCCCTACTGTTCTTCCTGGTATTCCTGGGTGGTGATGGCACGTCCCATTGCTTATTTATACAAAAAAAACGAACAGACAGCGCTGGTTCGCGACGTTCACGCTATGGGCAATCCCATTCTTTGGTGGCTGGCCGCGATCGCCATTTTGGCTTGTGCGGTGGTGGTTGTCATTGCGATCGCCGATTGTCTGAATTGGCGGTTGTTTCCCAGGTGGTTGGTTACCTATGGCAACTCAAGTCCACCTTCAAGCGATCGGACCTCTTTGACCGGCATCCCTGTCTATTTGCTAGTCAACTACCTAGCCAACTGGTTGCCTTGGTCGCAAGTGAGTCGCTGTTTGTTTTTGTACCATTACATGGGCGCTGCCTTGTTTTCTTGGTTGGCTTTAGCATGGTTTCTTACCCGTTGGTTTCACAGCCGCGAACTTGCTTGGCGATGGGGGGCGATCGCGGTTTTTTTGGCAATTTTCTTAAGTTTTCTTTTTTGGCTTCCTATCTATCTAGGAAATCCCTTATCTCGGGAAGCCTGGCAAATGCGCATGTGGTTTAATTCTTGGATCTAATGGGATTCTAACTGCCCATCTACCCGAGATGGGGCAAGTCAAATCGACTCACCGACCGACATTCGATTGAGTTTTCCCCTTGTGGAAAGGCTCCGGCTTGGCCTTGGAGAAACGAAAGAAAAAAGCGAAATTTTTTCCCACTATCTCCTCAAATATGGTATTTTATTAGTAGACACTTTTAGATAATGGGAATAGACGCAATTTTAAAATTAAAGAAAATATTTCCATTATTCAAATTATACGTCAAAATTTCCCCAAAATCAATCCCCCTCGCCAAAAAAATTTCACTTTCCCTATCGGGGCGATTTCAAAGCCCAAATCTATTGAAAATAGATATCGAGCTGCAGCATGTGGGATCTACCAACATGTTGATTGGATTGGAATTATGCACGGTTGTTTGCCCTAGGGAAGGAGGGAGATTTTTCCTATAGGATTTGTGAATTTTGCTAGAAAAACGTCATTTATATTTTGATTGAAAGCACCATCGAAAGCGTGGGAATTGATTGGTTGGCAATTCCACAAAAAAAGCCATGAATTTTTTCGAGTGTGAGAACAAGCAATAGGAATTCCCTCCTTCCCTCTATTTCCCATTATTTCTTTCCGTAAGAAATGTTTCACATGCGAGAAAGAGCAGATACCTTGGTTAACTTATCTGGCTCCAACCCTTGCAATTCATCGAGGCACAACCATCCCTCTTTCACCAATTGCGAAAATACCAAAATTAAGACAGAATATCGGTAATCATACTTACCATCAATTTCGTGTCTTTTGGAACTTAAAAAATCGTGCAAGCGCCATAGTTCGTCAGAATTGGTCATGGAGTTGGCACCTTCGCGTACCGTTTCTATGACCGATTTGAGTTCCCGCTCGCGAGCCTTTTCAAAAGCTGCTTGAGCGATTTCTTTTTCAGTTTGAGACCACTCGATTTCAGTTGTTGGCATTATTAAAACGAATATTATCTTTAAAAGTCAATTATACGCGATCGCGTATCCGATCCCAACAAAAATGCCCCCATCATGCTGTCGCAACCATCTGGAAGTACCTTCAATGCAACGAAAAAGCGTTCTTGCAGAAGAAATCAAGAACGCCCGTAAAAATACTTGCAAATTTTGCCTGCTATGGCTATTAACTTAGCGAGCCAAATTAGTCAATTCTTTGGGAGAAGCCAACAAATCAATCGCCACAAAGAAAATCTTATTATCGGGATTGAGCAAAAACCGCCAGGCAATGTTCATGCCTATGCTAGCACCCAACCAAGGCGTTTGCACTTTACCGGTCACCTTAATTTGAGTATATCCATCTTCAGCCGGTTCGGAAACACCGCGTTCGGGCAAGAGTTTCAAATTTTGGCATTCTGCCCTCAAAAATCGCAAAATAGCCTCTTTGCCCACAATCGGTCGCTGGAAAGGAGGCTGCAAGGCACCATCGTCAGCAAACAATTCAATCAACGCATCAAAATCATTGGCGTTTAAATTGTTCATGTAGGATAGTACAGTGGGATTGGTCACTCCTTCGATGGTAACCTTAGAGCGTTGGGACATATCTTTGGGAGGTTCCACCGGCTCAGTGACTGGGGTATAATTGCCCAATTTGTTGGGGTCAAATCCCATATTCACCACTGTATTGCGCAGCACCGTAATTTGCTGGTCTGGTTGCAACCCTTTAATAGCTTCTAAGACCGCAGATGCGTTGGCAGAAAGTTGGTATCCTTCCGGAATGGGGGCAACAATGCCTTGTTGCATCCATTGCCCCAATTGATACCAAAAACCCAGTTTGATGTTAGGCGACCAAGTAGCATAAGTACGGCAAATTTCAGTGTCGGCACGATTGGCTAGGTCGCACATTACCTGGGATTGCTCCTGGAAGCTCATTTGCCGAATTTGATTGAGCGTTCTTTCTGCTAGCTGCATTCTAGCCGCTCCTGGAGCAGCAATGGTAATGGTTTTCCCTATTTCTAGATAGGCAAACCAAATCAAAGCCAGCTGGTCTTCGGCACTAAGTTGCTCGAATCGGGCGGTTGTCGATGGCACGGCGTCGGCGGTTGCCGTACTGGGGAAAATATTGCGGGCTGATTCAATGGTAAATGGCATGGTAGATTCTCGCTTTTTTAGACTGGTTTCGCGAACGAAATTCAAACACCTTTTTGTAAGGTAGCACACATTTTCATTTTGGCAATTCGTTGCCCTTGGTGAAATATCAGAAATTTATATTTATATACAAAGTGTAATTCAATGTAGCGATCGCGATTTTTGTGCCAATTTTCCCCATATTTTGTAATATGAAATCCGCTTGAATAAAATTCAATCGCGCCTA
>CAYZHY010000060.1:16816-23103 GCA_964477525.1 uncultured Geitlerinema sp. | reverse complement strand
ATGGGCGATCGCACTTTGGTGGCAATCACTTACGAAAGTTCCTCGCGCAATTACCAACGCAACAAGAAAATCCTGGATGCCATGATGAATTCGTTACAGATCGAACCATCCATGGCTGAAAAATAAGCCAGAATTCGCGATCGCGCGTCCCCAAATTTCCGAAAGTCTTTTTTGAAAAAAAATCCCAATTGTAAAGGCATGTTGACCCACCTCCGACAGTTTTTGAAATTTGAGGTTAGAGTCGATCTATAAGAGCTCGTCGTGCAAACACCAAAATTCATTGTTGGAGGTTCCTTGTCATGACCAGTACCGCTTCTGCCGGACAGTATCCCTTTGAATTCGTACCGAGAACCACTCAGGATGTGGAACTGCTAGAACAGCTCAACTTTTTTCCTGGGTTCAAAGAACTGCTAATGCTGCGTCAGGTACACGCACTGGAACACGCTACCGTGTGGGTATTGAGCGAATCCAGCCCCAGCAGCGATCGCAGTCCCAACCACCCCATGGGTACTGATAACCAAATGTTGGGGGGCCTGTCTACCGAATCGGGTTTTTATCTGTACGGTCAGGTCAACAAAAACCAACTGGAATCAGCCGTTCGCACTGCCTTGCAACGCATTACCAGCGGGGAATGGGATTTAGCCGTACACCCTCGCTGCGGCACCAACTTATCTGTTAGCCTGTTACTAACAGCAGGATTTGCTGTCGGGGCCAATTTCTTCCTGCCAAAAGATCCCCTCAGCCAACTGGCAGGGTTGGGATTGGCAGCTACAACGGCAGCTTCGGTGGCTCCCGATTTGGGAACGATCGCGCAAAAATACTTAACCACTGGCATCCCCTTTAACTTAGCCTTCGAGGACATTATCCCTGTAGAAGATATGTGGGGACGTACCGCCCATTTCGTGCGTTTGCGGTGGCAGCAGTAGTCACCCACCAGCAATCGGTAATAAAACTTAAAAACTGAACGGTTTTGAGAATGCCGGTTGCATAGTACTCTAAAGGGAAAACCTTTTGTTTTTGATGAAAACCGACCGAGGAAAATTATGACTCAAGGAAAAGCTGAAGTTAAACGCGGCGCCAAAGTACGCATTTTGCGTCCCGAATCCTACTGGTATAAAGACGTAGGTACGGTGGCTTCTGTAGACCAAAGCGGTATCCGCTATCCCGTCATCGTCCGTTTTAACAAACTCAACTATACTGGACTGAGCAGTTCTCCTGGTGCTTACGGTGTAAACACCAACAACTTTGCTATTGAAGAGCTAGAAGTTGTCGAAGCGGCACCAGAGAAAAAATCTAAGAAAAAATCTCAAGGTTAGTACTCCCTTGATACAAGGAGCTTTGGCATTTCGTGCCTGAATTGCCAGAAGTAGAAACCGTTCGTCGGGGATTAAACCAAAAAACCCGTCACGTTTCCATATCGGGAGGTGAGGTCTTGCTACATCGCAGCCTTGCCTACCCGATTTCTTCATGGGACTTTTGGGAAAAAATTACTGGTACTGCGATCGCTGATTGGCAGCGACGGGGAAAATATTTACTAGCCTCCCTATACCATCCCCAAACCAATACCAACGCCGGCTGCTTGGGGGTCCATCTCCGTATGAGCGGTCAACTGTTGTGGCTAACCTCAGATACTCCCATCGCCAAACATACCCGCGTGCGATTTTTCTTTGCCAACAACGGCGAGTTGCGCTTTGTAGACCAGCGTACCTTCGGACGCATTTGGTGGGTTCCCCCCGAAACTTCCCCCGATGGCATTATCGCCGGCTTGCAAAAACTGGGACCGGAACCCCTTGGCGAAAGTTTTACCCCCCAATACCTGCAGCAACAACTGCAAAAACGAAGCCGCCATATCAAAACGGCTTTGCTAGAACAACAGATCGTCGCCGGATTGGGGAATATTTACGCCGACGAAGCCTTGTTTGTCGCCGGTATCCATCCCACCACCCTTTGCTGCAACTTGACCAGCGACACCAGCCAACGCCTGCACCAAGCCATTCAAAAAGTATTGCAAAAAGCCATCGATACTGGCGGGACCACCTTTAGCAGTTTTTTAAATACGGAAGGGGTAAATGGCAATTACAGCAGCTTCGCTTGGGTCTACGGTCGCACTGGCGAACCCTGCCGCTGCTGCCAAACCCCCATCGAACGTTTGAAATTAGTCGGTCGCTCTTGCCATTTTTGTCCCCAGTGTCAAAAATGATACGGAAGTTCGAGGACAATTTGATTATTTTAGGATTGGCTGTTGCTAGTAGAAAATTTTTGTCCCAGTTTCGGTTCGGTACCGGTCCACAAACGATATAAATTGGTGCGATGTCGCCAAAGGACGTAAACGCCTCCGGCAATGGCAAAGATTTGATAGGGGACGGGTTGGTCCGTCAGCACCATCAAAGCACTGGCACCAATGGCGGCGGTCATGGAACTGAAAGAAACAATCCGGGAAATCGCGATCGCACAAACAAAAACGCCTAGAGTTCCCAAAGCTACGTAACTAGACATTCCCAGCAAAACCCCAAAACTGGTAGCCACCGATTTGCCGCCGCGAAAACCAATCCAAATGGATTTGCTGTGACCCAAAAGGGACATCAAACCAGCAAACGTCGCCATCCAGGGCAGCCAGAGATCGATAATAGAGGCATTTGGGGCAAGTTGGGTAGCTACAGGCCAGCTATAGCTGGCGCTTACCAAAGCGATCGCGGCCAATCCTTTACCAATGTCTACCAGCAACGACACCAAAGCGGGAAGTTTTCCCACCGTACGCAGCACGTTGGTCGCTCCTGTGGAACCAGAACCGCATTCGCGAATATCAATTCCCTGCAGCCAACGTCCCAACAAATATCCCGTGGGAATCGAGCCTAGGAAATAAGCTGCCAGCAGTAAAATACCGTTGAATACAAGCCAAGAAGTCATAATATGTTTTTACAAAATTCGTATAAATGTTTCCAAAGCTACTGTACACCGAAGCAGCGATCGCGCGTCGGTATTTCGAGAAAAAAATTAACGCACCGTTCCGTTGCTAGATTGGCTTACCAATAGGTCGGTGTCGGTGCCGACGGGTCCGGAGCAAAAGCGATCCACAAGGGAAACTGCAAAATAGACAGACTAACTTGATTTTCTGCCTCGTCCACCACAATCAATGGCAATTGACCCGACTGTTCGATACGGTCCGCTTTTTGCGTCAGTGCCTCCGGCGACTCAAACAACGTTACCCCTTTATCCGGACCAAAATCGGCCCTCGAAATGCCCAAACAATCTTGCAATCCCCGTCGCCATTCCCCCAAACGTTCGGGCGTATGGGCCAAAATCATGGTTTGCAAGCGGTTGCCATGCAAGCGACGCAGGATAGAAACGGCAGCAGAAGCAATTAAAATATTTTGCAAGCGACTTCCCATGGAACGAACCGCACCGCGACCCCCTTGAGCGAAAAACCACTGAGAAACCCGTTCGGCGTGGACCGGTTCAAACGTACGACGTAACTGCCAAGGCGGACCGTAGTAATCGGGTCTTTTGCGGTACTGGTCCAAACAGCGGCGAATTTCTTGTGCTTCGTCTTGAAAACGTCCATCGCTGCTACGAAACGGAGATGGTGCAGCTTGCGACTGGGATGGTTCGGGAGACGGAGTAGGTTCGGCTGCTGTCGGTTCCGATTCCACCGAATCTTCTGGTGTGAGTTGCAACTGTTCTGCCGCTGCTGCCAAATCTTGCAAACTTCCCACCAAATAATCTTTGAATCCCTGCACCCGGACCGCCAGTTCTTGGGAAGCACCGGCAAACGTGGTACGCATTTCTCTTTGAATGCGTTCTCGCCGTCGTTCTAGCTGTTCGATGGAAACTTCCAAAGCTTGCTTGCGTTCTTGCAGTTCCTGCAATCCCAGCTCGACCATGCGATCGATATTCGCTTGCGTTGGTTGTAACTGGTCTTTTGCTAGCTGTTGTTTCTTGGCTTGCAAGTCTTCAATTTCGGCCTGCAAGCGCTCTTTTTGACGCTGGAGGTCGGCAACATCGTCGTCCTTAATGTCGTCGTCGTTGGCTGTCTCGGCTGGCGACGTTGGTTCGCTTGCTGCTTCGCTATCGTTTTCCCACGGATCGGGGGGTGGAACTTGGTTGGTTGGGGACATCAACTCCTGTTGTTGCTTTTTTTGTCGGTATTGGGTTCGAGAATCTTGATTTTGGTTTTCTTCTGAATTCATGGACAAGACGAAAATAGGCCGCAAATCGGACGTTCTATGATTTTCTGGTTGTGAATAGGGAAAGCCACATCACCATCGATGGTTTATTATGCCGCTGCAAGAAAAGACATCCAAGTTGGATGCCTTTTGCCATTTTTTACCTGCATTTCCCCAAATACGCGCTAGGCAATCGGACATTTTTGCTCCAGACAGCTACGCAGCATGCGCGCATCGAACAGCACCGGCACAAAATGAATGCTTTTGACTTCTTTAAAGTAAAACAAAATGGGGACTCTCGACCAAAAAATGCGCCAATTTTGCCAGTCGGAGTAGGGAAACTGACGAATGAGTTTCCCCGAACGGTAGACATCCAAGGCCGAATCGGTAAACTGCAAACGAATGGTGGCCGTTTGGAAAGCTAGAAACAAGCCAAACAAACCAATAACAGATGCGATCGCAATTTGCCACCAAACCAGAGCAACGGCAATGGCTACCAAAGCGACAGGTAGCTTGTAGCTGGGTTTGAGTTCTACTGTAGAAGCAGATGTATTTACAGATGATGCGGTAGCCACAGTGATTCCCTCCCGTTTGCTCAACACCAATACTGATACGTTGGTATGTTTTCAGTCTATGGTTCTATTCTATCGAGTTCCTGGTTCAAAATCCTTGTTGCAAGCTTTGTCCTAATCCCTGAAACATAATCCAAGACAGGAAAAAATTGGTAATAAAAATCGCTAGCAAGGACGTTACCACAGCGGTGGTCGTCGATTTGCCAACCCCTTTGGCACCACCAGTAGTGGTCAATCCCCAACTGCAACCAATTACTGCAATCAACAAACCGAAACACAACCCCTTAATGGCAGCATGAATTAAATCCAACACGCTTAAAAAGGTATTCACCGAGTCAACAAAACTGTTGATGGGCAAATTATAAATATTCATCGCCACCACAGCACCCCCTGCCATCCCGGTGACAAACGAGAGAATGGTTAGCAAAGGCAACATAACACAGCAAGCCACCACCCGGGGAATCACCAAATAATCGATGGGGTCGGTTTTTAATACATACAGTGCGTCAATTTGTTCGGTGACTTGCATGGTTCCCAACTCCGCCGCAAACGCCGAACCAACCCGACCCGCCAACACCACAGCCGTCAGAACCGGTGCCAGCTCTCGCACCAACGACAGAGCCAATACCCCGCCAACCATCTGACCGGCACCAAAGGTGATAAATTCTCTCGCCACCTGAATGGTAAAGACAGCACCAACAAACAGAGCTGTTAGCAAGGTAATCCCTAGAGATTCTGGACCCACCATTGACATCTGTTCGGCTGTGTTGCGGCGGTGCAGTTTTCCCTTAACCAAATGGACAATGACCTGTCCCCCGAGAAAAATAGCGGCAATTAATCTTCGTATCCACATAATGGTATCGTTGGTTGTTGGTCGGTGCAGACGCCAAGGCGATGGCGGGTTGGCTACCAATTCCTGCACAATTATAGGTGGTTCTAGCCGGTGATAGGGAGTCAACAATCGGCGGTTAGATTTTTTTGGACAAACGGGAAATTTTCTTGTATCATAAAAAATGTTTCCGGGATGTAGCGCAGCTTGGTAGCGCGCCTGCTTTGGGAGCAGGATGTCGCAGGTTCAAATCCTGTCATCCCGATTGCACCAAAAATTTCTTCGGAGATAAACCGCTTATACGGACGTAGGGTCTGACCAACCGTAGATAGAGATGTCACATGGCTGTGCGGCCCTACTTGTCACTTGCTGCCCAGTTTGTTTTACTAGGTAGTGTGTGGGCAGACATGTTTATGCATCGTTCGTGCGATCTGAGGAACTCTTGTAGGCAAGATGGGTCGCGGTTATAGAAAGTATAGAAAGTCAAAGGCTTTCACCAAGAGTCTAATTTTTTGCCCAAAATTGTAAAGACGTATTGTAGATAGATAGGTATTAGCATTATGAATTTTTTAGCACGGTGGGGTGCGATCGCTGGTTTGGTCGGAGCAACTCTTCTTACTCCTTCCTTAGCCGGTCAAATGAAAGCATTGGCTCTTCCTCAAGAGCAAATCCAGCAAAAACTCAACAGCATTCCAGTTTTTGTGATTGTCGATCCCAGCGAAG
>CAYZHY010000060.1:0-16716 GCA_964477525.1 uncultured Geitlerinema sp. | reverse complement strand
ATCCAGCAAAAACTCAACAGCATTCCAGTTTTTGTGATTGTCGATCCCAGCGAAGGATTGGTTTTGCAAACAATTCAACCAGAAAACGCGGGAAATCCCGATGCTCCCGATAGCGTTCCCGTCAGCTGGGTATTTCTCAATCAAGGAGATGCTAAAGATTTTATCAATAAATTGCAACAAGAAAAACCAGAACTAGGTCAGAAAGCACAAGTGGTGGTCATGTCACTGGGGCAAGTTTATCAAATGGCCCAGCAAAGTGCCGAACAACAGAATAGTCCAGTATTTGAATTGGTACCAGCTCAAGAACAAGTTGATTCGGCTTTAAACCTGCTGAAAGAAGATGGCCAGCAAGTAAACGAGTTTCGCGGTGTACCTTTATTTGTAGCCAGAGGGGGTTCCGACCAAAACTTGCTTGCCGTACAACGCAACGGCCAACAATTCATTCCCATGTTTTTAAATCGGGAAGACTTACAAAATCAGCTAGACCGCATGAAACAGCAGCAGCCAAATATTGCCTCTAATATTGACGTTGAAGTATTGCGTCTGGAACGAGTGATTAACGAACTAGAAAATAGCGACAAACAAGATTTGGAACGTCTGGTGTTCGTTCCTTCTCGGGAGTCGCGAGACCTCATCCGTTCTCTACAGCAGCAAAACCAACAAAATCAAAATCAAGGCGGTCCTTCCTTACAGCAACCACCGCAAAATATGCCTTCTTCACCCAACAGAGGCAATTAATGCCTGAAATAGCTAGTTCTACTTAAAAATGGCATCGAACCGCAAAAACAAGGATGGAGGCAGCAACATCAGCACCTTTATCCTTGATTTTTTTGATTAAGGACTGTCACTTTGTCATAGGTCATCCGCACTGCAAAGACCCGAAAAAAACAACCCCACCTCAGAACTTCCTGTCGTTTTCTTCCCCCTCTTCCCCCTCTTCCCCCTCTTCACCCATGCGTTTTACCATCTCTGGATACAACCTCTGGCAGTGGTATCAAAAAGCTCGCCAACAAGCAGTAGCAGCTAATATCGATCCAGAAGAAGTTGATTGGTTAGTGCAAGAATTAACCGGTTTGGACCGATTGGCATTGCGTTGGGGAGGGTCGTTTCGAGAATTGCCGCAAATTTCTTTACCTTTTTCTTTAGAAACCTTAGACCAACGCTGGCAGCAACGCTGCACGGAACGTTTGCCAGTACAGCACATTGCCGGAACCACTCCTTGGCGGGATTTTTCGCTACAAGTTTCTCCTCACGTATTGATTCCCCGTCCGGAAACAGAAATTTTGGTGGATTTGGCCAAACAAGCCTGTCGGGATTCTCCTTTGGCTGCAGGAATTTGGGTGGATGTGGGAACTGGCAGCGGTGCTATTGCCATGGGGTTGGCGAAAGAGTTGACAAAAGCGACAATTTATGCTACAGAAAAAGACGAAAATGCTTTAGCGATCGCGCGGACCAACGCCCAAAATCTCTTCCCCCCAAATCGCATTACTTTTTACCAGGGGTCTTGGCTGCAACCGCTAGCCGATTATCGCGGACGCATCAGCGGGATTGTTTCCAATCCTCCCTACATTCCTACGGCAACGATTCCCACGCTACAACCAGAAGTTGCCCACCACGAACCCCACGCAGCTTTGGATGGGGGAGAGGATGGTTTGGATTGCATTCGCCATTTAATTGCGATCGCGCCTAATTATTTACACCCCAATGGTATTTTACTATTTGAAATGATGGCCGGACAGGCCCCGCAAGTACGAGAACTCCTCCAGCAACAAGGCAGCTACCGCGACATACAAATTTGTTCCGACCTCGCTGGCATCGAACGTTTCGCGTTGGCGTACAAAAATCATTGATGGGAATATCCGGTTTATAAAGCTCTAAATCTTTTTTTTCTGAAAATACCTACTTTGTAGGGTAGCATTGCCCGCTCTACTAGTTTATTTGTGGTTTTACGCCGGATTTTAGCGACGGACCAATCCTTCCCAATGTAAAAAGCAATAGCAGAGCAACAAGCGATCGCGATACACTGCAAGCAACAAAAATCGTATTCATAACGAGTTCACCCATGACCAATCGCCTGATCGAAACCCAAAGTCTTTACTTGCGCAAACACGCCGAAAACCCCATTGACTGGTGGTATTGGTGCGACGAAGCCTTAAACAAGGCCCGTCAGGAAGACAAACCCATCTTTTTATCCATCGGCTATTCCAGCTGCCACTGGTGTACGGTCATGGAAGGGGAAGCCTTTTCCAATCCCCAAATCGCCGAATACATGAACGCCAACTTCATCCCCATCAAAGTAGACCGCGAGGAACGTCCGGATATCGACAGCATCTACATGCAAGCCTTGCAAATGATGACCGGACAGGGAGGCTGGCCGTTAAATATATTTCTCTCCCCCGACGATTTGGTTCCCTTCTACGGCGGTACGTACTTTCCCGTAGAACCGCGTTTTGGTATGCCTGGTTTTCTGCAAGTCTTGCAAGCCATTCGCCGTTTTTACGACAGCGAGAAAACCAAACTACAATCGGTGAAACAAGAAATTTATCAAAACCTGCGCCAAAATGCCGTGGTTCCCGGTACGGGAGAGGAATTTCCCCCGGATTTGTTCAAAAAAGGGGCAGAAGTCAATACCAAAGTCCTGAGTTTCGAGGGTTTTGGCAATAGCTTCCCCATGATTCCCTACGCAGAAAACGTCCTGCGTGCTAGTCGATTTTCCGGAATTTCCCAAGAACACGACCCCAAAGAAGCAGCTACCCAACGCGGCATTAGTCTGGCAACTGGTGGTATTTGCGACCATGTGGGAGGTGGTTTTCACCGCTATACCGTGGATGGAACCTGGACGGTTCCCCACTTTGAAAAAATGCTGTACGACAACGGTCAAATTTTAGAATATTTGGCCAATTTGTGGAGTGCCGGCGTTCGGGAACCGGTTTTTGAAGAGGGCATGGCTGGAATTTTAGCATGGTTGCGCCGAGAAATGACCGCCCCGGAAGGTTATTTTTATGCTTCCCAAGACGCGGATAGCTTTACCAATCCCGACGACGAAGAACCGGAAGAAGGGGGATTTTACGTTTGGCAGTATCAGAATTTGGAATATTTGCTGTCCAATGAAGAAATGATGGCGCTGGAATCGGCTTTTACCGTTTCTCCCCAGGGAAATTTTGAAGGTCACAACGTCTTGCAACGCCGCCATCGCGAACCCCTTTCAGACGATGCCAAAAACGCTTTGCGCAAGCTTTTCCGTATCCGCTACGGCAACAATCCCGAAGACATTGACAGCTTTCCGCCGGCAACCAACAACCACGAAGCCAAAACTGGCGATTGGGAAGGTCGTATTCCCCCAGTTACCGATACCAAAGCGATTGTCGCTTGGAATAGTTTAACCATTTCTGGCTTGGCCCGTGCTTATGCTGTCTTGGGACAAATCGAATACATGCAACCAGCCGTACGCGCTGCCCAATTTATCTTAAACAATCAGTGGGTCAATGGCAGGTTGCATCGAGTGAATTATAATGGCGAAGCCACGGTTTTTGCACAAGGGGAAGATTATGCTTTGTTGGTGAAAGCTTTGCTGGACTTGCATCAAGCTTCCTTACGAGAAGGAACCTCCGAACAAACCGGTGTGGAAGCACAGACTTGGCTGGAAAAAGCCATGCAGGTCCAGAAAGAGTTTGACGACCATCTGTATTGCGTGGAAATGGGTGGCTATTTCAATACGGCAGACGATACCAGCGACCAATTGTTGGTCCGCGAACGCAGCTATATGGATAATGCCACGCCTTCTACCAACGGCGTTGCTGCTGGCAATTTGGTACGTCTGGCTATGCTATCGCGGGATTTGAAGTATTTGGACCGCGCCCAAGAAACCATTCAATCCTTTGATAAGATTATGACCGAAACGCCACAAGCCTGTCCGGTGCTATTTTCGGCGCTAGACTGGTACGAAAATTATACCGTGGTGCGGACCAGTCGCGATCGCTTTGGAGAATTGTTGGGTTCCTATCTACCTGCTTGTGTTTTGCAAGAGGAAAGCGAGATACCGGCCGGTACGATCGCTTTGGTTTGTCAGGGATTGACTTGCAAAGAACCTTCGCAGACTTCCGAACATATGTGGGAACAAATTAAAGTGTCCCAAAATAGAAGCTGGTAAGGCGCTAGAACAGACGCAACTGTTCTTTATCCTGACGGTCCGGACGGTCTTGGCTATCTCCACCAATCATACCATTTTGATGGCTTGGACCGTCTTGGCTGTTTTCAGCCGCAGCACTGTTTTGAGAATAAGGAGCAGCAATCTCGGCACTTTCGCTCAGTACTTGCAAAGAAGAGTCGCTTTGATGGTTGTTTTTCTCCTGTTGAGGTGTTGATGGTTCGGAACTTTCTTCTTCGTCGCCAGCCAACAATTGTTTGGCCGCTGCCATCATGTCCTCACGCAAGTCTTTTAAGTCCTCTCGTTGGTTTAAGTAGGTGGATAAAGCAGCAAGGGGATCCAATGATTGGTTTTGCGATAGTTCTGGCATGCGGGGTCGGGCCAGTTGGCTAACCAATTCCGGCTGAATTCGATAGCTGTGGGCAGCAGATAGGGCTTTGTGCAGGTTGGAATTGTCGATTTGGTCCAATTGGTCGGAACGAATCTTATAAATCAGCCGAACCACAGCACCGGTAAAGTTTTTGCGGTTAATGGCTTGCAAGAGTGTGTCTTGGGGATGTTCGGAATCGGACAAATCGACGGAAATGGTTTGAAAAGGACGTGCGGGCAGGGGACAAAATTCCCATTGAACGTTGTTTTTTTCTAAATTTAAAAGGATATAACCTTTTTCTTCTTTTTCTTCGCTAAAGTCTACCCGTTCGATGCTGCCAGGATAAATCACGGGTGGGTCTTTGCACAGAACTTGGTGCTTGTGAACGTGACCCAAAGCCACGTAGTCAAAACAGTCCCGGGCAACCAAAGATAAAGGAATGGAGAATCCTTTGCTAACGGCAAGAAATTTTTCAGCGCCAAAACGAGCGTTGTCCATCATTAAGTGACCAAGTAAGATGGTGGGAATGGCGCGATCGAGCTGGCGAATTTCTCCTTCTAAGGCAACCCGCAAGCGTTCCACCAGCATGTCGTTGACTTCTTCTAGGGATAAGCCTTCCGTGGAACGTCGCGTTAGCAGGGTAGACCGGGTAACCCAAGGCAGGGTCAATACTTGGACGGGACCGTTTTGGGTTTCGATGCGATGGGTTTGCAAGCGATCGCCTACGACAACACCGGGAACGCCTAAGGTACGATAGATACAAAGACTTGCCCCTCCCTGTCCTTGGGCGTGTTGGTCGTGGTTGCCCACTAGCAAAACGCTAGGAATATTGGCATCGGCAAGGCGGCGAAACTGACTGGCAAAGGCTTCCTGAACGTAGGGAGGTGGGGTGGCATCGGGGAAGGCATCGCCACCAAATACAACTAAGTCTACAGGTTCTGCCAAAGCTCGATCGACCGTTTGACTTAGCATGGCCACAAAATCTTCCAAGCGGGTATTTAAGCCGGTTTCGGGGTTGACTTTGCCTTGGCTAAAACCGCTACCGAGGTGAACGTCAGATAAGTGTAAAACTCGAATCATGCTAAAACTAGGATAGCTACCGAAAGGGATGCGATCGCAAATTGGGTGACTTTTGTTTCTATTTCTCGTATTGTATAGGCAACGCTAACCAAAAACTACTCAAAAACAGGAAAAACCATTACCAAAGACCATGCAACCAACGATTTTGCGGCGTGGGGATGGTATTGACTATCCCGAATATGCCGATGAAGTAAAGCGATTGCAAAAATTATTGGTACAAGCGGGAATTTTTCCCCCCGATGAAGTAGCCGATGGCCAATTTGGTGCCAATACAGAAGATGCGGTCAAACGATTTCAATCATCCCAAGGATTGAACGTCGATGGGATTGTGGGTGCGAATACTTGGGAAGCTTTGGAACAAGCTACTGCTTCGGCGCAACCCCAACAAGCCACTCCCGAGAAACGTCCGGTTTTGCGTTCTGGAGATGGTACGGAGTTTCCTGAGTTGCGAGATGAGGTAACTCAGTTGCAAAAAGTTCTGGAAGAGAAGGGCGTATTTTCACCAAAAAGAATCGTTCGAGGGTATTTTGATAATTATACCGAAGCGGCCGTGAAACAGTTTCAAAGAGAACAGGGATTGGTAGCCGATGGTGTTGTAGCGAAATCCACTTGGTCGGCATTGTTGGAAAAACCTGTGGTGACTTACCGTCCCCGAAAACCGGATTTATCGGAATCTGGCTTCGATATCGATCGCATCGTATCGTCAATTCCCTATCCGGTGGTACGCGAACATGCGCGAGAGTCTATCCCTTTGATTTTATCGGAATGTACGGCTAGAGAGGTACGCGATCGCGGTCAAATTGCCTATATTTTAGCCACGGCCGAACACGAGTCCCATCTAGGACAGTGGATGGTGGAGTTGGATTCCGGCCATCGCTACGAAGGTAGGGAAGATTTGGGCAATACCCAACCTGGAGATGGGCCCAAATACAAAGGACGGGGATTCGTCCAACTGACTGGTCGCAACAATTATGCCCAATGGTCCCAATATCTGGACATAGATTTATTGGAAAAACCGCAAAAAGCAGCCGAACCTGAAGTGGCTGCCAAAATTTTGGTTATGGGTATGAAAAATGGCTATTTTACCGGCTATCGCTTGCAAGATTTCATAAACGAAGACAAACAGGATTTTTACCATGCCCGCCGTATCGTTAATGGCTTGGATCGTGCTGGGCAAATCAAAGCGATCGCGCAAGAATATTTACGGGTATTGTAGGGGCGAAGGATATTCGCCCCTATCGTTAGCTAAACGTGAATGCCGCATTCTAGTTTGCCCATCCCGCGCCAGCGCCCTGCGCGTTCGTCTTCTCCTTCGCGAACGGGCGTGGTGAGGGGTTCGTCACCAATGCTGGGATACCCCCAGTCGTGGAGGGGATTGTAGGGAACTTTGTATTCGTCGGCGTATTCCCAACTGTCTTTACGAGTCCAAGCAGCGAGGGGATTGACTTTAATCCGTTCTTGGTCATCCCGTTCAAACACCGGCATATTAGCGCGGGTAGGGGCTTGGTCCCGGCGACGACCGGTAATCCAGGCAACGGTGTTTAGTTCGTCCAAACCCCGATGGAGGGGTTCGATTTTGGTTAGGTGATGAAATTGCTGTACGTCAGTTTCCCAAAGGGCTTCGCCGTGTTTGGCGGCAAATTCTTCGCGGCTGTTGACATCAGGGGTTTTATAAACTTGCAGGTTGAGATTGTATTGTTTCTTAGCGCGCTCTACCAGTTCCAAGGTTTCCGGAAAATGATGCAGCGTGTCCAAAAAGATAACTGGAACTGGATTTTCGGTGGATAGTTCCCGATATAGCAAATCGGTAATCACCATGTCATCGATATTGAACGCACTGGTCTGAACCAAACCAGCGGGAATGTTCTCGACGCACCAAGCTAGAATTTCTCTAGGATGGGCGTTTTCAAAGCGTTGGTTGAGTTCGTCTAGGTCAAAGCTAGGGGCTTGATTGGTAACGTTTAGAGTCGAGACCATGCTATCCTTTTACGTTAACTTTTCAACAAATCCGCAGGTCGCGGTGAGCAATCCAAAGTTTAGGTTATCATGCTTTCCGTTCTATTATACATAAAACACACATAATCCGGTCGGAAAATGGGAGATTTTATGAAATTAATTTTGTACAGCAAGCCTGGATGCCACTTGTGCGAGGGGTTACAGGAAAAACTAGAACAGGTTCGCAATCCCCCAATTTCTTTGGAGATTCGCGATATTACCACCAGGGATGATTGGTTTGCTGCTTACCAATACGAAATTCCGGTTCTGTGCCAGGAAATTTCCGATGGAAATGACGGATCGACAAGCCAAGAAGTTCGGTTACCGCGTCCTTCTCGGGGAATTAGTGTGGAACGGTTGGCAGCGATGTTGCACAAGTATGGGCAACAGTGATGGGGCGTCGGGGCGTCGGGGCGTCGGATCGAACAACCAATTGTATCTCCCAAGCTCCCAAGCTCCCAAGCTCCCATGCTCCCATGCTAATTATTTATAGATAAACATAGACGAAATCTAACAACAAGGAACGATGAAACTGACAGAATTACTGCATCTTATCTCCAATCGCGTTTGTTTGTCAGAAGTGCCCCAAGTTTCGGGGGATGTCAAACGGCTATGCACAAATTCCCATGTTTGTCAACAGGGAGATTTATTTTTAGGGATGCCAGGAACGCGGGTTGATGGGGGTGAGTTTTGGCCCGGCGCGATCGCTTCTGGTGCGATCGCGGCTTTGGTTTCTCAAGAGGCTTATCGCCAGGTGCCGCCCAAATCCCAGGAGTTAGTTATTCCTGTGGATGATATGGTAGCGGCTTGCGCTGAAGTGGCAACGGCTTTTTACGGGCATCCTACCCAACAGCTACAAATGGTAGGGGTGACGGGAACCAATGGCAAAACCACGACCACCCATTTAATTGAGTTTTTGTTGCAAAAGGCACAGAAACCGACGGCGTTATTGGGCACGCTTTATGCTCGCTGGCCGAACTATCAGGAAACAGCTGTCCATACGACCCCTTTTGCGGTGGCGTTGCAACAACAGCTAGCCCAGGCGCATGCGGCTGGCGCTCGGTCTATGGTGATGGAGGTCAGTTCCCATGCTTTGCAGCAAGGTCGGGTGTTGGGCTGTCAGTTCGATGTGGCGGTTTTTACCAATCTCAGCCAAGACCATTTGGATTTTCACAAAACCATGGAAAACTATTTTGAAGCCAAGGCTTTGCTGTTTTCTGATGGGTATTTGCGGGGTCGGGCAATAATTAATGCGGATGATGCCTACGGTCGGCGTTTGCTGGAACGCTTAGATCCGCAGGCAGTTTGGCGCTATAGCTTAGAAGATAGCAGCGTCGAGTTGTATCCCTACGACTTGGATTTGCATCCGGATGGCGTGACCGGAAAAATCCATACTCCCTACGGCGATGCCGATCTATCTTTGCCGGCGATTGGACGGTACAACTTAGCCAATGCCCTAGCGGCTGTGGGGGCAGCTTTGCAATTGGGGGTGGATCTAGAAGCGATCGCAGCAGCTTTGCCCCAATTTCCGGGCGTACCGGGGCGGATGGAACGGGTCCAGAACCGCCCCAATCAAGATCTTGATCTTACCGTGGTGGTGGATTACGCGCATACGCCAGATAGTTTGGAGAATGTCTTGCAAGCCATGCAACCTTACGTAGCGCGGGAATTGGTCTGTGTCTTTGGTTGTGGGGGCGATCGCGATCGGGGAAAACGCCCGATGATGGGCAAAATTGCCGCGCAACTGGCCGACCGAGTGGTGGTCACTTCTGACAATCCCCGTACGGAAGACCCGGAACAAATTTTGCAGGATATTTTAGAAGGTATTCCCGATGGTATCTCTGTGGAAGTAATAAGCGATCGCGCCCGTGCCATTCACCACGCTATCCAAACCGCCCAACCTGGTGACAGTATTGCCATTGTCGGTAAAGGTCACGAGGATTATCAAATTATCGGCACGGAAAAAATTCATTTTGACGACCGAGAACAAGCGATCGATGCCCTCCAAAAAAGAAGTTTGTAGATTTTGTCAACCGAAAAAATACGGAAAATGTTGCTAACAGATCTTCATATTTCCTGACGATTCGCGTATGTATCTTGTATCGTAAAAGGATAGTAGGTATCTTCCCCCCCACTGACTTTTCCCCACTTTGCCCAAACGTCCATGCCCCCAAGCTCGGTCGCCGATCGAACAATGTTACGCTTATGACGGCACTACCAGTTTCAGAGCTATCTTTATACCAACAAGCCTGCCAACATCAACCACCGCCTCAGTCTTTGCAGCTTAGCCCCGCCACGCTACATTCGGCAAAAACGGTTTTGGTGGATTGGTTTCTGGATGCTAACCTTCCTGCCATCTTGTTGCTAAAATTTCCCCAAGGCAGGGGATGGCAAACCAGTCAAGACCGCCTGTTGGAAAAAAACAATACTCGCCATCGCATTTGCATTTTCCAACCGAAAGAAACAACGCCAGAAAATAATGATGAAGAAGAAGATATTTCCCAACCTTTGAGTTCGCCCTCGGAAATTTTAGACGGAAACGACCCATCATCTGAAACATCTCCTTCACCAGTTACATTTTTTTCCCTATCCCCTCGCAACCGCTACCTGCATCGAGAATATTTTTTGATTGGCTATACAGAGCAATCTTGTGGCGCCATTATCGCTCACCGACCCCGTTCTGCTAATTCGCCATCTCCGTCAAAAACATATAAAGGACCGTTGCTGACTTTACTTTCCTTAGATGTTCGGGTGGTCAAGACTTTGGTAGAAAGCTTGATGCCATTGATTCCAGAAGCGGAACGTCCTTATTTGCCTTTACCAGAAGAAAATGCTTTGGGCAATCATTCTTTTGCTGAAATGCTGTGGTACCAGCAAATCAAACAACAGGAACAACTCCGCCGCACCATGTTAAGCTACCGCAAGCAAACTAAGGAACTGGATAATTTACAAACGGAAAATACAGAGTTGCAAGAATCTCTCACTTGGAAAGATGAATTTATTAACCAATTTTCGCAAGAGTTGCGTACACCAGTCACCAATATGAAAACGGCGTTGTCGTTATTAAATTCTCCGAATTTGAAGGCGCCGCAGCGAGAACGCTATATTAAGGCTCTCCAACAGGGATGCAATCGCCAAAATTCCCTTATTGAGGGCGTTGTTGAGTTACAGCGTTTGGAAAAATTGGCACCGCAACGTCAGTTGGACCCCATCAAGTTGGTAGAAGTGATTCCCGGCGTTGTCAGTACGTTGCAACCCGTTGCCCAGGAAAAATCCATTTCCCTAGCATACACCATTGGCGAAGATTTGCCACCAGTTGCCTGTGTTTTAGCGTGGCTGCGCAAAATAGCGATCGAACTGCTCAACAATAGCATTCAATTTACTCCAGAAAACGGGCGCATTTGGGTTTACGCCCAGCAACAGCAAGATAAGGTGGCGCTTTATTTTCAAGATACCGGCATTGGCATTCCCCATCGAGAAACGTATAATATTTTCGATCGCTTTTACCGGGTTCGCCACCATAATTCGGGATTTGAATCGGAAGGGGCAGGATTGGGGTTAACCATCGTACAGCAATTGGTTTCCCACTGCGGCGGTTCCATTGCGGTAAAAAGCCAAGTAGGGAAAGGGTCTACCTTTACGGTTACTTTACCCGCGTACCAAGATAGCGACGACGATGCCTTGGTATAATGAGCGATTTGCAAGATGCTACCAATCTGACAGTTGCTGCCGTCGTAAGAAAGATTGGCAACAAGCGGACCAAAAAACGCATCTACCTGGAATAACTTTTTGTTATCTTTGGTTTTACCGGAGGTGCCATGGGCATTGTTTTGTCCTTGTACTTGCCCGATGGCACGCAAATCGGTTTTAATTCCCCTTTACCGATAACCTTGACTTTGAATATTCCGCAAACGTGCTTCCGGTCGCTTGAAACGGTCCATTTGCGCTTCAAAGAACTTGCGATTGGCCATTAAATGTTCGGGATTGGGGTCGTCAAGGGGATACAGCAGGGCTATACGCAAGGCTTGAATTACCGCTGAGGTGACGCAATACATGGACCGTTGAAAGGTAATCCCCAATTGGATGAGCATGTCATCTTCGTTGCGGCAGTACTGACGGTAGTAATCTACCAAATAATCCGGTAGAAAGTGATACATATCTTGCATTAACAAAGTAGGCGGAATGCCTGCCGTTCCTACGGGGAAGACATCGGCATAGAGAATGCCATAGTGGAAGTCTTCTTGTTGGTCGGGAATATCCTTGGCTTGGGCATTGTAGGATTTGGTTCCCCGGAAAGGCGCTGTGCGGTAAAATATAGCTTCTACGTAGGGCAAAGCGGCTTCGTAAAGCCACATAAATCCTTTGGATTTGGGAATAATTTCGTAACATTCACCGTCGATATAAACGTGGTGGTAAATCGGGCGACCAGCGGCGATAAAAATAGCATTCACGAGGAAATTCATGGCATCAGTTACGGTTTTGAATTCACCGGCATCGTAGCGATCGCTCATTTCAAAAAAGACCGCCGTCATGACCTCCCAAAACAATCCCAAATTGGCATAGTAGGACATTTCTCGTACTTTTTCATAAAACATTTCCGGGAACAGTTTGTACAATCCCAACATCAAAGGATTGTTTTTAAAATAAGCTTTAATGGCGCGATCGGCGTTGGCTTTGTATTCATCGCTTTCCAAATACTCATCGAACTGGCCGCCCATATTTTGATGCCACAACATGGCTTCCTTGCAAGTTTCGGCAAATTCCATGTTGATGCGATCGTGGAACCAATGATGTAGGAGTTTGGGGAGGTTTTTCTTGGTTTCTCCTTTTTTAATAAATTCAATGAGTTCCGGATGCGCTTTGCCGTCGCCTTTCTGCCAAACGCGATAGTCGGCATTTTCCCCAGCATAGTGGTTTTCTAAATCCAAATATTGTTGGGGCAAAAAGTATTTGAAGAAAGGCAAGGGATTGAGAAATACCCGTTCGGCGATGTACAGCAAATCCCGCCAGTAGAAATCCATGGGAACGGCATAAGCTTTGTAAATGCCGATAATTTGCTTTAAGTTTTCCGGAGTATCCGGTAGCATAGCGCCACCGGCTTCCAAGCGATGAATTACATCGGCAAATTCGTGGTCGGATGGGGGAATTTTGGCTTTGGTTTGGGTTGAATTTTGTAGCATCATTTACCTCGTTCGAGCGACTACCAGCTAGCAAGATTTATTGTTTGCTATTGGATAAAATAGCCACTTGTTCTGTGGGCGAATCGTAGAGATTGGCTGCCAATGTATCGGTTGTAGTTTCCATCCAATCCACCAACCAATTGGGTTGAATTCCCAGAAAGAAAATCGTCGCTGCCAAGATGTAGGCAGGGATTTTTTCCGATCGCAGAACTTTGGGATAGTAAGCGCGTTGGTTGTCTAATTTTCCGAAACAGGTCCGGTTGAGCAGAATCACGAAATAGACAGCAGTCAATCCGGAAGCGATAATGCAAATGAGGGTGGGAATGGGAAAGATGGGAAAGCTGCCTTGGAAGATAATAAATTCAGCAGCGAAACCAACCATACCGGGAATGCCAGCACTGGCCATCCCCGCCAAAATCAGCAAGGCACTGGTGAGGGGCAAGCCACGAATGGGATTGAGCAAACCGTTGAGAACGCTGCGATCGCGGGTACCGGCTTTGGCTTCTACAATTCCCACCAAATGGAACAGCAGCGCCAAAATCAATCCGTGACTGACCATTTGCGCCACCGATCCCAGAATACTCAAACGAGTGCCAGCGGCGGCGGCGACTAAGATATATCCCATGTGACCGATGGAACTGTAAGCCACCATGCGTTTGATATCGGTTTGCGCGATCGCGCAGACAGCGCCGTAAACCACACTCAGGGTTCCCACGGCTGCCAATCCCGGGGCAACGATCGACCAAGCTTCGGGAAACAATCCCAAACCAAAACGTACCAATCCGTAGGTTCCCAATTTCGCCAAGATACCGCCCAAAAGAATGGCAATCGGTGGCGAAGCTTCAACGTAAGCATCGGGCAACCATGTATGCAAGGGAACCAATGGAATCTTAATACCAAATCCTACCAGCAGTAGGGTTAAGAACAACAACTGGGCTTGCAAGGCAAATCCTTGGGTGGCAATTTCGCTGTAGTCAAAACTATTTGCCTCGCTCAGCAAAGTCATGCCAAAGAAAGCAGCTAAAACCAACAATCCAGACACGGCCGTATAAAGCAGGAATTTCATGGAAGCGTAGCCACGCTTTTGACCGCCCCAAATGCCGACGAGCAGATAAAACGGAATTAGTTCCAGCTCGTAAAACAGCACGAACAAAAGCAAGTTTTGGGCGAGAAATGCTCCCATGATACCGGCACTGGCGAGGAAAATGAGAACGTAGTACAGCCGTACCCGGGGGATGTTGGCATCGGTACAGAGAATAGCAATCCAAGTTAGCATGGCGGTGAGGACCACCAAGGGCATGGATAAGCCATCAACGCCCAAGCTGTAGCTAAGTCCCACCAGGTCTACCCACCAGTAATGCTCGCTAAATTGCAGTTCGGGATTGCTGATGTCAAAACCAGCTAGCAACCACAGCGACCAACCGAGAATGACAAGTGCGATCGCTTGCGAAATGTTTTTTACGGTAGCTGCATTTGCTGACTTGGGCAAAACACCAACAGCGATCGCAGCGAAAACAGGAATGGCAATGAGGGCACTTAACATAGTCTCCAAATTCCTAACAATCCTTCCTACCTTACGAAGAAATCACAATGGAAGCATTCGATAGCAGCGACCAAGACACCATCAAACCCAAAAGGGCAACGCCAGCCACAATGGTTAGCGCATAGAATTGGGTTTGACCGGAAACGTTATATCGCAAGCTTTGACCGCTGAAGATGGTTGCCAAACCAACTAGATTGACCAACCCATCGACAATATAGCGATCGACCCAGGAAATAATTTGGGAAATAATGCCCACAATCGAAACAATGGTGAATCGATACAGTTTGTCGGTATACAAGTCTTGGGCAAAAAACTCTTGTAAAAATTGCGGTTGCAAGCGTACGGGTTTTTTCCAGTTGGGGTTGAGGTAAATCAAACCACCCAGTTGCAGCCCCATAAACGTGGTGAGTACTAGCAAAGCAACGGCGGGTTTGTTGATGGTTGCGGCCGAAGGTAGCAAGTTCCACTGCAACAAGAACAGGGGCAAATGCAGTGCCAATCCCATTTGAATGGTGGTTGGTAGAACCATGGCCCACAGAACCTCTGGCGAACGTTGGGTCATTTTCGTTGGCTGACCGGCAAACATCAAACCAAATACCCGCGTCATGCCAAAAGCGGTCAAACCGTTGACTAGTAACACCACACCTACCAAAAATGGTTGGCTTTCCCAGAGGTTGCTGGTCATTTGCAACAGCGCCCAAAAACCTCCTAAAGGTGGCACGGCAACCAAAGAAGCAGTTCCCACGATAAAGCTCAGACCGATAATGGGACGACGGGACCACAAACCACCATATTGAGTCAGGTTTTGGACGATGTTATTGGAAATAATGCAACCCACGCTGGCTACCAACAAAGCCATGGCCATGCCGTAGGTGAGTAGCAAGATATAGGCTATGTTGGTTTGCCCGGTTCCTACGGCAATAAAAATCAATCCCATATAGGCGCTGGTGGTGTAGGAAAGGGTTCGCTTGACATCGATTTGGGCAATGGCAATTAGAGAGGCACCGATAGCAGTAGCAGCGCCAATGGCGATCGCAACAGCAACACCTACTGAAGAGAGGGCAATGACGGGTTCGACTTGAATCAAAACCCATGCCCCCGTAGCCACCACAATGGTATTGCGCAAAATGGTAGCCGGCAGCGGACCTTCCATGGCTTCATCCAGCCACAGATGTAAGGGAAATTGGGCGCATTTGCCCACAGGACCGGCTATCAAAGCCAGGCTAAGTAAGGTAGCCGTACCGGGAGACAGGTCGGCCGTTTCTGCCCAAGCTGCCAGTTCTCCAAAGTCCCAAGTCCCCGCGATGGGTAAGATCGCGACCACACCCATCAGCAAAATGAGGTCGCCTACCCGTTTGGTAAGAAAGGCATCTCTCGCGCCGGTTACAACCAGCGTTTGGTTGAACCAAAATCCGATAAGCAGATAGGTACCTAGGGTAAGAATTTCCAAAACGACGTAGCTGAAGAAGAGAGAATGGCAAAGGACCAAGGTACTGATGCCGGCTTCAAAGACAGCCAGCAAAGCATAAAATCTTGCCCATCCCCAATCCTTTTCCATGTAGCCAACGGCAAAGACTTGAGCGATTAAGTTCAGACCGGCAACCACAATTAAGGCGGCAACGGTGACGGCAGAGATTTTGATGGAAAAGTCAATTTGCAATCCTGCCGCATCCAGCCAGTTGGCAGCGAGGAATGTAGGAGGGCGATTCAGGGTTGCTGGCAAGGCTAGAACGCTGTGGATAAGGGCTATAAAAGTGGCGATGATGTTAATATATCCGGCCGGTCGCGGACCGGTAAGCCGAATCATTCCGGGAGACCACGGTACCGCCAAAACTGCCCCCAGCAAGGCGTATAAGGGCACCAACCATATGGTCTGACTGCATAGTTCTGCCATAAGAACTCCTCAATATTGACTGTACTTCGGACGGTTGGCGAACAAAATGAAAAGTTTTGTTTCGTTTCTTAATGGTTAGTAACTAAATTATCGGGTTTTCCTTAAAAAAGTAAATACAAGAAACACTCATTTTTTTTATGCATACTATAAATATATTCAATAAACATCCATGAAATATCTACAGAACTGCCTGCGTTTTTCCGTCAATCGCCGACGTTGATTTCCTGCAGGGAAAACGCTTTCTCAAAAACTTCATAAAAATTAATAAAATAAAAATAGCGATCGCCAGGCGACCTTGAGGTGGGTTGGTTCGTTCTAGCAAACGTTATTTCCACGGTTGTTCTCAAAACCGCTTTTACTCGATCTTGAATGTATTTTTGAGGCTTCAGTCAAAGCTTAATTTGGTTAAAAAAAAGTTTTGGTTATGGTTAAATATGCTAATACGATCTAGCTATAGCCGAATATCTATTTTAACTTCAAATCTTTGTATTTTTTTCGACATTCTTG
>CAYZHY010000059.1:0-23199 GCA_964477525.1 uncultured Geitlerinema sp. | reverse complement strand
AACAAAGCACCCAAAGCACGACCCATATTGGAAGGATTCATGGCATCCATGGCCGCTGTGGGTTCGTAACCGCAGTGAACCATGCAATCAGCACATTTGGGATTGCCACTGTCGCGACCGTATTGACGCCAATCGGTTTTCTCTAACAACTCTTGGAACGTGTCGTAATGCCCTTCGTCTAGCAAATAACAGGGCTTTTGCCATCCAAAAACGCTGTAGCTTGGGCTTCCCCAAGGCGTACATTCGTAATCTTTCTCGCCAGTAAGAAAATCCAAAAACAGGGGATTGTGATTGAAACGCCAGTTCTTCTTACCAGCGTTAAACGGTTGTAAAATTTCCCGAAATAGAGCTTTGGTTTGTTCTTTTTTGAGAAAATGGTCTTGGTCGGGTGCTTTTTCGTAACTATATCCCGGGGAAACCATCATGCCATCCACTTCCAAATCGTAAGTCAGGAAATCGAAAAAGTCCTGCATATCTTTGGGATCGGCACCATCAAAAACCGTGGTATTTGTGGTAACGCGAAATCCCCTAGCTTTGGCGGCACGAATGGCAGAAACGGCGATATCAAAAACCCCTTCCCGATTAACACAGCTGTCGTGGGTTTCGCGGTTTCCATCTAAATGTACGCTAAACGTTAGGTGTGGAGAAGGCTGAAATTTATCTAAATTTTTCTCTAACAGCAGACCGTTGGTACACAGGTAAACAAATTTTTTCCGCTGTACCAATCCCTCAACAATTTCATCGATTTGGGGGTGCAAAAATGGTTCGCCACCAGGAATAGAAACCACTGGCGCGCCGCATTCCTCTGCTGCATGAAAACATTCTTGAGGAGATAGCTGGCTTTTCAGAATTTCTTTGGGATGTTGGATTTTACCGCAACCAGGGCAGGCTAAATTGCACCGGAAAAGGGGTTCTAGCATCAAAACCAGGGGAAATCGCTTGCGACCTAGCAAACGCTGGGTCACGATGTATTTTCCCACCGCCAAGGCTTGTTCTAGATGAATGGCCATAAAACGTTTTACTCCTTTTTTTATCCAGGGTTTACCATGTTTTTGGGGAACATGGTGTCAAAAGAATCGCTTCTTTACGATTAACTTTTTTGCCGATTTGGCATCAAGTTTTTTCGCATATCTTCTAACAATGTATACAGAACGGGTACGACTAGCAAGCTTAAAAGACTAGAAGTTATCAAACCACCAATAATAGCTACGGCCATGGGCGATCGCAATTCCGAACCAGCCCCCCATCCCAAAGCAATGGGCAACATGCCCAAAATCGTCGATACAGTGGTCATTAAAATCGGACGCAAACGAGCTGGTGCTGCTTGCAATAGAGCTTCGTGGCGACTCAATCCCCAACGACGCAATTGGTTTGTATAATCTACAATTAAAATGGCATTTTTGTCAATTAATCCTAACAAAAATATAACGCCAATTAGGGAAATCATGCCAAAATCGCTGCGGGCTACCAACAATCCCAACATCGCACCTACCGTTGCTAGAGGCAGGGATAGCATCACTACCATGGGGTCTTGCCATTTGCCAAATAACACCAACAAAACGGCAAACATAAAAACCAACGAAAGAACCAACGTCGCCGCAAAACTACTGAGAATTTCCACGCCGCGTTGGGAATCTCCCCCTAAATCTAACTCGATACTAGATGGTAATACGGAATTGGCGATCGCGATGGCGCGGTCGGTGGCATCCCCCAAATTTTGCTGCTGGTTGAGGTTGGCACTCACATAAGCAGCCCGTTTTCCGTTTAAATGTTGGATGCGCAACATATCTGCATTTGCGTTCCTTTGACTCTGACTGGCTTGTAGGGAAACATCTACAAACCCAGTTTCCGCTTGCAAACGGTCTTGGATTTCTCTAGCAGCCTCGCTTATCGAAGTTAAATTTTCTCCCACCAATGCCAGTTGAATGGGTTTTTCGTCGCCAGTATCCACAAAGGGGATCTCGGTAACGCTGGTGGTTCCCCCCTCTAGCTGGGGCAAGGCAGCGCGCAGTTCGTCTTGTATTTCGGTGGTATGTTTGTCTCTGTCTTCAGTGAGTTTAACATATATTCGACCGCTGTTGGGCTGGCCGCGATCGCCAATAACTGTAAATACCGATTCTACTTCAGCAAACGGCAAAATGGTGGCTTCTAGTTCGGCAGCAGCTTCCCGGGAAGCCTCAAATTGCTTTTGCTGGGGATTGTTTCTAGTATTGGATAAATTTTCTTGGGTAGCTGCCGTGGCTGATGGAAAAGATGTTTCGTAAGTAACGTAAAAGGCACCGCGATCGAGTTGGGGAATAAATCCTTTGGGAATCAGCGGAATCAGAGCCAAACCAGCAATAAAACTGGCAACAGCCCCAGTCAAAATTAGACGGCGGTGATGCAACGACCATTGCAATACTTGCCGATAGCGATCGCGAACTCCCTCCCAAGTGCGATTGGTTCGCTGTTTGGGCACCGGCAATGGCAACCATTTCGCTGCTAAAGGGGGTAACAACGTACGTGCCACCAACAGGGAAGCCAGCACAGCCGCCGAAACCGTGATACCAAATGGTTTAAAAAACTGACCCAAAACACCTCCCATAAAACTAATAGGGAGAAAAACCGCTACAATCGTCAGCGTTGCCGCCGCAACGGTTAAACCAATTTCTTGGGTGGCGGCAAATGTAGCTTGTTTGGGACTGTCCGAATTTTCCAGGTGGCGGCTAATGTTTTCGACTTCCACAATGGCATCGTCCACCAAAATGCCAATAACCAAAGCCAAAGCCAGCAATGTAATCACTTCCAGTTCAAAACCAAAAACTGCCATAACCACAAAAGTTGCCAGTAGCGATGTGGGAATGGCTAAAGCACTTAGGACAGTAGCGCGCCAGTTGCGTAAAAAAGCCCAAATCACCAAAACCGATAGCAAAATCGCGATCGCTAAGGCATCAATGGTTGCTTGAATGGATTCCCGGATAAACTTGGCTTCGGTAGCTGCTGGCGAAATCTGCAGCTGGGGAAATTCTGCTTGCAAGCGTTTGACTTCTCGTTCTAGCTGGGAAATAATTTCTAACGTATTGGCTTCTGCTGCTTTGATAACGCGAAACGCCAGGGCATTATTCCCATTGAAACGTACTAGTGTAGGTGTATTGCCATTGCCAGCGATAGGATTGTTCGTTGCCTCTGCTGAAGAGGTATTGGTAGCAGCCGTTCCCAAAAGGTCTACCCGACGCACGCCAGCAAGGGATTCTAAAGGAGGCAAAATGCTCTCTCTAGCAATTTGTGCCAGTTGCTGCAAGTCGTAGCTGTTGCTGTCAATGGCGTAGCTAGCTACGGCGGATTCGTTGAGATCGAAAGGCACTACTTCGTAGGTCGCTGTTGGCGGCAAGTTAGAAACGGTTTCTAACTGCTTTTCTACGCGATCGCGCGCCGAAGTGAGGTTCGTGCCTCCTCGAAAAGCCAAGCTGATGGTGGTTCGGCCAGGATAGGCAGAGGATCGCATTTCCTTGACTCCTTCCATGGATTCCAATTTGGTTTCCAACGGTGAAGTGAGTTGCGACTCCGTAGCCAAAGCAGTTTCTAGGGAAGCTTGGGCATTGACAACAGTGACGGGGAAGCTAATTTCCGGTAGTAGGGCATATTTCAAAGAACCAAACGCCAACACCCCAGCTACCGCCACCGCCAGCCATATACTGACACTGAACCAGGAATGACGAATTGACCACCAAGAGAGATTGAAACGGTCGCGAAAAGAAGATTTTGCCATAGGGGACTTGTCGTTCCTTTTCGTTTGCGAGGTCTTCAAAGATAGCTAGAAAAAAGGCAGTGTGTGGATTCCACAAATAAAATTTATTTTATCATTTTTCGCTGAGGCAAACAAAATTCATACTGCGTTTTCATGGCCGACGTAATTTTTTACTTGTTTTTGGCAAAATTCGTATTAATGGCTGGGTTGGGGAGTATATAAAGCCAACCATCCAAGCAAACGAGAAGCGATCGCGGAAATTGGTAGAATTTAGCTACAAACGCGATCGCATGGATGCCTTGACAACCGAGAAAATTCAATCGAAAATTGTTAGATAGCACGTTCGTAAAAATCGCCAAGGTACAAGGAAAGGCAAATAGCTAGTAATATCCTACATGGAACTTCCATGTTTACCTTGATTGGCAGTTGTTATAGTAAATTTGATAATACACTTGAACAGCCATTCCTTTAATGGGAGGTCTAAGATAGGGAGAATCGGAGAAAATATAGAATTCTATTAATAGAACGCTCTTGGTTTGTAAAAAGTTGTCCAAATTGGCCCCTTCTTGTAAATAAATGAAGAATTAGGATTGCCCTGTTTATGTCATCTTCTCGTCACCAGCGCCCAACCAAACAACAAACACAGCATCACCAATCCCAAACCGTTGATGCGAATACAAATTCCCTAGCACCTTCTTCTTACCACAAGCAATTTGAAAATCTCAACGAACAGCGCCAGTGGTTTCTCAAACAAATTCAACGTAAAAAAACCGAGCTACAGAATATTCTCAACCAAATTCACGATATCCGAGGGGAAATGCTCCAGCGAGGTGCCAGTATCCATCAAGAATGGAGAGCTGTAGATGAAGAAATGCACCAATACTTTCAGGATATTTTATCTATTCAAGATATCTCTCAAGAGCACCTGGAAGATTTGCGAAAAATATACTATCAACTGCAGTTGAGCGGTCTCTTATCTCCTCAAGTTAGCGAGAAAGAATTGCTCCAAACGTTGATAAGCGAGCAATTTGGTCCCCTCGACGACGAAACGGCAGAAATGTTTCAAGAGTTGTTTGCACAAAAGTTTGAAGAAAATAGCGATCGCGCTTACCAAACTCCACCATCGGAAAGCGAAGCAAACGAATCAGAAGATACGGACCAACAAGACAATTCCCATCAAATTCGCCAAACTTTTATCCGCTTGGCTGAAGTTTTCCATCCCGATAAAGTAAACGACGACGAAGTGCAACAGCATTATTCCGAAATCATGAAAGAAGTGAATAGTGCTTACCAGCAAAGGGATTTAGCACGGTTGCTGGAATTAGAACGCGAATACGAAGCAGGAGAAAAAATTGTTTCAAAAAGTTCTTCTACCAGCGAACTGCAACGTCAATGCCAGCAGTTGGAAAAAGACAATCTCCTTTTGCAGCAGCAATATGAAAATTTAAAAGCTGAATTGCGTCAAATTCGTCGTACTGAAGAAGGGCAAGCAGTGACAGAATATCGCCGCGCCCAACGCAACAATTTGGATTTTATTGGCGAAATGTTGGAAGAAGAAGAATTTCACGTGAATGCCCTAGAAGAGTTGCGCGATTGTGTGAAGAAATTGCGCGATCGCAAAGTGAGTGTGAAGAAGTTTTTCCGAGAACTTCAGCATCTCTGGTTTTAAACTTGACACGTTGGTAAAAACGTTTTATATTATAAATATGTAATGATGGGGAAGGCGCGCGCGCATATATATAGGGGGTAAAAACATCCAAATCGCTACCTCAGGCAAAAAACGTCGTCGCCATTGGTAGAAATGGAGATTTGATATTTTCGATATCGATATCATTTTGGTTCCTCAAGGTATAGAAACCAACGCCGTCCAATCTTTTTGGCATCGCCTTCCTCCCCATCGCCAACCCCTATTGGTATCCATTCCTGCCACCCCAACTGGGGTAGAACAGTTTTTAAAAACTTGGCAGCCACAGCCAAATCCCTTGCCAAATCGACCGTTACGCGTTTTGCTTGTGGGATTGGCAGGCAGTCTTTCCAGCGAATATACCATTGGCGACGTGGTTTTGGGTCGCGATTGTATTTTTGGTTTTGCCGATTGCCAGCAGCAACCTTTCCACTGGCAGTTCGCAAATGAGTTGCAAAATCGCCTGTCGTCAAAACCAACATTGGTCAGCGTTTTTACCAGCCATCGCGTTATTTCCCAAGCAGCGGAAAAACAGCAACTTCACCAACGCTACCACTGCGATGTGGTAGATATGGAAGCCGGCATGGTTTTGCAAACGCTAACGGCAAGAAACATGCAAGTAGCCATGTTGCGGGTAATTGGCGACGATTGCCACCAGGATTTGCCAGACCTAACGGCGGCTTTTGACGAAAATGGTTCCCTGCAAGCTTTTCCCCTGGCGGCGAGTTTATTGAGAAATCCAGTAGCAGCGTGGCGGCTGATTCGCGGTTCGCAACGGGGATTGCGGGTTTTGGCAGATGTAATGGCTGATTTGTGGGATGGCAAGTAGGAAAAAAGTTCCATTTATTGGAAAGTTTGCCGGTAAACCCGACCTTTCCACAAACCACCCTTGCCTCGCCAGTGACGCCATGCCGAATCTAAGGTCATTATCGTATATAAAAGCGCGATCGCGGGAAGGGCAAAACACCAAATCGGCGATTGTTGGTAAAATCGTACCGTGGGATAGTACAACCGTGCCATCAACAGCCAGGTTGCCAAGCCGGTAATCGCTACCTGCCAATTCTGCAACCATATTCCCCAAACGATGGCGGCGATGGGTACAATATAAACCAGCAACATCCCTGCTATCGTTCCCAGTAGCAACCACGGGGAATAATTTAATTGGGCAAAAGCCGTACGTGCTACCATATTCCAAATATCTGCAAGAGATTGATAAACTCGCAAGCTACGCGTAGAAGCACTCAATCCCAACCAGATACCCGATGGTGGTTGGCTGCTATCTTTAACGGCCTTTGCCAAAGAACAATCATCAATCAACGCTTGGCGAATGGCAGCGAGTTTGCCGATACGGTGGTAAGCCTGCCGACGCAGCAGACTGCATCCGCCAGCGGCAGCAGCAGTGGCATGGTGGGGATGGTTCACCCAGCTGAAAGGATAGATTTTTTGGAAGAAAAAGACAAAAGCGGGAATTAACAAACGTTCCCAAAAGCTTTCGCACCGCAATTTTACCATAACCGATACCAAATCTAGGTTTTCTCCCTCGGCTTTGGCAACCAAACGAAGCAAACTAGCAGTATCGTGTTGGATATCGGCATCGGTCAGGAAAAAATACTCGGGAATTGGGGTTTGGGTTTCGGCGGCATCGATTCCCTGTTGCAAGGCCCAGAGTTTTCCTGTCCAATCTGTTGGTAGTGGTTGGGCAGTTATAATTTCTACAGGGGGTGGTGATGGTATTTGTTCCAGTAGCGACCTGGCAGCTTCGGCGGTGCCGTCGGTACTGCGATCGTCTACAATAATAATGGTAAAAGAGCCGGAGTAGTTTTGCTGGCAAAGCGATCGCAAGGTTTGCGGTAAGGTCGTCGCTTCGTTCCGTGCTGGAATCACCGCACACACGGCTGGATAGGAAAATGATTGCCTATCTGGTTTTTCTTCGTTTTCGATTTGCCAATCCAACCGCCAAAAATTACCTCGCCAAAACCACAATCCCAACCAAATGACGAAAGATAGGATGGCAATTGATAGGGCAATCGTGTCGGCGAGAGAGTTTTCCCACGCTATCCAACTAGACAAGCTTTGGCTACCCTGAATGTTTTCTATAGATCGATCCAGACAACTATGTTACTGTATCATTGTACTACGTTGTTTTCCTTGCTATTTGGAAAATACTGGTGGCTCAGAAAAGGATTCTCAACCCAAATGCCAACCATACCAACTTATGCTAGGGATGGGAAAAGTTGGGAACTTCCGAAAAGGCTTTTTGTAAAAAGTTCTTCAAAATATGTCTGTTTGGCGGTTGCGGACATCTGGTAATAAAGAAAATAACTGGTAAAGCCGAACGCTTGGATGATGTATCGTGTTTTCAAATCGAACGTAAATGATTGGAGAAGGGGCGAATGTTCTTCGGCAACTTCATGGGAATACCGTTTGCTTCTACGCCAAACATCGTTGATAATCCCAAGAAAACTGCTATATGAATATTTGTTTGGTTACACCGTATTACGTACATCCAGGTCTCCCTCCCAGCGGAATTGCTACTCATTTCTATGAATTAGCCAATAGTTTAAGCGAACTCGGGCATCAAGTTCATGTTGTATTTCCCACCAATTCAACTGTAGAAAATCTCCCACCAAAACAGGAATCGTCAATTTTCCTCCATCCGATTTCAATTACTGTGCCAACTTGGCTTCAAAACTCGTTACCAGGTAAAGGAAATCAAAAAGCTCTGTTAAAGAAAATTTGGAGGGTTTTTCATATTCCAAGTTTCTTAAACCAACTCGTTCAAAAATACGATATCGATATCGTGGAAACATCGAGCTATGATTTCCTTTGCGTTGCTTATCTTCTCAGAAAAAATCGTCCGCCAGTTCTAACGAGAGTTGCCACAACAGTCCAACAAATTGACAGCCAAAACCCTAGCTTGAATTCACCCATATTCAAGATTTTCTCTTTTTTAGAACAACTCATGATTCGCTGCAGCGATCGCTTACTTACCCATACTTTCGCTCATCGAGATGAAATTTGCAATGCATTTAAAATCAATCCAGACCAATTTCATGTTATTCCCCATGGTATTCAAATTCCCCAAAATATAGAAATAGAGAAGCCAGACCACCTCCCAGAAAAAATGAATATCCTCTATGTAGGGCGTTTGGAATATCGTAAGGGCATAGATGTGTTGCTAGAAGCCATCCCACCTATTTTAAACGTGATGGACAATATTAACTTCACCATAGTAGGAAAAGATGTCAACAACGCCTACCAAAATCAGTTTCAGCAGAAATGGAACCATCAATTTGACCATCGCGTTACCTTTGCTGGAACCCTGGGTGCCGAACAATTAAAACAAATGTATCGAGAATGTGATTTGTTTGTTGCTCCTTCACGTTACGAATCTTTTGGTTTAATTTATGTAGAAGCCGCCATTTACGGCAAACCTGTCATTGGTTGCAAGGCAGGTGGCATTCCAGAAGTTATCGAAGAAGGCGTAACCGGGTTGCTTGCTTCACCTGGCGACTCTCAAGACTTAGCCGAGAAAATTTTGCAACTGGCTCGCAATCCCGAACTACGCTATCATATGGGAAAAAAAGGACGCCAGCGTGCCGAAGCGTTTTTTAGTCGAGAACAAATGGCCAAACGAACCGTTGAAACGTACGATCGTTACCTGCACAGTTATAAAAGACTTACCTAGTTCGACTCACCTTGCCTAAAAGTACTTAGAACCATCAACCACCATTTATTTTATGGGAAATCCTTTAAATAAAAAGTAACAAGGACTGACCAATCTTCCCAACAAAAATTGCAGTTCCACTGCAGCCACTGTTTGATTTTGAATCGACGTTTTATGTTTCCATAGATACCACAATATTTTTCTGGTATCGTTAAGTCCGTAAAGAACAACCCAAAAAGGTCGTTGCCACGCTGGATATTGTAACATCCGAATCGGATAACTACTAGCTCCCACACCAAAACATAATTTCATTAAATAGCTTTTTTGGAGGCGATGTTGGGGAATGCGATGGTAAATAACCATAGCTGGATTGTACCAAATTTCCCAGCCTCCCTGCTGAATATAACGCAATACCTGGATATCTTCACTTGCGAACATCTTTTGCGTGTTTCTACCTACCAATGCCAACGTTTTTGGGACTTGTTCGCGCCACGCTAAAGTTCGCACGACCAATCCTGCTCCTGGTGGTAGGATTTTTTTCTCAACTTGGTATTGTAAAGGACGATCGCCACGATCGACAATAGCCAAAAAACTGGCAATGCGACCAAAATTTTCTGGCGGCGAAACCTCAAAATCTCCCAGGATACGACCTCCATAAGCACCGGCTTGCGGATTTTGTTTGCCAAATTGATAAGCTGCCGCTACCCAATTGGAGGTCGGCAGGTTGTCATCATCCAAAAACCCTACGAACTCACCATTCGCTTCGGTAACAGCTTTCTCTCTCGCAAAAGCTAACCCTTGTTCCTTTTTAAATACATATCGCAGGGGAATTTCTCCAGGCCATTCTTGCCGAAATTGTTCTACAATAGCTGCTGTAGCGTCGGAACTATTGTTGTCTACAACTAAAACTTCCCAAGCCATTTCCTCGGTTCCAGTTTGCGATCGCAATTTTTCTAAAACCAGCGGCAGTCGTTTCTCGCCATTGTAGGTGGGAATTGCAATCGTTAGATCTAGCATAGCGATAACAAGTACAATAGATACAGTCCTATTTTTTTATATTGGCTAATCTTGGCGACAATTTCCCTAAGTCTGTTGTTGAAAAGCTCAACCCATTTCCCTGTTAGAGGAAACTTCCACTTGCTTGGGTAGTTGAACGAGAAATGCCGTTCCCTTTTCTGTCTCTGAATGACAAAGCAAAGTTCCTCCATGTTCGTTGGTAACAATTTGGTAGCTGGCATACAATCCCAATCCGGAACCTTCTCCCACTGGTTTGGTGGTAAAGAATGGATCGAATAAATGCGATCGCGTTTCTTCCGACATGCCTATTCCATTGTCAGAAATGGCAATTTGAATGCATTCGTTATCTAATGTTTCTGTGGAAATCCAAATAGTAGGTTGTTGGCCATGAGGCATTTCCTGTGCGATCGCTGCTTGCAAAGCATCAATAGCATTGTTTAAGATATAAAAAAATACTTGATTGAGACGACTGGAATAACAAAGTACCCAAGGCAAATCGCCGTAGTTTCTAACTACTTCTATAGTAGGAAAATTCGGATAGGCTGGGCTTGGCTGCAAGCGATGCTGCAACATCTTTAGCGTACTATCGATATCTTTATGGATGTCTGTGGGTTTCAGATGCGACGCTGACCACTGGGAAAAATTTTGCAACGATAAAATTGTACTGCGAATGCGTTTGGCTCCTACTTCCATAGAATCTATTAAATTTGGTAGGTCGGATCTGGTAAAATCGAGGTCTTTTTCTTCTAATATTTCCTGAAGGGATTCGCTGGGATAAGGATATTCTTGACGATAGGATTGGATAATTTGCAGCAAATCGTTGATATATTCCCGTACGGGCGATATATTGCTATAAATAAATGTAATTGGATTGTTAATTTCGTGAGCGATTCCAGCGACCAGTTGCCCCAAACTCGCCATTTTTTCTTTTTGGATAATTTCGGCTTGGGTGGCTTTGAGTTCGGCGATGTTCTGCTGTAACTGTTGTTGTAGGTTTTGGATGGTAAGCTGGTTTTGAATCCGTGCCAGCACTTCTTCAAACTGAAACGGCTTGGTGATATAATCAACCCCACCCACTTGAAAAGCTTTCACTTTATCGGCAGCTTCGTCTAAAGCACTTAAAAAGATAATAGGAACGTCGCTGGTTTGGGGATCGTTTTTGAGATGTTGGCAAACCGTATAGCCATCCATCTGTGGCATTTTAATATCCAGCAAAATCAAATCCGGTACCCGCCTTTTGGCAGCCGTTAATGCCATTTTACCGCTAAGGGCTTTGCGAACGTTGTATCCCTTTTCCGATAATAACGAAGACAAAAATTGAATATTTTCTGTTGTATCGTCAACAACCAAAATATCCGCGGGGTCGGAGGTTGACATAAGAAACTCCTAGGAACTTGAGGTTTGAACGTTTTCTATAGCACTCACAATGGTTTCAAACTGAAAGTAATGTGCTAAATTCGCCAGCGTTGTGGATAGGGAATGGTATTCTGATGGGATTTGTTCTAACAACTGCAAAACCCAACTGTCATCGCCTTGGATAGCGGCTTCTTGCAATTGCTGCAACCAGGTAGCTGGCATGGCTTGTAAGTTTTTTAAGATTTCTTCCGACAATTCGCTGCTATCGCTGGCGGCAGGAATCTTGTCTGGAGATTGCAATTCTGCCACTTTGCTTTCATCAGATTCGCGAACCAACTGAATTCCTAAATGTTGTTCGATTTTTTCTAGCAAGTTCTGCTGGTAAAAAGGTTTCGTAACAAAATGGTCGCATCCTGTCGATAAAATTTCTTGTTTGTTCTTTTCCATGGCACTGGCAGTCAGGGCAATAATTTTGGTTTGTTTTCCCTGGGGAGAACTTTTGATTTTTTGGATGGCTTCCATGCCTCCCATTTTTGGCATTTGAATATCCATTAAGATTAAATGGGGTTGCCAACTTTCCCAAATTGCGATCGCTTCTTGACCGTCTTTGGCTTCGCATAGTTCAAAATTGAATTCTCCCAGAAGTTGCGATAGCAACAAGCGATTGTTGGCGTTATCTTCTGCAATCAAAATGCGGTAAGTAGGCGTATTGGGTGCCATCCCAACAATCTTGTTTTCCCTAGGAGAAGATTCTGCAACGGTATTCGTTTCAACGATGCTTGTTTGTATGTTAAATGAAAACGTACTGCCTACTCCTGGCGTACTGCAAACGGTGATTTCGCCACCCATGACTTTCACAAATTTTTGGCTAATAGCCAATCCCAATCCCGTTCCTTCTCCCGATTGCAATCCTGTTTCGGTTTGAGTAAATGCTTGGAACAATTTTTGGGTTTCTTCGGGAGCAATTCCTTGGCCTGTATCTTCTACGGAAAATTTTAGAATAACGGAATTTTGGTTGCTGTCTATTTTTGATTCCGTCGGTTCTGTTTCCACTCGTAAAGCTACGTATCCCGATTTCGTAAATTTAATGGCATTGTTGAGTAAGTTAATGAGAACTTGTCGTATTTTTCTTTCGTCGCTTTTAATATATTTGGGAATATCATTTTCGTAAATGAGGTGTATATGCAATCCCTTTTTTTCGGCTTTGGGTTGCAGCATTTGCTGAATATTTTCTAACAGTCTATCGAGATGGCAAGTGGTTTCTTCATAAGTAATTTGGTGGGCTTCAATTTTGGACATTTCCAAAACGTCGTTAATTAAATCCAGCAGATATTCGCCGCTGCTTTGAATGGTATCTAGATATTGCTTTTGTTTGGAATTGGCATCAACTTTACGGTTCATTAACTGCGAAAACCCTAAAATAGCATTTAAAGGCGTTCTCAGTTCGTGACTCATGTTGGCTAAAAATTCGCTTTTGGCTTGGTTGGCAGCATCGGCAGCTTCTTTGGCTTGCTGCAATTCGATTTCTGTGGATTTTCTGGTCTGGATTTCTGCTTTTAAGGTAGCGTTGGCTTGGGCAAGTTCGGCGGTACGTTCTTGAACCCGAACTTCCAATTCTTCGTAGGCTTGGGATAAAGCTTTGACAGCATATTGGCGTTGCAGTTCGGCAGCGGCTCTCGCTGCAAATACATCGATAATTCCTTGGCTGCGACTGTCTAGTTTTCGCGGTTTGGTATCGACAAGGCAGATAGTTCCAATAATTTGCTGTTGGCTATCAACAAGAGGAATGCCAAAATAACTTTCGGCGTTGGTTTCTGATAGAAAGGTGTTTTCGGGAAAATAGGATTGTACGTTTTGGTCATAGTATTGCGATTGTTTCTGTTGGATGATTTGTTCGCAGGGCGTTCCGGCAGTATTATAGGACCAATTTTCTAATAAGCGATCGCTATACCAAGTGGCAATAACATTGACAGTTGGTTGGCTATTGTTGCTAATTTCGGCAACCAAAACGTAGGGAATTTGAAGAGCCGTAGCCAAACGTTGTACCAAAACCGGAAAAAAGGCTTCCCCAGTAACAGAAGCAGTACCAGTTACAATATTTTTTAAAGTGGTTTCTGCTTGCTGGCGTTCGGCGATTTCTTTTTGCAATTCTTGGTTAATGGCTTCTAATTGTTCTGGGGTTTTTAGAGATAAAAATCTGGGCAGCAACCAGACCAGTTCAAACGCGGTGTAGCAAGACACCAAAGCTGTCATGGCACGTTCCAATCCCGATAGCCAATACACCGGATACCACAGGGTAATAACATCGAATAAATGACCGATACCGCAAGCAACGATGAACGCCCCAAAAAGAATAAAAATTCTTAAAAAGGGTAGGTCTTGGCGTTTGTAAGTAAAATAAATAATAAGTGCTGGTATGGAAAAATAAGCGATCGCGATCGCTAAATCACTGATTACGTGCAACCATACCAATGGCGTTTGCCACAAGTAGCAGTTACCGTGTGGCATGTACGGCTCTGCTGTAAAAATCTGGTCGATTGCTTCCCACATAATTTCTATTTTCTATAGCTACTAGCGAAGTATTTCTTTATATAGAAGTTGACAAATTGGTAGGCGTTTCATTTTTACCACTTTCGCTATGATATAAATAGGTATATGTGAAGTTTCAAGTTTTGCAATAAAAATTAATAAAATATCGCTGCTATTATTTTAATCTCTATATAGAGATATAGCGTCTTAAAAATGCTGTTTGCTCGTTTTCTGGAATCGAGCAGCCCAATATAAAAAACCTAGCACTCGTGCTAGGAATCTAAAAATAAATTGGTGTTTTTTTAATTATCCCTTCTAGGAAGCAACCAATTGTTCTACAATATTATCCAGTTCGTCGCGATGGGTTTCTGCGGTATAGGTAGCCAGTTCCTTCAATGCATTTAAATTTTCTGGCGTGGCATTATCCATGGCATACATTTGGGGGTCGGTAATTTCCGGATTAAGCCGCAAATACTGTTTGGGATTGTCAATGGTTTGGAAAATCTGCTCTACCTGATAGTCTACCGTTTCCGATACGCCTGCCATCATAATATTAATTAGCGGTTTGACCCATTCTGCCAATCCCCAGTCTTTGGCTTTCTCGTATTGGTAGGTAAAGATAAAAATCTGGGCAGCAACCAGACCAGTTCAAACGCGGTGTAGCAAGACACCAAAGCTGTCATGGCACGTTCCAATCCCGATAGCCAATACACCGGATACCACAGGGTAATAACATCGAATAAATGACCGATACCGCAAGCAACGATGAACGCCCCAAAAAGAATAAAAATTCTTAAAAAGGGTAGGTCTTGGCGTTTGTAAGTAAAATAAATAATAAGTGCTGGTATGGAAAAATAAGCGATCGCGATCGCTAAATCACTGATTACGTGCAACCATACCAATGGCGTTTGCCACAAGTAGCAGTTACCGTGTGGCATGTACGGCTCTGCTGTAAAAATCTGGTCGATTGCTTCCCACATAATTTCTATTTTCTATAGCTACTAGCGAAGTATTTCTTTATATAGAAGTTGACAAATTGGTAGGCGTTTCATTTTTACCACTTTCGCTATGATATAAATAGGTATATGTGAAGTTTCAAGTTTTGCAATAAAAATTAATAAAATATCGCTGCTATTATTTTAATCTCTATATAGAGATATAGCGTCTTAAAAATGCTGTTTGCTCGTTTTCTGGAATCGAGCAGCCCAATATAAAAAACCTAGCACTCGTGCTAGGAATCTAAAAATAAATTGGTGTTTTTTTAATTATCCCTTCTAGGAAGCAACCAATTGTTCTACAATATTATCCAGTTCGTCGCGATGGGTTTCTGCGGTATAGGTAGCCAGTTCCTTCAATGCATTTAAATTTTCTGGCGTGGCATTATCCATGGCATACATTTGGGGGTCGGTAATTTCCGGATTAAGCCGCAAATACTGTTTGGGATTGTCAATGGTTTGGAAAATCTGCTCTACCTGATAGTCTACCGTTTCCGATACGCCTGCCATCATAATATTAATTAGCGGTTTGACCCATTCTGCCAATCCCCAGTCTTTGGCTTTCTCGTATTGGTAAGTATGGTGGATTTTTCCGGTTCCTAAAGATAAAATTAGCATATCCTTAGCCGTTACCAAATCTCCATTTTGGTTGTCTTCTTTAAGAACATACCCAGTAGAATCTTTGTGGAAACTGCTCCGTACTTCCGCATAAGCTGATAGGGTAGGATTGTTAACAAAAACACCACCATCAATGAGAGCGTATGTTACCTCCGATAGAGAACGATTTTTGGCCACTTCAAAGTAGGTAGGAGCAGCCGAGGTTGCCCTTGCCACTTCCCGTACAAAAAAATCGCTGCCGCGATAGCGTTTGGCTTTGTGTTGTTTGAAGAAATGAGGCTGACCGCGTTCGATGTCGTAGGAAGTAATCAAACAAGGACGTAGCAGTTGGCTGAGCTGCAAATCTTGTAAGTAGTCTTTTAAATTGCTTTCCAGGGCATCTGCGGAAAACTTTTCATCCAGCAAACCACCAGAACTGCGCAATTTTTGCCAAAAACCAACGCTAAAAATTTCTCCGCCTTTTTGCAAGTACAAATCAACAGCTTCTTGAGCGGAAAAACGCGGACGAACTTGACCGTCTTTTTCTTCAGGACAGGTCAGAATACATGCAAGAATTCCGCCGGTACTCGTCCCAGCCACGAAATCAAAATAATCCGCAATTTTTGTTTCGGGATTTCCCGTACGTTCCTGTAGTTTCTTTTCTAAAGTTGTTAAAATTTGTCCGGGAATAACCCCACGAATTCCACCGCCGTCGAGTGATAGAATACGAAATTTGTTCACGGGTTCGTTGCCTCCATCTATTTTGCGACTTATAGTAACACTATCGTTACCATTTGCTGAGCTAGAAAACAAGTTTCTTAATTTATCGATGGCTGCAAATTCATACGCTGAGTTGGGAAATACACATTTAAAGGCACATCGCTGGCAAGAGGCTATTGCTTGTTTGTTGCAGGCTTTGCAGGAACAACCCAACCGCTGGTGGCTTTACCACCAACTGGGAGAAGCTTACATGCATTTACAGCAGTGGCAGGAGGCTGTGGATGCTTACCGTCGTGCCATTCGCCTCAATTCTCAGTTTTGTTGGTCTTACCATCGTTTGGCTGATGCGTGGCTGCATTTAAAAAAACCAGAATCGGCGATCGCTGCTTACCACCGGGCGATTTTTTTACACCCAGATTTTGTTTGGTCCTACTATAATTTAGGACAAGCTTACGAACAAGTACAACAGTGGCAAAAAGCTGCTATTTGTTATCTCCATGCTACAGCCAAACAAGACCAACTTCCGGATATTATTCCCAAATTGGGCAGAACCCTACAGCGATCGCAACAAGGCGTTCAAACCACTGTTCGTATCTACCGCGATTGGTTTCATCCCGATTTTGGAGATTTTCCCCATTTACCAGAACAGCCCAAGTTTTACCAGCAGTTGGCGAGAGATTTAGCAGCTGCTGGTTACTTGCAAGCCGCGATCGCTTTATACAATGTGGCTCTTTCTTTACTTCCCGAATATCCAGAAATTGCCCACCAATTGCAACAAGAATTATCGCAAGTTTCCCAACAGCAAAAAGAAGTAGACCAACAAATTGCGGCTCTTTCCGTAGATATCGAACAAAAACCGGACAATCCTTGGCCCTACTACCAGCTGGGTTTGCTCTATCGCCACCAACACCAGTTACGAAATGCCGCGATCGCTTTTCAAAAAAGTTTGCAAATTCGTCCCGATTTGCCTTGGTGGTTTTATACAAATCTCTGGGAAACCCTCGCCGAAGCTAACTCCTTGGAACCCGCCATTCAATTATTTCGTTCCCAGCTACAAAATCCCATCTATTCTTTACCTACCTACTGTACGTTAAGTTTAAACCTTGCCGAAGCTTTAACCCAACAAGGGAACCTTTCAGACGCGATCGCCTATCACCAAAGTGTATGCTATCGCCAAACCCTCACCATTCATCCCCATTTCGTACGCAATTTTTGGCAAGAAGACACCGAACCAGCCCCCCATTTTCTAATTGTTGGTGCCCAACGCAGCGGTACAACATCTTTATACAGCTATCTCAGCCAACATCCCCACATTATCCCTGCCATTAAAAAGGAACTTGACTTTTTTTCCTGGCGTTTTCCCCTAGGCATGGCCTGGTATCGTTCCCATTTTCCTCCCATTCCTGATGGTGTTGGTTATATAACCGGCGAAGCCAGTCCCAGCTATTTAACCCATTCCCAAGCCGCCGAGCGACTATTCCAATTTTATCCAAATATTCAATTAATCGTGCTGTTGCGCCATCCCATTCACCGCACGGTTTCCCATTACTATCGTTGGGTGAAACTGGCTTGGGAAAATCGTTCTTTAGAAACAGCTCTAGAAACGGAACTCGAACGGTATCGAGCTGGTGACAGTTGTTGGAATCGAGCCGGCAGTTATGTGGGAAATAGTTTGTATGTAGAGTTTCTCCAACACTGGCTTTCGATTTTTTCTAGAGAGCAAATGTTGGTTCTGCCAAGCGAACGTTTGTACGAACATCCCCAGGCAACTGTAGCTCAAGTTTGTCAGTTTTTGAACGTAGCTGAATTCTCCCTTTCCAACTACCCCGCCTTGTCTGCTAACTCTTACCCACCCATATCCAATTCCCTACAGCAAAAGCTACAGGATTTTTTCCAACCTTACAATCAAAAATTAGCCGATTTATTGGGCGATCGCTTTTCTCAATATTGGTAGTCATTCGTTTTGCTATTTTCCTACTTTCTGATGTCGCTATCCATCAAGTTCTTGCCTGGCTTGGTTCGCTGTTTCTTCCTAGGAAAAATGGGGTGGTTGCCAACAAGAATTCTATGTTATGTTTAAAAGTGGGGTTTAGCCTGCTATTTTGGGGGTCTTGTGTATTTATACATAGAGAAGGCTTCCCCAACATATACAAACCGCGAGCAAACTATCCCTGTCTCCCCCATAACGACAGGATTTACCGGCATTTATCCCAAAGGCGCTAGACGTGGCCAAATCAGTCGTTTCTCCTCGTCTGCCAAATGAAGCCAAACAACTGAAAACCTTCTCTATATTATATGGAATCCTTCTAAAACTTTTTGCGCCTAACTCTCTCGCCAAGTCCTATATATATGTGCGCACCTTCTCCACTGTGGCAACTCTACGTCAAATTTCCCTCCCTGTCAACCCAAAAAAAGAAAATCCCCGCTAGGAGATTGACAAAATAAACTCAATCGTCTTTAATGAAATAAAATCAAGCTAAGTTTTGGGGAAGGTTCCTTTTTGAGCTCCTTCGCCCAGACATTCAACCTGCCCAAAAACAATACGAATCCTACGTAGATTTCAAAATATCGACAATTTCCTGATGTCCGGCATCGGCTGCCCAAATTAAAGCCGTCCAATGGTGGTTATCCTTTGCTTTCGGATCGACACCTTGAGACAGCAAAAACTCTACCACCTGGCGATGCCCTTTCGCAGCCGCTGCCATCAGCGGATTCATGCCAAAACTGGATTTAGCATGGACATCAGCCCCCCAACTTACCAATAATTCTACAATATTTAGATAACCAGCCGCCGCTGCTCCCATTAAAGCCGTCCAATTATCCTCATCGCCGGCATTCACATTGGCTCCCCATTCCAACAATAATTGCACCATCTCTTGATATCCCGCTTCGGCAGCAGCCGCCAGTGCTGTCAACCCTTCTGCATCGGTGCTGTTGACATCCTCACCGGCTTCTAACAAACGAATCGCAGTTGTTTTATCTCCAGTTTTCGCGGCTTCTACCAGGTCACTCATAAAAATTCCAGACTCGGTGAATTAATGAAACCAGTTGATATTGTACTCTTAAGCAACGGTCCTGGAGAATTAGCGACTTGGGTGCGACCAGTTGCCAAACAGCTACGCCAGCAATTGGGAACCGATTCCGCACAAGTACGCCTGTCGGTTATTCTTTCTCCTTGTCCCCATGCTACCGGAAAAGAAACCGCGATCGCGCATTCCTATCCAGAAATCGACCGCGTGCAGCCACCCGAACATTTTTGGTCGTTTTTGCTGTGGGGAAAAACCGCCGCCAACTGGGATTGGCATCGTCAGGGGGTGGTGGTGTTTCTCGGTGGCGACCAATTTTTTACTGTAGCGATCGCCCGCCATTTAGGATATCGTAGTGTTGTTTATGCCGAATGGGAAGCTCGGTGGAGTGGCCATATCGACCAATTTGGCATTCGCGAAGCCAAAGTTTTGGCCAAAGTTTCCCCCAAACACCGCCACAAATGTACCGTCATTGGCGATTTAATGGCCGATGTTGCCTTAGAAATTCCCGAAAGCATTTCCCAAAACCAACCCCTCATCGGTTTGCTTCCCGGTTCCAAACCAGCAAAACTCACCCAAGGTATTCCCCTGTGCCTGGCAATTGCTGAATCCATCCACCAACAGCGACCCGAAACCCAATTTCTCATTCCCGTTGCCCCCACCTTAGACCTTTCTACCTTCGTTCGCTATAGCGACCCCACCCACAATCCCACTGTCAAAACCATCGGCAATACCCATCCCCAACTCATTTTCCCCGAAAATCGCCACCATCCCCCCTACCTCAAAACTGCTGGAGGTGCTAAAATTCAGTTATGGCAGCCATCTCCCGCCTACGATGTTTTAGCCGCCTGTCGCTTTTGCATCACCACTGTTGGTGCCAACACCGCCGAATTGGGGACTTTAGGAATTCCCATGTTGGTTTTGCTGCCGACGCAAAAATTAGACGCTATGAGAGCTTGGGATGGTTTGCCGGGGTTGCTAGCCAACCTCCCTGGGGTGGGTTCTCTGTTTGCCGTGGCGATAAACTGGCTGATTCTGCGTCGCCGCCAGCGGTTTGCCTGGCCGAATATTTGGGCAGGGGAAGAGATTGTTCCCGAATGGGTGGGAAAAATAAATCCCGCAGAAGTAGCCCAACAAGCGATTTTCTGGTTAAACGATCGCGAAGCTTTACAATCCATCCAACAGCGCTTGCATCGTTTTCGTGGTAAACCGGGTGCGTCGGCGAAACTGGCAAAAATCGTGCGAGAAATATTGCGTTTTTAAAAACTGCTGACCAAATGGATCAACCAAATCCAAAAGCCAGCATTGACAATGGCCGTTACAATCGCACCTGCGATCGCTCCTCTGATTTTACCATATTCTTGGTTAGCACGCAGCCGCGCCAGCATGGGAATTAAATAAAAAAGTTGTGCGTAACCGATAAAAAACGCCAGCATCCGAAAGAAATATGACAAGAAAGCAGGCAAGACCCAAGCCAAACCAACTACCAACGTATTGGTTGCTAGAACGAAGAAAAAACCAATAGCAATATCGCGACTTGGTCGAACCTTTTGAGGCTTTCTACGTCTTCTTTTGATTGCCATTAGGGGACCAACAACTATTCTTGGGTGCTGCGCCTTCCCAGTTCGTATACGCCAAAGCTAACACAGGCAATCGTACCAAAACTAATGGCCCAACTGCGACCCAAGCTGCTTTCAATGCCGTAGTTGCACAACAAACCCATCGCTAGAAAGGGAAAAATGCTAAATAAAGAAGCGTAGAAAGCATTTTGCGCCTCTCTACCTTTGCGCGTCCGTTCAAATTCTTCTTGAGAAGTATACAGCGATCGCTCGGCAAAATTAAACCAACGATTTAACTGTTTGATAATCCACTCTCGCAGCGATGTCAAACCAATATAAAACGCTAGCGACCAAAGACCCGAACCTGCAATGGTAGTGGCACTGATACTAAAAGGGAACAAAAACGGCAGCACATCTTGTAGCATAGCACTCGCAAAACCTTCGATATACAACAAAGCCCTGCGATCGCTCGGTGGCGGCAGGGCTTTGCTATGAAGTCTGATTTGGTGGCGGGAGATGGATTCGAACCATCGACCTTCGGGTTATGAGCCCGACGAGCTACCAGACTGCTCTATCCCGCGTCGCACTTTTTTAATATAACCCAAACCTTCTAAAGAATGCAACCCCTTTTTCCCAAAAATTTCCACAAAAATCCAAAAAAAAGGCGTTCCCCGGTGAAGAGAACGCCCTGCTAGGAAAATCAAGGTATACCCAATAGCAATTTTCGAGTCCACATCTTAGCCATCGATGCTAGGTGCTTGTGGCAGTTCCGCTACTGGCGTAGGTTCGCCGCTAGCCAGACGCATGGGGAAGTGGTGAGCGTTGGGAGAATCCATCGCTTGGATACCCAAATTGGCGCGATTGACAATATCGGCATCGGTGCGAATGACGTGACCTTGAGCATCGAGAATGGACTGGTTGAAGTTAAATCCATTCAAGTTGAAGGCCATCACGCCCACACCCAAGGCAGCAAACCAGATACCGATAACTGGCAAGGCGGCTAGGACAAACCCAATGGAACGGCTGTTGCGAACTGCCAAGCTGGGAACCGTCAAGCGTCCGAGGAAAGCATAGTAGCCAGCCACCAAGTTGTAGGTAGCTTCTCGCTGTCCGAAGCGATAGCCACTGTTGACAGATTCCCACTCGGTGGTTTCCCGAATCAAGCTAGAGCTGACCAAAGAACCGTGCAAAGCAGCTAGGAAAGCACCACCAAAGATGCCGGCAACACCCAACATGTGGAAAGGATGCATCAGGATATTGTGTTCGGCTTGGAAGGCAAACATAAAGTTAAACGTACCGGCAATACCGAGGGGCAAACCTTCCGAGAAGCTACCTTGACCGATGGGATAAACCAACAGAACCGACGTGGCAGCGGCTGCCGGAGCGCTGAAAGCAACGGCAATCCAAGGACGCATACCGAGGCGATAGCTTAGTTCCCACATGCGTCCGAGATAAGCCCAAATACCAATCAAAAAGTGCAAAACAATTAGTTGGTAAGGACCGCCATTGTAAAGCCATTCTTCTATGGAACTGGCTTCCCAAATGGGATAAAAGTGCAGTCCGATAGCAGCAGAAGTAGGAGGCACGGCCGCAGAAATAATGTTATTGCCATCTAAAAGCGAGCCGACCACTGGTTCCCGAATGCCGTCCATGTCTACGGGAGGAGCGGCGATGAAAGCCAAGATGAAACAAATGGAAGCTGCTAGCAGGGTGGGAATCATTAACACCCCGAACCAACCAATATAAATGCGATTGTTGGTGCTGGTAATCCAATCAGCAAATCTACGCCATCCACGAAATATATCCAGTTCGCGCTGTTGTCTTGGTTGTTGTGTGGTTGTACTCATAAAGTACCCTCTCCTTTGCAGATCGCTGCATAACTGCTCGGTTTCTTAGCAATGGCAAGCAAGAGAAATGCAGATGGTTGAGTTCAACTCGACAACCGGAAAAGGGAATTTTTCTATATATATGATTGCCAGCTCAAAAATTGCTACTAGGTTGCCGGTGCTGATTTTTTCGTAGTACCTATCTGCGTTTCTTGTTTTATTATATAAAAATATAGTGATAGTATCAACCATTTGCTTGCAAAGCTTTAATCAGCTTCGTAATACCATTTCTGAAAAACAATGATTTTTTGGGATTTCCCGATTTCCCTGGTAGGGGCGCTTCGCGAAGCGCCCCTACAAAAATGCCCCTATTATTTCTTGCAGACTATTCAGGAAATGGTATAAAGCCCTCGTAAAGGCAGTTGAAGCTCTAAAAACTATTAATAGGGGAGATTTTAGCTACCGTTACATTTGTTGAAATTGGCTTTCATTTTCC
>CAYZHY010000058.1:0-23754 GCA_964477525.1 uncultured Geitlerinema sp. | reverse complement strand
ATTTGACCAGTTTTTCCCTGATAAGCAGTTTTTAATTGGTTTGGTGGTAACTCAAGAACTTGTATAGCTATTTGATAACGAGTTTTGTTAGAAATATTTTGATCGTTCAAAATTTGCTTGTATCGGTATAAATTGTCGCGATCGCTATTTTGATAAGTTGCATGAGTAGCCAAAATGATGCCATCAGGTTGTTCCGTAGTGTTGGGATTGGAAACTATAATGTTATATCCGAAACGTTTTAGAATCTCTACGCACTCATGATGGATAGTTGTACCATGCGTTCCTATTAAAATATTTTTGATAGTTCCTTCACCTAAAAAGTTTTGCCCGCTTCTCAGGATATCCGCTTCTATTCCTTGAACATCCATTTGTAGGAAATCTATAGAACTACCGATTCGTTCCATTAATTCCTGCAGAGATATCGTTTTTAGTTGCGTTGTTTTTGCATTTGCTGCTGGCGTTTGATTTTGATGTAATTGGAGTTGACTGCCGTATCCTAGATCGATAAAATTTTGATATCCTGAAACAGTTGATATTGGTTCTTTGTGAAGAATAAAATCTTCTGTATTTAAACGATTTAAATCTATGTTCTCTAGGAAAAATTTTCTGTGTTTTTCTAAAGGCTCTACCACGTGAATTGTAAGCGATGGAGATAGTTTTTTGGCTAAAATAGGATAGTATCCAATAGCGCTACCAATATTGACAAAGCAAGCGCGTTCGGGAAGCGAACGAATCGTTTCTATAAAAATGTCCTCTTCTTCAGCTTCATGAACATTTTTCTTTTGATAACGTTCTAGTTGCTCTGGGGTTAAATGCTTCTTATATACTTGAATACCATTATCAAACTCATGAACTTCTAGCTTGGGTGATTGAGACTTTACAGTTTCATCGAGATTTCCATAGAGCGATTCTCTATACTCTTTTAATAAAGTTTGAACAACTCCAAGGTTTTTCTTGCTTTCAAATTTTTCTTTTGCGGTTTCTTGGATAAATTTCATCCAAGCATTGGAAAATTTTGATAAATGATAGTAGGAACGACCTTCAGACCGAACACCAGCCCAAAATCTACCTTTTCCAGAAGCAGATATTTGTAAATATTCTGGGTAATAAGAGGAAAGTTCCGCGAATTTATTCGATAATATATTATTATGAAATAAATTGACGACTTTTTGTAATTCTGGTTGCCATAAAGAAGTATCTTCACTGGTTATCCTTTCATAGAAAATAATTTCTTTCGGCAAATCAACTCGGGCAAAGAAGTTAAGTAAAGATATGTAGTCATTTAATTCTCGTTCTACTATATTTTTCAAGTTTGATGCAGTATTTTTTTGATAGTGGTAAGATTCAGTTCCTATATGAGCTGCTATTGCTTCTAGCGGATTTCGCACAATCAAAAGTATGGAAGAAGGGATAAATTTCTTGTGCGATAAATTTTCTTGGATTTCTCTATATGTATGGTGTTTTATAGCAATTGGAGAGCAATTAGGATTGACATGTTGAAGAACATTAGGTTGAGTGGGAAACTGATTTTTGTATATAGGAACATCCTGTTGATTTCTCAAACATCCATAAGTAGGACAACCAGTTAAAAATTCCAGCAAAAAACGAACAAGATGATTTCCACTTCGGGGATAGCTAGCTAAAATAGCCGTTTTTAAATTTTCAGAAGAAGAGGAATGTTCTGTGGGCTCGATTTGCCCTGGCGGAGAAAACGACTTATAATTTTTATAAGCAATTGCCTCCGAGTTAGATTTAACAAATGCCACATTAACTTGCCATAAATCGTTAATTGCAGGACGATATAGGAAATCAACGATGTCGTAAACATGAAAATTTTGCTCCCTCATAAAGTTTATAATGTCATAAATTCTTTGTCCTGCGTTGGTTGTTGCTCCTATAATTACATATTCGCTTCGTGCTAGGGTTTTGATGCATCCTTTGAGTACCTCTATTTCAGTGCCATCAACATCTATTTTCAAAAGATAAGGTGGAACGAGGTTTTTCTCTTCGCACAAAGTATCAACTGTTATCCCTTTTACCGACCTCATCGTCCATCCATTTTGGTTACTTTCTCGATTGGTATAGGAATATCTAGTATTAGGAGAAACTGATAAATTAACAGGACCATTTTTTGATGTTGCTGCTGCTATTATATATTCCGCTTTTTTTAGTTTGCTACAAACTTGTTGTAAAGCGGCTTCATTTTCTTGAACTGGTTCAATCAGAATATGATGGGAATTGGGAAATACATGATATAGTTGAGATGTACCGACTTGAGCGCCAACATCAATTACCGTTTTCGGATAAAAGCCCAATCTTTTGACGTTATTTAGACTCTCTAATTTCGTGGCTCTTTGCATAAAGGCAACTCCATATCCATTTAATTTGAAAATACCATACGATTCGGTACCTTACTATAAAATAAGTCAAAATGAGTGCGATAGTCAAGAAAACTTCAAGTACAAGCCTTCAGCGCGAGCGGATTTTGGTTATTTTTATTGAAAAAGTATAAGATTAATTGCCTTGAGAGAAAACCTGTATGAAATTATTGTATATAAAAAAACTACGAAAAAAATAAAATAAATCATTTATAAATATTTAATAAATAAGCATAAAGATGGCGAATATTTTAGGAGTAGCGAACCACCTTTACAATTGAAAATTATTCTTTTGATTGGCTGTAAATAATACAATATTATAATCCATCTAATTAGTACAATATATAAAATTTGTTGCTATTACTTTCGAGTAGTTACTTGTAGCTCGTAGGACTGCGATATTTGCTGCTTAGCTTGGTGGGGTAAGTAGTCATTTGCTATCTTCTCCAACAGACAAAAAATCCTCCTTTTAGGGCATTGGTGCTCCATCGAGGAAATTATAAGGAAAACTTGGCTTTCCTCAGTACGATTTTAGAAAAAAATATCTATTACTTTCTGTATTAGCCAAATTCTGATAGTTTACCAATAGTCGATGTGGGGTACACTCTAGAACAGAAAGAAATTTTACGACTAGCTTAGGAACCAACCGGGGAAAGCCTTAGTCTAGACCAGTAGACACGGAACGAGCAAGTACGGTAGACTCTGTGGGGATAAAAAGACCTAAGCTCAGCGGGTAGTATACTGCCTGCGAAAAGTTTTACCCCTTAACGAACACAAAGTCAAAGCTGCATTTTATAGAGGAGCAAATTCTTATGGCGGTTACTCTCAACAACGAAGACAATCTATTTGTAGCAGTAGACACAGACACCATTTTTGGTTTGGATGGTGATGATACCCTTCTAAGCGCTGATGCTGGGGGAAGTCTTCTGTTTGGCGACGCTGGAAGCGATTCCCTGGTTGGGAATGGTGAAGGTGACACCTTAGATGGTGGTGATGGCGATGATACCATCAATAGCGAAGATGATGAAGTTTCTGTCTCTGGTGGTAGCAGCAACGACTCCATTCAGGTCAACGGCGATCGAGTTAGCGTTAGCGGCGGTGAGGGCCAAGATGTCATTAACTACAGCGGCGAAAATGCCTTTGTTCTAGGCGATGTTGGAAATGATTTTATCAGGCTCGCCGAAGGCGAACGAAACGCTGTTGCTGGTTTTGAAGGCAACGACACCGTCGTAAGCAGTGGCAATCGCGATACTATTAACGGTGGTATTGGTAACGATGGCATTGTCTTGACAAGCGATGTTAGTCGCGATGCAGGAGGCTTTAATTTTCTTGGAGGTCGGGACAACGACTTCATAAGCCTCAATCGATTGGGCGGCACAAACCCCATTGAAACCAGCGAGAATGTTCTCAATGGCAATATTGGTAATGATACCCTTATCGGCGTTGGTGAAAACAGCTCCCTGTTCGGCGGTTCAGACAACGATTCCCTGGTCGGTACGGGAGATGAAATGCAGCTTTGGGGCGACCTAGGGAACGATACCATCCAAGGATTTGGTTCAAACATGACCCTACAGGGTGGTAATACCGAAGGTGCAGGAAATGGCGATGACTACCTGCGGGCGAATGTCGTTGAAGGAGGCACTGATATTACTGTTTCCTTTTCCGAGGCAGAAGGTACTGTAGGGTTTGGTGAAAACATTGCTCCTGGGCTGGGAGACAACGCCGTTATTGGAGAAAATGCTTTAGTTGGAGGGGCAGGCAACGATACGATAGTTTCTGCCCACACAGGCAGCGAACAAGGTTCGGATTCGCTGTTCGGTGAAGGTGGTGATGATTTCTTAGCAGGTGTCGGCAATGTCCAGATATCTGGTGGCGCTGGAAACGACACCCTGGTTTACAACGGCAACGTTGAAGCAGCTGGTACTGGTGATAGCGAGGGTACCTCTACAGAAGAAGAGTTTGAACTAGGTCCCCAAACCGATGAGGTTATTGTTACCCTCGATGGCGGCGCGGGAAATGACAGTATATCCCTTGAGAATATCAACACCGACAATTTGGACCTGGATCTCAGGCTCGGTAATGGAGCTGACATTCTGAGAGTAGGCAGCGGCGTAGACAACATTAACGCTAGTGGCGAATCTGGAAACGACACCTTAATTGGTGGTACTGGAAACGATACCTTCATTGGTGGCGATGGTGATGACTTCCTACGAGGTGGCGAAGGAGCCAACGTATTGCGAGGTTTCGCTGGCAATGACTGGGTATCTGGTGGCGATGCAACCGCTACCGGTACTGGAGTGGATGATACCGTACGCGGTGGTGCTGGAAGCGATACGTTAGTTGGTGGTGCTGGCAATGATGTTTTGATTGGCGGTCCCGATGACGATCAATTCTTGTTTGGTGAGGTTGAATTCGGTACAGGAGATGTCGCCGCTCTTAATCCTGGTATTAATAACGATCAACTAGGCGTTGATACCATCACTGATTACGGACCGCAAGACCAAATTGCGCTTTCGGAAGACGTCTTCGATGTCCAGACTGACAATTTTGGCGGTCAAACCTTCTTGGCTCAAGGTGAGTTTGCCCGGTTTGATGCTACTGAGGTAGATACATCTCTCGGAACTACCAACAGTAGCTTCGAATCGTTTGGAGACAATAACTTGGATGATAGGCCGGAAAGCCTTATTTTCGTCACTGACGACAACAAAGGTGTCCTATTCCACAATGCAAGTTCAGGGAATGGCGATGTCGATCCCTTCGCCGTCATCCAAAATCCTGACGCTGTCGATCGCGGTGACTTCATCGTATTCTAGGAATTAGATTGGTGCCGCTTCATGTAGATAAAATGAATTCTCACTAGATAAAAGCAGGACAGGAGAAAATCTCTTGCCCTGCTTTTTTATTTGGCGCTCGATCGCTTTTTGGCTATTTTGACTTGATTGCCTACCAAATTGAGAAATCCTTGCCCGAAGTGCTGAACCTCTAAAAATCCGGCATTGTTGGTAGTGGGTTTGTAAATGCGAAACGTACGCATGATGCCCAATGTGGCGGCACTTTCTAGAGGACCGATGAAGCTGGTGTCGCGGTCTAGAAAGTGGGGCTGTCGCGACCAGTAGATCATTTGATTGCGGTTGAGGAAATAACAGCCGGCGTGGGGATTGAAGGTACGTCGAAACAAGACTGGTGTTTCCATAATCCAGCCTTTGAGTTCTGGCATTTGTTGGACGTTTTGAAACTTGTTGGTTAACTCGGGGCGCAAATCGCCGTCGATATAGAGTTTCATGGCTTCTCTATCAGGGGCAATTTCGTAGCGGTTGGGTTGCAGCAAGGCTTTTTCCCCGGCTTTGTTGTTGAACCACCGCAGTTTTTGAAAAAACCAAGGGTCGCGTACGATTAAATCGTCTTCTAAATAGCAGTAGTAGTCGTACTGACCCAACGAATCCCGCAAGACGGCTTGGCATTCAAATCCCAATAACAAGGATTCGGCTTTGGTGGGATGGTGGATGTAGAGATTTTTGGGAATATCTAAATAGTTGAGCAAGTGATAGTCGCCAGTGGTGCAGACGACGACATCAATTTCGCAAGCTTGATCCTCATGGGCTGGTGTAGCTTTGATGCGCTGCAAGTCCAAAGAATATTGGGATTTGCCAAATACTTGATGCAAGGAAGTAATGCACTCGCCCAATGCTTGGATTCGCGGTTGGGGATTTTTGCGTTGGGAGGCGTGATTGGCAGCGTTGTCTTTTGGTTGGTAAAAGTGGGGAATGGTGAATAAGATGCGCATAGGTTTGTAGGGAAATGGAAGGCGTGGGGGCGTGGGGGCGTGGGAGTATTTTAGAGGAAATGAATGGGGTTTATTGTTCAAAGAGTTCGGGAACGCGGGAATATAGTTCTTGGTTGAGGCGGGGAAGGTCGGCACGCATTTGCTGGTACCAGTTATATCGCTGTTGGTAGTGCTGGCACAAGAGACGGTTTTGTTTGACCCATTCGTAGGCGTTGGTGGCCATTTGCCGTCGCCAGGTGGGATGGTCGATGGCTTGCCTTAGTTTGGTTTCTAGTTCTGCTGGTGAATTGTAGAGCAAACCGGTTTTGCCTTCGACGATGCTTTGTTGGTATACCGTGGGAGATGCGATCGCAAGTACGCCATGGGCGGCGTGTTCTAAAAATTTTAAATCGGATTTCATGGAATTCATACGGGTAGGTGCCAGGGGTAACAAACCAATGTCGCAGGTTCGCAAAATGGCTTGGTAGCGCTCGTAATCACAAAATGGGGTAAATTCTTTGTAAGGGGTCTTCAAGCGATCGAAAAACTGGCGATCGTGAATGACTTTCACCCGCACTTGTTCCCCATAGTCCGTTAAAATCCGATTGAGGGGTTCCATGATGGGTTCGGCGTCTTCTTCCCGATTGACGGCTCCAAAAAATATGGTGACCGGTTGCTGTTGGTACGTACGCGGTGGTGGCAAAAAGGCTATTTGATTGGCAAATACGGCTACGTTGGGATTGTGCTGGCGCAAATACTCCGCTAAAGGTTCTGTAGACGTTTGCACGCAGTGACAGCCACGATAGCTGAGGAAATGGTTGGCAGCGTATTCCGGACGCCGCAACGGGTCGTCGTCGATTTCCGCTACGATTAAATAACCGGCTTGCAATAGCGTTTTCAAACTTTGCAGGCTGTCGGGATATTCCAAAATGCGCCGCTGCCAAATAAAAATTTTTTCTTCTTGCGGTTTGGCTACGTTTATGTTACGGGCTTCTTCTCCCGATACCGTACGTACCCCGGGAATGGTACCAAGAAAGCGATCGGGAAGCAGTACTCTAGCGTGACCGCAAACTTGGGGGGCACCGAGCGTAGTCTGCACGAGAACGCGCTGTGGCGGGGCTTGGGCTTTGACGGCTCGCACGATATATTGCAAGGCACTGGTTTGGGTAGCAAATTGTTCGGCAGAAATATTTAACTGCTGCAAAACCGGTGCCATCATTTGTTGGAATTGTTGAAATTGTTCGTTTTGGCGACCCCGGGGGCGAATTTCGTCGATTTGCAGTCCCGCTTGCGAAAATAGTTTTTTTATGCTATCGAGGGTAAAAAAACGTAGGTGGGTGCGATCGCACAATCCCCGTTCTTGATAGTCCCATTTTCCCCGCAGTAAATTGACAATAGCACTCCAATGTTGGATATTGGGAATGCAAGCGAGTACTTCTCCCCCTGGTTTCAACCACCGAACCTGCTTTTGTAAGGCTTGCCAGGGGTCTACCATGTGTTCCAACACATCCCCATACACCAGACAATCTATACTCTCTGGCGTCAATCCCAACTGGCTGAAGTCCACCGTTTCCCCATCAGCCGCGATCGCACGATCCAATCTTTGAGCGGCTATTTGTACCGCTTCTGAATAATTATCAACGCCCAAATAGCGACCGTGGGGGTTGATCGGCCAGTATTGTTGCCCCAACGCTCCCGTACCGCAACCGATTTCCACAATAATTTCGGCATTGGCAGGCAGCAATTTCAGCAAATCGGGATTGGCGCGATCGTAGTACTCTAAATTCATAGTTGGTTTGGTTTATAGAAAAACATTTATAGAATGGAGGAAAGCCAACATGGGTAAACGAGCAGGTAATTGGGATTGATTCAACACTTCCCATCTCCCCATCTCCCAAGTCCATGCCCATATTTTCCTATAGAAAAATCTTGCTGAGTTGCTAGAATTTGTTTAGTTCTCTAGCTCTGGTAATTTTCAGAAGCTGACGGTTGAATCATACACAAAGATGAGCGATTTATTTCAAGTAGGCGATCGCGTCGTTACGGACCACCAACTCCCTACTCTCTTACAGCGGTATCAGTTAATGCCGCAGTTGGTACGCGAAATTATTATCGATAGGGCCTTGGAAACGTTTCCCCAAGAACAAGGCCTGCAAGAAGAATTTACCTGCACTGAGGAAGAAAAACAAGAAGCTATTGAGAATTTTTACCAACAGAAAAAATTAGATTCCGAAGAAAAACGTCAAGCCTGGCGAGAACAGCAAGGAATAACCCCAGAACAAGTAGAAGCGATCGCGATTCGCCCCCTTCTCATTGATAAATTCAAAGAAGCCAAATGGGGAAATCGTGTAGAATCCCATTTCTTGAAACGGAAAAACGACCTCGATCAAGTGGTTTATTCTCTCATCCGGATTCAAGATTACGGCTTGGCACAGGAACTTTATTTTCGCATCCAAGAAGGGGAACAAAGTTTTTCCGAACTAGCACGAGAATATTCCAAAGGTCCAGAAGCACGCACGGGTGGTTTGTTAGGACCAGTTTCCCTCAGCCAACCCCATCCCATGCTATCCAAATTGCTCTCCATTAGCCAGCCCGGTCAGCTATGGGCACCTCGCAAGCTTGCCCAGTGGTTCCTAATTATCCGCTTGGAAAAATACATTCCCGCCCAACTAGACGATGCCATGCGCCGCCGCATGATCGACGAATTATTTGAAAATTGGTTGCAAGAAGAAATCAAAAACAACGGCAAGGTTCGGTTGTTAGACTCTTCCTCAGTGGCTTCGTAGAAAAACGTACAGAAAGTGGGTGCATCGCTGCTTGGGAGGGGTGCTAGCCTTTTTTTTATCCTAGGCTTGAAAGGCATGGGCGGGGTTTCATTCTATGTAAATTTTTTTATATTCGGCGCAAAAGGCAGTTTGTAGCGGTTAGGCTGCAACAAGAATTCATTGCCCAGCTAAACCAATGATGGCATTGAAACCCACCAACCATGGGTTCTGCTTGGAACCGATGGTGCTTGTATAGCGACGGCGGTATTGGTAGTCTTTCCAGAAGATGTCGGTTTTGCGTCGTACAAATAATTACATCCAACTGGGAACGATCGTTCTGGTTGGCCGGCAAGACTTGGGGAGCTTGCTGGTAATCATAGCAATCTTGCGAGGTACTGTCATGGGCTCCCAAAAAGCGTAAATTGAGCGTTAGCGCCCTCAAACGCGATCGCAAATTTTTTTGGTGGTCCCATAGCGACCATCGCCTTCTGGATTGTAAAAATGGGGAATTGTAACCAACACTTTCATAGACTGGTGCTAAAATGACCTCGATTGTATGTTGTATTTGGTTATTATTTCAGAATTGATACATTGATACGCTTTTTTTCTGTAAAATAACGACGCTGCTGTTCCCCACTCCCCAAAAACCAACCACTCATGAAGCAAGGTTTCCACCACTGTTGGTAGCATGACTCAAGCAATTTCTCCATCGCAAATACCCGATTTTTTGGCAAAAACGCCTCCTTTCGACCGCTTGTCGCCAGAAAAACGGAAATCTCTAGGCGCCCAATGTCAGTTGTTGCGCTATCGAATTGGGCAGCGCCTATTCGAGCGCGATACAATGCCCAACCAAATTGCCATTATCTACGACGGACAAGTTCGCGTATTGGGATACGACCAGCGGAGTCAATCACAAGTTAGCTTAAAAAGGGTTGGCTCCGGCGACATTCTTGGTTGGGCAAGTTTGGTGCGGGGGATATCAAGCGAAACCGCGATCGCCTCCACCGAAGTTACCTGCATCACCCTCGCTTCCGGGGATTTTTTAGCATTACTGGAAAAAGAACCATCTTTACAAAGATATTTTCAAGAACATGCTTCCCCTATCGAAATCTTTGAGCTGCTCAGTTTGGAACTAGAAAGGCGAGCAGATAGAGAGTCCGACTTGCGGGAGATGGTTTTTAACCTCACCGAAAAAAGTCGTGTTGTTACGCTACAGCCCAATACCCGAATCAGTTCCACCGACTTAGATCGCGATTTGGTTTGGATGGTTAGTAGCGGTCAGCTCAAAGATCTCCCTGCCGGTTCGCGCGTTGAATTTAACAACAGCAGCTCTATTTCGGTAGAAGGCAATAAAGGAGCGCGTTTGCTCGGCGTTCCTGCCCAAGAAATCTATCGAAAATCCCAAACCGTCGAACAAGAAAGCAAAGAAAACGTCGAGGTTCTGCCGCCACAATCGGACCAACAGGACCAACCAGACATTCCCTACGGTCCAGAAGCACCTCAAGAAGCGGAATCCGATTCCCTAGCTCCTTCAAAATATCCCTTTTTCCGAGGGCAGGGATCCGTGGATGCGGCCATGGCTTGCTTTAAAATGCTCAGCCGCTACCTGGGATTGTCTTTTCGCCGCGACCCGATTCGCAAGTTTTTGGTCAACCAAGTCCAACAAAAAGGGGAAGTCACCCTTTACGACTGCGGTGCCGTCGGGCAATCGCTGGGATTGCAAGTGCAACTCGCCCAGGTGCCCAAGCGATCGCTCAAACGGCTGAAAGGACCAGCTCTCATTGTATGGGAAGGCAGCTTTGCCTTGCTCTACAAAATTAGCGAAAAAGAAATCGTCATGGCCGTTCCCGAACAGGGGGTCATGCACAAAAGCCCGGATGAAATTACCGATACCTGGGAAGAAACCGGGCAAATTCTCCTGCTGCACGAACCAGCCGCCAACCGCCAAGAGAAATTCGGCTTTTGGTGGTTTTTGCCCTCCTTGATGCAGCATCGCCGGGTGCTGATCGAGGTCTTCATCACATCCTTTTTCATCCAACTGTTCGGACTGGCGACCCCCTTAGCCTTCTTTATAATTATTCAAAAAGTCATCGGGCAGCGCAATACCGAAATATTGGAGTTTATCATCATCTTTATTATCGGTATTGCTGTGTTAGAGGCACTTCTCACCGGCTTGCGTAGCTATACCTTCGTCGATACCACCAACCGCATCGACCTCAACTTAGGGTCTCAGGTCATCGACCACCTGTTTCGACTGCCCCTGTCTTACTTCGACAAACGCCAAGTCGGGGAAACCGCGGGTCGCATGAACGAGCTAGGGAACATCCGCCAGTTCCTCACCGGCACTGCTCTAACAGTGGTCTTAAACGCAGTCTTCTCCGTTCTCTACATTCTCATTCTCCTCGCTATCAGCCCCTTACTAACGGCGGTTGTCTTGTCTGTGGTGCCCTTATTTGCCTTGCAAATCCTACTGACATCGCCAGTAGTACGGCGAATGCTGCGGCGACGGGCAGAGCGTTACTCCGAATCCCAATCCTATTTGGTGGAAGCCATCGGCGGCATTCAAACTGTCAAAGCCCAAAATCTAGAACTGACAGCGCGTTGGAATTGGTACGAACGCTACGCCCGGTATATGAATGCCTCCTTTAAAACCGCCGTGACGCAGAGTGTCGCTTCCTCCATAGCCACATTTCTCAACAAACTATCCATGCTGTTGCTGTTGTGGGTGGGCGCGTATTTGGTTATAAGCGACGATGGTTTCACCCTCGGTCACTTCATCGCCTTCCGCATTATTTCTAACAACGTCATCCAATCCTTGGTCAGCTTCGTGCAAGTGTGGCAAAACTTCCAGGAAGTGGGCATGTCGGTGGAACGCTTGCAAGACATTTTAAATGCAGAACCGGAAGCCGACGACGAAAGCATGCAAAACATTCCCATGCCCGATATCGAAGGGTCGGTGGCTTTCAACGAAGTTTCTTTCCGTTTCCACGAAGGCGGAGCTTTGGTGCTTACCAACCTGAATGTATCCTTTGAAAAAGGAACCTTCATCGGCATTGTCGGTCAATCCGGTTCCGGTAAGAGTACTCTCATGAAGCTGTTGCAGCGTCTGTACAAACCTAGCTCCGGCTACATTCAAGTGGATGGATACGATATAAATAAAGTAGAGCTTTATTCCTTGCGACGCCAAATCGGTGTTGTTTTACAGGACACCCTGCTGTTTAACGGTACGGTGCGCGACAATATTGCCCTTTCCAACCCAGAAGCCTCCGACGATGAAATCATTGCCGCTGCCAAAGTAGCTGCTGCCCACGAATTTATTATGAGCTTGTCTCAGGGATACAACAGTCCCGTGGGAGAACGAGGAGCGAATTTGTCTGGCGGTCAGCGTCAACGAATTGCCATTGCCCGGGTGGTCTTACAACGTCCGCGATTGATTATCCTCGACGAGGCAACCAGCGCCTTGGACTACAACACCGAACGTTTGGTTTCCCAAAATCTACAAGAAGAATTTCAAGGTCGCACGGTCTTTTTCATTACCCACCGCCTGCCCACCGTGAAAAGTGCCGATACCATTTTAGTTATGGACCAAGGGTCGTTGGTGGAACAAGGCACTCACGAAGAATTAATGGGTCTCAAAGGACGGTACTACTGCCTCTACCAACAGCAGGAATCTCAGCTATAAGCGAGGACTTCTTATGACTACACAGCGCAAACTTCCACAAACAGGAGCTTTAGTTGACCAACCGGTTATTTTAGAACGTTCCCAATTTTGGTCGCGGGCGTTCATTTGGGTGATTATCGGTGGTGTTGTTTCTGCCGTTATTTGGGCTTCTATTGCCAAAATTGACCAATCCGTACCCGCTGAAGGAAAATTAGAACCAAAAGGTGCGGTCAAAGCAGTTAAAGCCCCTGCTAAAGGCGTGGTGCAAAAGATCCACGTAGGAAACGGAGAAAAAGTAGAGAAAGGGGACTTGTTAGTCAGCCTCAAACCCCGCGTTGCAAGGGAAGAAGTGGCTTCCCTGCAAGAACTACGCAACAGCTTGATGCAGGAAAATCAAATATACAATTCAGCTCTAGATGGTAACAGCAGTGACAATCTCAATAGCAACAACAACACCCAACTTACCAATCAAGAACTAAATCACCTTACCCAAACCCGGGAAAATTTGTTGGCGGAAAATCAATTTCTCCAGGCGCAACTGCAAGGTAAGGTTGGGACCGTTCAAAGTATTAACAACAACGATTTTTCTCGCAACCAGCAGCAACTGGTTCTCGCTAGCCTCTCGGAGTACCGTTCCCAAATCCAATCGGCGCGTTTGAAAATCCAGGAGAAAGAAAGAGAACTGTCGCAAGCAGGAATAGAACTTCGAGCTGCCAAGCAACGCCTGCGAAAACTGCAAGAACGGTTTCAAAATGCAAAACAACGGGAAGCAACATCCCAGCAAATGATGGAAACCAACCAGGAAATGGTGGAAAACATCAAACCGTTGGTAGAGCAAGGGGCCATGTCGCAAATGCAGTTGACCCGACAGCAGCAGGAAACCCTCTCCAGTCAAAACCAGGTAATTTCGGCCCAGGATGAAATCAACAGAACGCAAACTGAAATTGAATCCACCCAAGGCGAAATAGAACGCTTGCAACAAGAACAGCAGCGCCTGAAATATGAAATTTCCCGCTTGCAGGAAGAACGGCAAAATGCTAAGGCGAAGTTCCAAAAAGAAATCCACAGCCGCATTGCTGAGAACCAGAAGAAAATCGACGAAGTCGAAGCCCAACTGAGTCGGTCGCGTTTGGATAACAAACAGCAACTTGCTCAAATTCAAAGTCGTTTGGCTAGAGCGGAACAGGATTTAGAATACACAGAAATTCGCTCGCCGGCTGATGGCTATGTTTTTAATTTACAGCCGACCGATGAATACGTGGTTGGCTCTGGAGAAACGGTTGTAGAAATTGTACCTACTGACAAACTAGTGGCATCGGTGGAAATTAGCAACCAGGATATTGGCTTCGTCGAGGAAGGTATGAAAGTAGACCTGAAAGTAGCTTCCTTCCCGCACACGGAATTTGGTGTCATTGAAGGCGAACTGACTGAAATTGGCAAAAATGCTTTGCCCCCCGATCGGGAAAAAGGACGCCAGAAATACATGTTCCCAGCCAAAGTGACGTTAGAAAAGCAAAATTTCCCCATTGATGAAGAACGTTCCATTCCTTTGCAATCGGGTATGGCGGTAAGCGCTCAAATCAAGGTACGCGAACGTACGGTTTTGAGCATTCTCACCAATGCCTTCTTGCGCAAAACCAGCAGTTTTGAAAATGTCCGCTAGTCAAGTGTGGAAGCATGGAAGCATCGGAGCATGGGGCATCGGAGTATAAAAAAACAGTTCATGTTGCATTTTATCTCCCACGCTCGGTACGCTCCCCCCTTCCCCTCTTCTTGCTAAATCTCTATGTTTGCCTGGTGGTTTTGGATCGTTCCCATAGCAGTGGTTTTGGTGAAGCTGTGGCTGACTAGCCATCTGCCCATTTTGGCTTCTTATGGGGGATACGATAGCCTGCGCTACATCATGATGGCACGGGAAATGGTGTCGCCTGGTATCCCCGAATACGATATGTTGACGTTAATGCGCAATCCCGGCTATCCCGCTTTTATTGCTGCTAGCTATTGGCTGGGATTGTCTTTGCGATTTGCGCAAGAATTGTTTTATTTACTGGCAGGATGTTTTTTTGCGGGGACGGTTTTTTTCTATCAAAGAAAACCTATCGTTCCTGTTGTTTTTATAACGGTTTATAGCTGGATGCCGATGGCTTTTTTTTGGAATCGCAAGGCTATCCAAGAAGCCGTTTACTTGCCTTTAATTTTATTCATTCTTGCCTGTCTCATCCATCTTTGGAAGGCGGACATTTGTTCGCGGCAATTTCTGGGATGGTCGCTGGCTCTGGGTTTGCTGCTGTCTTGGTTCTGGAATATTCGCCCGGAGGCGATTTTAATCGTTCCTACTTTTTTCTTGACATTTGGGGGAATTTTTGTAAAAATATTATTGAGTGGTAAATTGGGGGAAGTTTTTGCCAAAAAAAGGGGATGGGGACAGTTGGCAGGCGCGATCGCTTTGATGGTTGTCCCCCCAGTTACCGTCACGATGGGAATTTGCGCGTTTAATTACCATCACTACGGTTTGTTCGTTACCAGCGATTTTACCACCCCAGGCGTGCTTTCTGCCTACGGAAATTTAACCCGCGTGCAACCAAATTCCTTCCGCCGCATGGTTCCGGTTCCCAAATCTGCGCGGGAATCGGCATACGAGGTGAGCGAGAGTTTTCGACAGCTGCGGGGATACCTGGAAACCGACCGAGGAGAGGTTTGGCGAAAAGCTTCTTGCAGCCGAACCCATATTTGCGATGATTACGCCGGCGGTTGGTTTATTTGGGCGCTGCGCAATGCTGTCAACGAGGCGGGTTACTACGAATCCGCGCCTCGAACGGAAGCTTTTTACCAGCAAATTGGCGAAGAGATTGCCACTGCCTGCGAAAACGGCGAAATTACCTGTCGAGAACCTAGTTGGCTGGGTTCGGGATTGGCGCCAGTTCCGCGATCCGAATACCTGCAACCCTTTCTCAATAGCTTGCAAGATTTGGCGGATAGCTTGTTGCGGGAACCTCTAAAGCTAACCAGGTATTCCTGGGACTATTCGCTGGCATTAAATCCTTCTGAAGGGGAAACGGATAAGGAATGGCGCCGCCGGTACTTTGCCAAGATTACCAGAGAACCTGCGGATTTTATCGATCGCCGTCAGAAACCGTTCAACCAAAGTAAAGACAAAATCATTTTTGCTATAGCCAGGATATTTCGTTGGGGATATCCGTGGTTTGTTGGTTGTGGTGTAGTGGGATTGGTGGTCGAACTTTATTATAGCTGGCGATATCCCTATACCCGCGACTCGCTTGGGGCATGGGTCATGTTGTTGGCTTTGTCTTATTTGGTGGTTCGGTGGGTGTTGTTTTCTTATATCGATGCCACTAGCTATCCGATAAAATTTCGTTACCTATTGCCAGTTGCACCGTTGCCCTGGTTGTGCTTTGCTATGGGCGTGGCGTATTTGTGGCAGAGATTCCGTGGAAAACAAAAGCGCACTCGTGAAGAACAATCTTGATAGCCATTCCATTTCCCAGGTGGATGTTTCTATCGTCATGCCTTGTTTGAACGAGGTGCAAACTTTAGGCACTTGTATGGCCAAAGCCAAAACAGCGATCGCCGAATTAAATTTAAACGGAGAAATTGTTGTTGCCGATAACGGTTCCACCGATGGTTCGGTAGATTTAGCAAGGAAATCGGGGGCAACAGTTGTACCAGTTACGAAAAAAGGCTACGGCGCTGCATTAATTGCTGGCATGAAAGCCGCCAAAGGCCATTATTTGGTTATGGGAGATGCCGACGATTCCTACGATTTTCGCGAAGCCGTTCCCATGGTGGAAAAATTGCAGCATGGCTACGATTTGGTCATGGGAAGTCGGTTGCGAGGAACGATTTTACCGGGGGCCATGCCGTGGAAAAATCGCTATATCGGAACGCCGGTGCTGACCAAGATTTTAAATTGGGTGTATGGTTGTAAATTTAGCGACGTGAATTGTGGTTTGCGGGCCATATCCAAATCTGCTTTTACCAATCTCGCTATGGAATCGCGGGGAATGGAATTTGCCTCCGAGATGTTGGTGAAAGCCGCTATTTTGGGATTGAAGAGTACGGAAGTTCCTATTACTTTACACCCAGACGGACGCGATCGCCCACCCCATTTGCAACCTTGGGCAGATGGTTGGCGACATTTAAAATATATTTTACTGTTTGCCCCCAAAGTTTTGTATTGGATACCGGGCATTTTGTTGTTTGGATGCGGTAGTATATTAGCGATCGCATTGAATACAACCCCCGGTGGGACTTATGTATATTTAGCAGGAATTGGGTTTAACGACCACTGGATTGTGGTTGCTGCCTTGTTGTGTATTATTGGATATGAAATTTTGGTGATGGGATTGCTAGCCTATCTTTATACGCTCACCCATCGCCTTACCAAAAGTTCTGCCAGAATGGATAAATTGATAAACTGGCTAAGTATGGAACGAGTTATTTTGTTTTCTCTGGCATTGCTGGCAGCTGGTTTTGGGTTAGAATTATCCGTCGTTCAAGCTTGGGTCAGTGGCGATTTTGGTCCGTTAAACGCTTTTCGACCAGCCGTTACTGGGATGGCACTTTTGGTCATGGGCGTTCATACTCTATTTAGCAGCTTTTTTTATGCCATTCTCAGCGATCGCTACAAAAACAAATACGAATAGCACAAACATAGCATAAACGCAACCAAACCAGCATACAGTAGAAATCCCCCTCTTCTCACTCTTCGGTACTCCCTTCCACCATGACCACCAAAGGCATCGACTACTTCAACCGCAACCATCCCCTAACAAATTTGCAAATTAAAGCCTCGCTAGCAATTCGCCGTAAAATGTACGAATGGCTGCGACAGCAACTTGGTAGCATGGCCGGAAAAACATTTTTAGAACACGGTGCTACCCCCGATATGGAACGCGCCGATAGTAACTGTTTTATTCGTTGGTTGCTAGCCGATGGCGCTCGTGTATACGCTACCTCTCCAGAAGATATTTCCCATTTAAAAACCCAATTTCCCTCTCTTACCACCGTTGATTGGCAGCATCGCCACGAAATTTCTCAAAATATCAGCATCGACTGTGTCATTTCTTCCGCAGTTATCGAACATGTCGGCAACCAAACTTCTCAAAAATCCTATTTACAAGATTTGCTAGCTGCCTATCCTGCTATTTTCTTGACCACACCCAACCGACATCACTGGCTGGAGTTTCACACCAAACTTCCTTTTCTCCATTGGTTTCCCAGACCTTGGCATCGTCGGGTTTTAGCAGCACTGGGAATGAAATTTTGGTCGCAAGAAGAAAATTTGCACCTATTATCTCACTCAGAAGTTTCGTCGTTGATTCAGAACACAGCCAAACAGATAGGAGTTCCGATAAAAATGCAGTGGTACTATCCACGATTTCTGGGGATGGTATCCAACCATGTTGTTTTGATAGAAACCTCTCGTACCTAGATGTTCGTGAAAGTCGATTCTAATTTTTTGCGTCATATTGCCAGCGATAGCGATCGCATTCCTTCCCTCTACTATTCCCAAAATTGGTTGGTCAGACAATTTTTCTGGATGCGATTGTGGTTAATTGCCAAACTCATTCAAAATTTGCAATCAAAAAACAAGCGATACATAGGATTGGATTTTGGTGGTGGCGGTGGTGTTTTTCTTCCCACGCTTTCCGTACAATTCCACCGGGTTTGTTTTATTGATTTAGAAAGTAGCGAAGCCTCTCAAATCATCGAAAAATACCAAATTAGCAATGTAGAAATTTTAACCGAAGATATTTCCAAAGTCCGCATGCCTGCCGCTACGTTTGATACGATTGTTGCCGCTGACGTTTTGGAACACTTTGCCGATTTATCGATTCCCACGCAAGCTTTGCGTCGCTGGCTGAAACCCGATGGCATTCTGGTTACTTCCTTACCGACAGAAAATTGGCTTTACACGTTACTGCGAAAACTTGCTGGCATGAAAAAACCCGACGATCATTACCACACCGGATATGAGGTAGAATCCTACCTGAAACAAAATGGGTTTCGTCGCATTCGTCGGCGGTCAGTTCCCTTTTTTTGGTGTATTTTGCCTTTATTTTTGGTTTCTGCATGGCAATTGGATGCGGCCTATCTGGAAAACAAATCGTCGATAGAGGCGACTCCCCAGTCGCAGTCGTAATTCCTTGCTATCGGGTCAAATCGTATATTGGCCAGGTTATCGACCAAATTCCAGATATCGTTAATTGGATTTACGTGGTAGACGATGGTTGCCCTGACGGTAGCGGCGAATACGTGGAAAAACATTGTGGCGACCCCCGGGTTCGGGTTATTTATCACCAACGCAATCAAGGGGTAGGTGGTGCGGTGATTTCTGGATACCAACAAGCGATCGCCGATAATGCCATTATTATCCTTAAAATGGATGGCGACGGTCAAATGGATCCGGCTTTAATTCCCAAATTTATCTATCCCATCCACCAAGGTGTCGCCGACTACGTTAAGGGCAATCGTTTTTTTGAACTGGAACATTTACAGGAGATGCCAGCTATCCGTTTGTTGGGGAATGCAGCTTTGTCGTTTGTTAATAAAATGGCTACTGGGTATTGGGATATTATGGATCCCACCAATGGATATACAGCCATTCACGCGCAAGCTTTGCAAGCCATTCCCCTCCACAAACTCGACCGGGGATATTTTTTTGAAAGCGATATTTTATTTCGCCTCAGTACGGTTCGTGCGGTGGTATACGATTTGCCCATGAGGTCGAAATATACAGGCGCTACCAGCCACCTTAATATTCGTAAAGTAATTTGCAACTTTCCTGGAAAATATATCAATCGCCTGTTGAAACGTATTTTTTATAACTACTACCTGCGGGATTTTAATATTGGGTCTTTGGAACTGATTGTTGCCATTCTGTTTGTGGGATTTGGCACGATTTATGGTATTTTTCACTGGTATCTGAGTTTTCAACGGGGAACTCCCGCTACGAGTGGAACGGTGATGGTAGCAGCTTTGCCGATTATTTTAGGCTTTCAATCGCTGCTGGCAGCTATTCACTACGATGTGGCTAATGTGCCCCGGATACCGATTCATAAGTTGTTGGTTTAGGTGGGAGAGGGGAAGAATATTTTGGGATTGCGATTGTTTTGTAAAACTTTTTGGTTTTGGTTTTAGCGGGAACAATATGGCGATTTGGAAGGTTCCAGAAAAAGCTTTTTTATGGATAGGCGCTATTTTTGGCGTTATTTTGGTTTTGGTAACGCCGCCGTTTCAAGTTCCCGATGAATACCAGCATTTTTATCGCGCTTACCAACTTAGCGAGGGGCAGATACTAGCAGATTATCATGTGGGGGAATGTTCTGGCTATACCCGCGATCGCCAAGATATTCCTTGCAGCGGTGGCTATTTACCGAACAGTTTGTTGGTAACGGTACGGGAAGTTTCTCCTCCCAACTTACGTGGTTCTGCGGAAATCAAACAAAATCCCCAGGATATTTTGGCTTTGTTGGATTTGCCTTTACAACCAAGCGATCGCACTTTTATTCGTTTTCAAGGGGCAGCTTTATATTCTCCCATTCCTTATATTCCTCAAATTATTGGACTGGGTATGGGTAGAATTTTAGGAGTTTCCCCGCTGATTATGTTTTATTTAGGGAGATTTTTCAATCTGCTGGCTTGGTTGGGATTGGGATATTTAGCTATTGGGAGAACGCCCTTTCTTTCTTGGTTGTTTGCTTTGCTGTTGTTAATGCCAATGTCGCTATTTCAAGCGGCTTCTTTATCGGCAGATGCCGTAACCAATGGCTTGGTATTTTTGCTAACAGCAACGTTCTTACAGTATAGTTTCGCTAAAACGACAATAAACAATCGCGATTTGTGGTTTATCGGTCTCTTGTGTTTGGGGTTACCGTTGGTGAAACCAGCCTACATTCCTTTGATTTTTTTATTTTTATTGATTCCTGCTAGCAAAATCAATGGCAACGACCCACCGACGGATAGTCAAGAATATCCCAACCATTCCCAGCCATTCCCATTTTTTTCTAAATATATAGTTGTTGGCAGCAGCATTTTTTTAACAAGCGTACTAACAATGTTCGTGTGGTCGTCTATTGCAGGAGGTGATTACGGCAAAATTTATCCCGAAATTCTTCCCAAGCAACAACTTCTATTTGTTTGGCAGCATCCCATTGAATATCTAGGGATTTGGTTCCATACTTTACAAGAGTTTGGAGGTAAATACTTCGTCCAGTTTATCGGTCAATTGGGATGGTTGGATACGCCCTTGCCGTTGGGCGTTGTTGTTTCTTACTGGTTGGTTTTGTTTGTTGTTGCTATTGCTAGCAATGACGATTCTAAAATTGCGATCGCTTGGTGGCAAAAATTCATTTTGGGATTGGTCGGTTTGGCTAGCAGCGGCTTAATTTTTACGTTAATTTATGCAGCAGGCAGTCCGGTTGGTGCCAATATCATTCAAGGCGTACAAGGTAGATATTTTATTGCGATCGCACCAACGGTATTTTTGTTACTATACAATCGCAACATCCGTTTTCCTATCAAATATTTCTCTACAGCCATTGTATTTTACCTGCTGTTTGTTCAAAGCATCACATTAACCACTCTTGTTTACCGATACTATTTGGGATAAATCGATGGGAGGTATGTGGATGTTCGCGAAAGCAAAAGCCACGCTAAATCTACCATTTGAGAACAGCTGCTTCCGGTCCTTGTTCTCGGCGAATTTTGTTGTCTTTTTCAAACCAAGAAACAATCTGTTTGTGGGTCAACTCTTCTACAGGAACGCCCGCATCTTCAGCGATGATTTTCAACAATCTTTGTGAAGATATCGTCAAACGGGCTAAGAATTTTTCGTGACTGGACAACAGGGAAGCGTCCACATCAGCAGCTTCGTCATAGGTTAAAAATTGATTGGGAGATTGTTGGTTTTCGGACATGGCTATTTTCCAAACAAAGATATTTAGAACGCGACCGTATTTTTATTATATGTAGGGAAAAAGAGCAGTGCAAAGTAGTTAGATCGGGCACGACGAAAAACGGTCAAATCCCGGTTTTTCTAAAAACAAGCAAATAAATATAAATCGATAAAAGAGTTACAATAAAACTTATTAATTCCTAGTGTATCACAAAAAAATTTAGCAAGCAACGAAGCTATATTGTGGAAATTGCTTATAATAGAGATTATGCTAGAAACTGACGAGATCGAACTGTAGCGTTATGGCAAACCTTCCCAGTAGTTTGGACGAAGCGATCGCGCAAGCTCAAACAGCAACCAAAGCAGCGGTAGAAGATGGTCACTCGCGGCTGCAAGTGGAACTGGTGTTTCCCGAACTCAAAGTCATGCCGGTGACGAAAAAATTTCTGCCCCTGTTTGAGGAATACGGCCATTACCTAAAAGTTATGTTCCCCGATACTGGTTCTGCTGCCCTAGCAAAAAGGGATTGGCAAGACCTTCCCTATCGGATTGACGACCTAGGTTCCGAACGCAATCCCGTTGAGAATAAATTAGAAGAGGAAGATGCCGCCTATTTACTCGTACAGCCGTCATCCGTTGAAGTCAAGCAAGTAGAAAACCTGTGTGCGCAAGCGGAAGGGAAATTGGTGGTCTTGCTAGCTCCCAATCTGGAAGATATTGCTACTGTAGGAATTGGATATGCCGGACGACAACTGCGAGAACGATTTCTCAGTACCTTGCTGTCCTGTTATTACATCAAACCCATTCCCGGCGCTGCAATTTTCCGTTGCTATCCTTCTCCCTGGCAAGTTTGGCGGGAAACCGAAACCGACTACGAGTTAATGGCAGAATTTCCCGAAAAACCCACCTCAGACCAGTTGGAAGAACTTTTTGCACCAGCTAGCAGTTCGGAAAGCGAGTCCGAATCGGAAGCTAGTTCCACGCAAACAGGACAACCAGCTGGGATGTTTGGTCAACTGCAACGTTTTCTGAAAGCTTTAAAAAATTAATCGTTCACGCCCTCAATCGCATGTTGGTGGAAATTAAGAACAAAGATAGGGAAAAGGGAATGACCCCGACATCAAATTTGTGATTTCCTCCCCTAGCTCGACTTTTGATTGAAAATAGCTATCCTCCCTGCATTTGGTTGTCTTTGCTAGACTTTTCAAAATTTTTGATGGAGAATACCCTCGGAAATATCCGTAATTTCCACATATTTCAGCCAAAAGTTGTATTGAAAGATCGATATTGTGGCCGAGGTGTTTTCAGCACAATGGCCGAGGCGCCAATGTAAGTGCTTGCGAAACTATAAGTAGTAGGGGGGAAAGCAATATTTTCCCTGAGTGCCAATGGGTCAAACCAAAAAAAGCGCACTCGTACGTTAGTTTGCCTATTGTTTGAACTATGAGTCAGCAAAAAAAACGACGCATTCTCATTGGGGATGTACACGGTCATTACGACGGATTAATGCAGTTGCTGGAAAGCATCGAGCTAGGTAGAGAAGATGAGCTATATTTTCTCGGGGATTTGGTAGACCGGGGACCAAAAAGTGCCCAAGTGGTGGAATTTGTCAGACAAAATAACTATTCTTGCGTTTTGGGCAACCACGAACAAATGTTCCTAGATGCCTTTGCCAACGATGTTGCTAGGTCGCCAGCATTACCCACATGGTTGTATGGTGGCGGTCAATCTACCTTGGCTAGCTACAAAACAGTTCCCCAATCGTGGTTGATCGAGCATTTGCAATGGATGCAGGAACTGCCTTGGTACATTGACTTAGGCGATATCTGGTTGGTCCATGCGGGCGTCGATCCTAACTTACCCATTGAAGAACAAACCAACGAACAATTTTGTTGGATTCGCGACAAATTTCATGCCTTGACCCAACCGTATTTTGCAGACAAACAAATTGTCGTGGGTCACACGATTACCTATACATTTGGTGGTGTCGATCCTGGTCAATTAGTAAAAGGTCCCGGTTGGTTGGCGATTGACACCGGCGTTTACAGTCCGATCAGCGGTTGGCTAACGGCTGTAGACATCACCAACAATTGGGTGTATCAGGTTAACGTATTTGAACATCAAATGCGCCAGTTGCCGTTGTCTGAAGCGGTGGTAGAAATCCAACCACCAAACGGATGTTTTTACAGGGGAGGGAGCAAAGCCCACGTCTTTTAAGCGTGGGATGTAGCGTCGGAGCTTTGAAGTTCCGTGTCAGCACTGTCTTCCTG
>CAYZHY010000057.1:17721-24965 GCA_964477525.1 uncultured Geitlerinema sp. | reverse complement strand
CTCCGACGCTACATCCCACGCTTCAAAGACGTGGGCTTTGCTCCCTCTCCTGTAACCTACCTCATCCAACTAGCAATACCCAATTGGCGGTGAGCATGCCGACAAGGCTCGCGTTGAGTGTTGTCGCACCACCCATTAAATAAATAAAATGGTTATCCATTGGTATTGACAACATTTTAGGGTAGGGTAATTGCAGAAAATTTGGTAGAAGTAGGTCAACTCCTACCAAAAAAAGCAACGCCAAAATCGTTGTTTCTGTGCCAAGAACGAACCCTAGTTCCACGAGGTTTACCTCAAACTAGCGTGGTTCGCCAATTGTACTATCCGGTGGCCAAAGCGACACGTACAATGTATGGATTCGGTGCATCCAGTTGGAAACCAACTCAACTTCCCTTATAGTTGAGACAAGTTGCGACAAAGCCACCACCCAAAATGTAGGGGTAACCCCCCGTGGTTACCCTTGTTGATTTGTCGCTCGTCGATGAGCGCAGATTTATGCAATTAAAATCTATGAAGCTTTTTAATATAGAAGAAGGGCTCGCCAATCAAATTCCCAATACAGACGGAGCTACCAATTCTCCAGCAACATCCGATGCTGCGAATCCCTTTGGCAACTCTGGATATTATGTGGGGCAATCTCGGGAAAACGGGCAGCCCGGGGTAGAATCTAGGAGTAAAGATATTGTGCCTAGCAACGCAGCCAGAATTAAAGTGATGGGTGTAGGCGGTGGTGGCTGTAACGCCGTCAACCGCATGATCGAAAGCGAATTGGGTGGCGTCGAGTTCTGGGGAATCAACACCGATGCCCAAGCCCTTTCCAACTCATCAGCCCCCAAACGCTTGCAAATCGGTCAAAAACTCACCCGTGGTTTGGGAGCAGGCGGCAATCCTTCCATTGGTCAAAAGGCTGCCGAGGAATCCCGCGACGAAATTACCAATGCCCTCGATAACTCCGATTTGGTGTTTATTACGGCTGGCATGGGCGGTGGTACCGGTACGGGGGCAGCTCCCATTGTGGCAGAAGTTGCCAAAGAAGTGGGTGCCCTGACCGTAGGGGTGGTTACTAAACCATTTATGTTTGAAGGCAGGCGGCGTTCCAATCAAGCCGAAGAAGGCATTGCGGCTTTGCAAAGTCGCGTGGATACGCTGATTGTGATTCCCAACGATCGCCTGCTTTCGGTAATTACCGAACAAACCCCGGTACAGGAAGCTTTCCGCTATGCAGACAGCATCTTGGGTCAAGGCGTACAGGGGATTTCTGATATTATTACCATTCCTGGATTGGTGAACGTGGACTTTGCTGACATACGTACCGTTATGGCAGATGCTGGTTCGGCTTTGATGGGCATTGGTGAAGGGTCTGGCAAATCTCGGGCTCGGGAAGCAGCGGTGGCTGCGATTTCGTCACCTTTGCTAGAGTCCTCTATAGAGGGGGCACAAGGGGTAGTGCTTAATATCACCGGCGGCAACGATTTGAGCCTGTACGAGGTAAATACGGCTGCCGAAACCATTTACGATGCCGTAGACCCCAATGCCAATATTATTTTTGGGGCGGTGATTGACGATCGCATGCAGGGAGAAGTTCGCATCACTGTCATTGCTACTGGGTTTGGTAGCGAAAGCGATGAGGGAACGGAAGAGCTGGATACAAGCCAACCCTCTCCTTCCGAGCCGAGAAGCGATCGCCGAACTCCTTCCAAACCCACTCAGGATAAGCCGTTCAAACAACCAGGAAGCGGTTTGGATATTCCTGAGTTCCTGCAACGCAGAAGACCCAATCAATAAATTCTATTCTTTTATGAGCGAAGTTCCTGTAGCCTTAACCATTGCTGGTTCGGATAGCGGCGGTGGCGCTGGCATTCAAGCGGATTTGCGTACGTTTGCTTTCCATCGCGTTCACGGAACCAGTGCGATTACCTGCGTTACCGCCCAAAATACCTTGGGGGTGGACCGGGTCGATTCGTTGCCTGCCGCCGCTGTCGCTGCCCAATGTCAATCGGTGGTTCGCGATATTGGGGTGCATGCTGCGAAAACCGGTATGCTGCTCAATGATGAAATTATGGTAGCAGTGGCAGAAGAAATTGATGAGCTATCTATTCCCAATTTGGTTGTGGATCCGGTGATGGTTTCCCGTACGGGGGCCAGGCTCATTGATGATGATGCCATTGCCGTTCTTTGCGAGTCTTTGATTCCCAAAGCCACTATTGTTACCCCCAATCACTACGAGGCACAATTGCTCAGCGAATGGGGAATTGATGGCGTTGAAGATATGAAAAAGGCAGCGGAAAAAATCTACGAGCTAGGTGCATCTGCTGTTTTGGTGAAAGGGGGTGGCATGCTCAAAGAGTGCTGGGGAACCGATGTTTGGTTTGATGGCGATCGCATGAAGGTGTTAAAAGGCGATCGCATTGAAACCAAAAATACCCACGGCACTGGCTGTACCCTCTCCGCCGCGATCGCTGCCAACCTGGCTTTGGGCAAACCCCTGTTCAAAGCCGTACAAGCCGCCAAAGACTACACCACCGAAGCCATTCGCCATTCAATGGATTTGGGAGCCGGTCAGGGGCCGATCGGGCATTTCTTCCTCCTCAAGCAGCCAAAATCCCATTCCCCCAAAAAACATCGCTAAATCGCGAAACCATCCCCACCTGCAGCCTTAGTTAGCGCTTTCCCAACCAAACCTGCCCCAGAGGTAACATTATGGCAAGACAACAGCACCGATTCTTAAAAAAATCCCTTTTGGGTTTTGCCAGCAGCCTTCCCTTGTGGGGCACTCTTTTGAGTGGATGGGCGGTGGCTCAAACTTCCTCTATACCGTCTCATTTTGGTACCTGGGAAATTTCCCCCATGCCCCCACAACAAGTGGCAGAACGTGCTACCGAGTTAGAAAATAATTGGGAAGAAGCTTATGAAGGTTATTTTGAAACTAATTTATCAACCGTCGAAATTACGGGAAAAGAAATTCCCAAAACCTTAGAACAAATTAGCCAAGCAACGGATAATCAGACCGCCCTGATTTATGTTGCTGCCACTCCTTCCCATTTACAAGTGTTGGCTTTTGCACCGGGTCAAGCGCCCAAAGGTTATATTGTGCCCGAAGCCAATCGCGAGTTGGTTTTAGAAACCGTCCAAGACCTGCGCGCCAACATAACCAATCGCCGCCAGCAACGCGATGGTGCCGAAGGCACCGGTCCTTCAGACCATCGCACTTACCTAAGTGCAGCTCGCAAACTCCACAATTGGATAATTGGTCCCTTACAGGGGTACTTTCAGGGAGGAGAAAATAATATTTCCATCGATACTTTGCTGTTTTGTATGGGGAGTGGCTTGCGATCGCTGCCTTTATCTGCTTTGCACGATGGCGAACAATTTCTGGTCGAACAATACAGTTTGGCCCTCATTCCGGCTTTTAATATGATTGACACTCAACCTGATGCTGACAACAGCGACAGGACCAACATACTCGCCATGGGCAGGTCGGAATTTGAGGATTTTCCCCCATTACCAGCCGTTCCCATCGAACTGGAAACCGTTTTAACCGGCGATTGGGCGGGCAAATCTTTCTTGAATCAGGGATTTACTTTTAACAAACTGCGATCGCAGCTCCAAAATTCCGTTGATATCGTCCATTTAGCTACCCACGCCAGATTTGAAGCCGGAGAATTAGAAAACTCCTTTATCCAATTGTGGGATACCCAACTAACACCCTCACAATTGCGCCAGCTCCCCTTTGCCGAGTTCGCCATCAACTTGTTAGTATTGAGCGCCTGTCAAACAGCGTTGGGCGCAGGCAACGCCGAATTGGGATTTGCCGGATTGGCCGTCAATAGCGGCGTACAAACCGCCGTGGCTAGTATTTGGCAAGTAAGCGATACCGGTACCCTAGGGTTAATGGGCAAATTTTACCAACACTTGCAAGACCATTCCCTCAAAGCCGAAGCCTTACGCCAGGCACAGCTAGATTTTCTCAACCAACAAGTACGCTTGGAAAACGGTTCCCTACGCGGGGTGCGCGGTACCGTGAATTTGCCCCCAGAACTCAATAACTTGCCCCAGGAAAATTTTGCCCATCCTTATTATTGGGCGGGATTTGTTACCATTGGCGCTCCTTGGTAGACGGGAAAATGCCATCATTCCTCCAATCGCACTTCCTCGAGAACCGGCAATCCATCCAACCAATTGCGGTCTTCTGTGAGATGGGGAAATTTTAATTGCGACTCGGCAACCCCTTGCTGCAGCATCCGCTGGCGCAACCGTTCGAAACTTCCCGGCGCCATAATTCGCAAACGCGGCAGGGGAATTTGGTCCCGTCGCTTGATGGCGTAAAACTTCTGTACCTCTTTCATGACTTCATCGAACCGCTGCAAAAACTGTTTGGGATGGGATAAGTGCGATTGCCCGGAAGCCAGTTCGATATTGACCAAATAATGAGCGGGAACCGCATCTTTGCTGAGGGTAATGCAGAAATTTTCTAGAGAAATTTGAAATTCTTCCTGCAAGCGACGCATGACTTCCACCACGTGGGCTTCGGTGGTTTTTTCGGTGGAAGATGACATGACGTTACCTTGGCGGTGGAGAAAGGTAAATAGAGGCGCTTGGTTGTAGAAACCGGTAACCTCAACAATATCGCCCAAATCGTAACGATAGAAGCCACTGTAGTTGCTAAAAACCACGCGATAGCGTTCTCCCGCTTGGGCTTCGGTGGGAAGGATGGTTTTGGGAAATTCGGCATCCCATTGGTCTTGGGGAATGAATTCCAAAAAGGTGCTTTCCATGGCGGGAAGACAGGTATCGTCGTTGAGATCGTGGTGAATGCCCAGAACGCCTTCCGCACAAGAATAAGTACCGCCAAAAACAGGGGTATCGCCAAAATATTCGGGAAATCGTTGAAAATAAAAGTTGGAAGTGCCCCCGCGCGCGGTGACGACAAAAGAAAGATGGGGCCACGCATGTTTGGGAGTCAGGTGACCGTATTTTTTAACAATTTGGCGCAATTCGGCAGCTCGTTGGGGGTAGGGAGATAATTTTGGTTCCAGTCGGCTGCGAATATCTTTACTGTCGCCGTCGATGGGTAGCCAGGAGGCAATGGTACCTTTCTCTAAGTCTTCGATTAAAGATTCGCTATATTCGCTGAGACGATCGCACATTTGTAAGGCTAGCACGGGAAAAGTCGCCCCAATGACCCGCAGCTGGCGGTTACGCAGAGCAAACAAGAGGCAGGCGTAGTAGCGGGTGCTGGCATCGCTAATTTCAAATGTTTCGAAGGGATGGGCATATACTTGCCGGGAGAGTCTATCCGTCAAACGCGCATCGCTGGTACTGACGGGGGCATAGGGAATGCCGCAAGGGGTGACGCCGTGGGAATTGGCAGAAATGGGATAGAGAAAATCTCCCAAAGGTCGGTTTTGACGGGCAGCGGCGGCTACGCCAAATCCAGCAGCGGTGCGGTTGGAACGAGCGAGAACCCGACGCGATCGCTTGGTGACAGGAATCAGCTTTTTGCTGCCGGTGGACCCGCTGCTAATATTAAAATAAATAAGCGGATCGGCAACGAGAACGTTGGGTTCGCCATGAGCCATGCGTTGGGTATACTGAGCGAATGCCTGATAGGATTGCACGGGAATTCGTTCGCGAAACTGGTCGATGGTTTGGATATCCGCAAAGCCGTACTCGCGCCCAAAAGCCGTATCTTGGTGGGTTTGCAAAAGCGATCGCAAAAAATTTTCTTGTACTTCATCCATGCGATGGGTTTTGCGCAAGAAATTCCATCGAGACCAATAGGCGATCGCCGCGAAAGCCGAAAATGCTAAATTCCTCATAAAACAACCAACCTGTTAACCGCAAAGGCAGAATTGAAACTTACCGTACGAGCACCATTAAACAGCGAATAGCTGACCAAAAGGTCGTTCTATTCCCAAGCGAACGTCAAACTAACAACTGGAAGTAGGAGACACCACCAAATCGGCCGGCCATTGCTGCGGTACCAACTCTCGCTGCATGCGCTTGATGCCGCCGCTGGTAATATTTAACAAAATACATTCATCCTTGTTGACTTTACCAGCTTCTACAGCCTGGATCAACGCCGCCGTTGCCACCCCCGAGGCGGCACTAATATCAATCCCTTCCCACCGTTCGAACAACCATCGAGCGTAGCTACAAGCCTGGTTACTAACAGCATACATATTTCCTCCCGTATCTGTTAGCGCATCGTACAAGCCGCCAGGCATGGCATAGGCAGGATTGCGATTGGTGAGAACTTGAGCCAATACTTGCTGAATTTGCGATCGCGCGATCGCGGCCGGGGGCATATTCAACGAACGACTTTGTGCCTGCCAAGCATCAACCATGGGGGTAAAAGGAGCATTTTGAGCCAAATGCAATCTCATGCGTTTTTTTCCAAACCGACCATCCTCCAGCAACCGCAAATTGGCTTCCCAAGCCGCGATCGCACCCGTTCCCGACCCCACAGCCTGAAAATAGCTATCGGGAATTTCCCCCAGCGTCACCGCTGCTTCTAAAACCGTTGCCCCCATCCCATCCCGTCGCGCCACATTCAAAACTCCACCTTCCGAGAAAAAACCGTTTTGAGCGGCAATGGAACGAGCAATGGCAATGGTATCGGAGTAGTCGCTGTTATCAGCAACGGCAACCAAACGAACGGAAGGGGCATTTTGGGGAAGCTGGCTGTTAGTACTCCAAATTTTGGACAAACTAGTTTCGGGAACCACCAAACAAATGGGCAAATTGAGAGTCCCTCCCAAATGGGCAAAAGCTCTCCCTGTATTGCCAGCAGATGCTAGGGTGAGGGTACGAGAAGAATTGGCAGGAATTCTCGCGAGAACGCAGGCAGCTTCCAATTCTTTAAAGGAACCAGTAGCCAAGCCAGCATGTTTTTCCGGCCAGTAGCCGTTAAAACAGATATAAAGGCGTTTTAAACCTAAATGAGCGGCCAAATGCTGGCTTTCGTAAACAATCGGTTTGCCGGCTACATCCAAATAGCGATTCACCGGTAGCCAATCGAGATAGCGAAAAATACCAGGTAGTTGCGGTTTGACTTGGAGCTGTTTTTGGGCATAAACAGTACGCAACAAGGAACCCGATTCCCAACAGCGATCGCAGTGCAATCGAAACGGATGTGCCCAATACTCAGCACCGCACGACATGCATCGAAGCTTATAGCGATGGGGATCTAAATGCTTGCCCTGAGCGTTGTCGAAGGGCTTGCCCTGAGCGTTGTCGAAGGG
>CAYZHY010000057.1:0-17621 GCA_964477525.1 uncultured Geitlerinema sp. | reverse complement strand
GGGGAAGCTGGGTCTAGAAATACCGGTTCGTTTTGGTTGTGGCTACGGCTACTCTGAGGCATCTGCAAAGGAAAGGTCGTTGTTTGCAAAATCCACGTTCCCTCACTTTACATGGATTGGCCGCTATTCTTGGTGAAAATTTTCTTTATATTTAGCTAAATAGGTTTCTAGTGGCTGTACAGAAGAAAATCTCCAGATTTGGGCGGAAAACTGGTACCGATTGTGGTAAGATTTTTGCAATCCGAAACAACAAAACCAGCACCAGCAAAAGCGTACGCTTGTTACAACAGCCATTCCTATGCAACTGACGCCTCAAGAAAAAGACAAATTAATGGTGTTTACCGCTGCCTTGCTAGCGGAACGACGGCTGGCAAAAGGTCTGAAACTCAACTATCCTGAAGCCGTGGCTTATATTACGGCAGGAATTTTGGAAGGCGCGCGGGAAGGGCGTACGGTTGCCGATTTAATGAGTTATGGCGCAACTTTGCTCACCCGCGATGACGTGATGGAAGGCATTCCGGAAATGCTGCCGGAAGTCCACGTGGAAGCGACCTTTCCCGACGGTACGAAGTTGGTCACAGTTCACAATCCTATTCGATAGCAAGCGAGGTTGGCGATGATTCCAGGCGAAATCGTTCCCCAGTCGGGAGATATCGAACTCAATGCCGATCGCCCTACCATAACCGTACGGGTAGCCAATAGCGGCGATCGCCCGATTCAAGTGGGGTCTCACTTCCATTTCTACGAAGCCAACGAGGCTTTGCTGTTCGAACGCGAACGCACCAAAGGTACGCATCTAAATATTCCCGCTGGTACGGCGGTACGGTTTGAACCCGGCGACGAACGGGAAGTGGAACTGGTTCCCTATGCGGGTAGCCGCCAGGTATATGGATTTAATGGGAGAGTAAATGGTGCTTTGGATAGCTAAAACCAGGATAAAAATAAAAATAAACGCTTTATGACAAATATTCGTATTGGCAACGGCTACGATATACACCGCCTCCAAAGCGATCGCCCTTTAATTTTAGGAGGCGTAGAAATTCCCCACCAACTGGGATTGGTGGGACACAGCGATGCCGACGTACTGACCCATGCGATTATGGATGCTATGCTGGGTGCGTTGTGTTTGGGCGATATTGGCGTTCACTTTCCCCCCAACGACGATCGCTGGAAAGGTTCCAATAGCCTGGTCTTGTTAGAACAGGTTTGCTATCTCATTGGCAAGGAAGGTTGGCAAATTGGCAACATTGATGCCTCGATTGTTGCCGAACGACCGAAACTCAAACCCTATTTGGGGGTTATGCGCGATCGCTTGGCAACTGTTTTAAAAATCAACAGCGATCGAATTAGCATTAAAGCCACTACCAACGAAAAAATGGATGCCGTTGGTCGCGAAGAAGCCATGGCTGCCTATGCCGTTGCCTTGTTGGTGAACCCCAAAAGCAATATCGCCTAAACATTTTTGCTTTCCTTTAGCCAAAACGGATTTTCCCATCCGGAAAAGAAAGCTCGCAAAATCGATCGAACAACAATGGGTAAAAACTGCTTTCTAAAATAGAAAACAGGATTTATTTTCTGGGGAGTTTGCGGTTTTTAACAACCGGATTTCCCCTTAGGCTTGCTGCCAAATCTGTTTGACTCGATCCGGCAAATATCGATCAATTTCTTGGCTACCTTCTGCCGACAGTTCCGCCTTCATAGCCGAAAAGACCGCCTCAATTAAAGTTTCGGGAGCAATATTTTTTGGCAAACTACCTTCCTGCTGGATGCGAAAAATAAACGTATCGCTATCAATTTTCAGCGGTGCGCGGATGGAACTGAGAAACCGCACCAAAACGTTGGTATCCATCCACAAATCGCTAATTTTATATTGTAGCGCCTTGTTGTTGCTAGAGATAGCCTCTACTTGCAACTGGGATGCCACTCGTTGGATAGCCTCTTTTGGCATTAAATCGCGCATGGTGCGAAAAACCACCACGGCATTGTCTCTTGCATCAAAGATATCTGGCAAGTTGGCTTGGGACATCACCTTTTCTAGAAAGGCAGGTTGGCCAACTTCTTTGGTAGTGGCATTTGCCTCAGGAACTTGATTCATGAAAAATACCTATGCGATCGAAAAATATGAATATATTTTTAGTGTAATCGATGGCATTGTTTTTTTACAACGAATGTAGAAGCAAGTTTGCAAATTCAGATATCGATGGAGCTGCTAGACCACATGTTCGCGATCTTTGTGGAACTGGTTAAACTTTGGAGGATAGGGCAACCGAACTGCTATTTATTCAGCATGCTTTAAATGCCCACTTGCATGCCTTTTATAGAAATTTTTAGCGCATTTTCTCGGGCAACGAGGTAGCGAGGTAGCCATCTTGATTTACATCGATCGTTCTTTGCGATAGAATTTGTCATAACAATGAAATCACGTTGTCGATCGTTTTTTTGAGCAACGTTCGCTCGCAACATTCGCAATCAACGATACATTTTCAATTGTTTTATAGAACTTTAAGTATCGTTTGAACTATTTTGATTTAAGGAATCATGTCTAGGACCAAGCCGCCATCAGACAAGATTTTAACTATTCGCTTGCCAGAATCCGAGTTAAATCACTTAGAAGATTACTGCATCGCTCAAGGAAAAACCAAAACAGAAGTTGTTAGAGAACTGATTCGCCAACTCCGCCTGCCTAAATCCTCCTAGCAAAATAGGTAGACGAGGGACGATTGCCAGCAACTCGTAAAAAATCCGGTTTGTTGTTTGTAAGTGAAAGATTCAAATAATATATTGTAGGGACAATTCGCCAATCCTTTTTGGTAATCCGATTGTCTTAGATCGCAAAATATAGGGACTTGGCCTTTCTTTCCCGACCAACGATCGCTCTGCCAGAGGGCGATCGCTAGAAACGCCCCTTATAGATTTTTTATTTTTATAACTGAATATAGCATAATTCCTAGGCTCGGTAACCTCAATGGGCAAGCACAAGGCTTGCCCCTAGAATTACATATACTTACGTAGAAAAATTTCTAGCTTGTTTTTAGTTGTTTCTGGTACTTTGTCCAGCGGCGTGAGAATAGCGTATTGCAAAGCCGTATGAGCTGCTGATTCTGGGGGATGTTCGCTCAAGCGGCGTACGGTTTCTAAAATAACTTTTTGGGCGTTGACAGCGTTGCGTTTGAGGTTGCCCACCACCATTTCCACGCTGACGCTGTCGTGTTCGGGATGCCAGCAATCGTAATCTGTTGCCAAGGCTAGGGTAGCGTACGCTATTTCTGCTTCTCGCGCTAATTTGGCTTCCGGTAAATTGGTCATTCCCACCACCGTAGCGCCCCAACTGCGGTAAAGATGGGATTCTGCCTTAGTGGAGAAAGTCGGTCCTTCCATGCAAACGTAGGTACCGCCGCGATGTAACGTGACATCTTGCAGGTGGCAGCTAGCCACAGCATCTGCCAAAACTTGTGCTAGGTTCGGACATACCGGGTCGGCAAACCCTACGTGAGCGACAATGCCATCCCGAAAGAACGTAGAAATGCGTTCCTTGGTGCGATCGATAAACTGGGATGGCACCACCATATCGAGGGGTTTCACGTCTTCTTGTAAAGAACCGACAGCGGAAGCCGAGATAATATATTGTACGCCTAAACGCTTCATGGCGTAGATATTGGCGCGAAATGGTAGTTCGGAAGGAGACAAGTGGTGGTAGCGACCGTGACGTGCCAAAAAAGCCACTCGTACGCCTTCTAACGTACCAACAATTAGCGAATCGGAAGGGGAACCAAAGGGTGTATCTATGGAAACTTCTTCCACATCTTGTAGCGCATCCATCTGGTACAGACCGCTACCGCCGATAATACCGATTTTTGCCTCTGCCATGAGGTGTTCTTGATGTAACCACAGGATGCTATTATATCGGGAAAACTTGAGATTTTGATGGGTACGATCGCAGGTTTTTAGCTAGCGTGCATGAGGCTTTGCTGAATTTGTACGGCTTTGGTAATAGAATCAAAGGCTTCCTGGTACTGTTGCAATCTTGCTAGTAGGTTGCCACGGTTGTACCAAGCTTCGTATTTATCTGGTTTCAGTTTAATGGCACGTTCGTAGGAAGCGATCGCTTCATCGTAGCGTTGCATTTTTTCCAAAACGCGCGCGCTGCTATGCCAAGCTTGGTGGCTGTTGGGTTTTAATTCCAAAGCCACATTGTAAGATTCCATCGCCTCCCGATATCGCTGCAGTTGTTGCAGCATGGTACCGCGATTGTACCAGGCTTCGTAGTGGTTGGGTTCGAACTGTACGGTTTGGTTGTAAGAACTCAACGCCTCTTCATAGCGGTGAAGTTTGGCAAGGGCGTTGCCTCGGTTGTACCATACTTGATAGCGATCGGGTTGAAGTTCTATGGCTTGGTCGTAGGCAGCCAATGCCTCTTCAAATCGATGCAACTGTCCCAAAATCGACCCTTTGGCATACCAAATTTCGTAATTATCTGGGTTGAGTTGGCACGCTTGTTCGTAAGCATGCAGCGCATCTTGGTAACGGTGTAATTTTAAAAGTAAATTTCCGCATTTGTACCAAGCTTCTACTTGCTGGGGATTGATTTCTAACGACTGTTCGTAGGAAACAACAGCAGCATCGTAACGACCTTGTTTCGCTAGAAGATTGCCGCGATTGTACCAAGCTTCAAATTTATCGGGTTGAACCGCTACAGCCTTATCGTAACTGGCGATCGCATCTTCGAGGCGTTCCAACTTTCCCAAAGCCACACCGCAATTTTGCCAAACATCGGCATCGTCGGATTTGATAGAAAGGGCTTTTTGATAGCAAGCCACCGCATCTTCGTAGTTTTGCTGCATGAACAGCAAATTGCCGCGATTGTACCAAGCTTCAAATTTATCGGGTTGAATTGCTAAAGCTTTATCGTAACTAGCGATCGCTTCGTCTAACTGGCGCATTTTGACCAACGCATTGCCGCGATTGTACCAAGCTTGGTGGCAAGATGGGTCTTGTTCTAAGGCACGGTTGTACGCTGCGATCGCTTCTTGATATTTTTGGGCCGCAAAAAGCTGTTCTCCCTGTTGAAAAGCCGCTTGCGCATCTGGTGATTTGGCGTCATCTGGCGGATTCACTTCCCCAGAATTAGCATACATTTGTTGGAGTTTCTGTTGCAGTTGGGGTTTGACGGCTTCCAACACTTTGGCTGTGGTTACCTGCGACAAGCGATCGATTGTCTTTTCTTTGGCTTTTTCCACATCCCGTACGGCAAACTGAAACTCAGAAATACAAACCTGTTGAAACTGTTCTACCTGCTTTAAGTTCCGTTTGTGGCGGTTGGTTTCCTGTTTGAGACCTTCTACTTCCGCTGTGGTTTTGTCGTATGCCGTATTGACATGCTGTTCCAACTCCTCCAGCAACTGCTGTGCTTGCTGGCGGGAATTTTGCAGTTGTTCGTTCAATCCTCCCAACTCCTGCAAGTGTTTCTTGACTTGGGAGACCAACTCTTTAACCACCAACCGACGTACCAACCAAAAAACGGCCAAAGCACCCAAAGGCGATAGCAGCAAATCCCCCAACACCACCATCCAGGGATTGACCGGTTCCGATGTTCCTGCTTCAGTGGCACCAGAACGAGTTTCGACGGCAGCATTGGAAGCAGTGACAGATGACAATCTAGTAGGAGGATTGGCAATGGTTTCTGGGATTCCCATTCCTTGAGAAACCGTGGTTGCTTCCACACTCGAGTTCAAATTTGTATGTTTGCCGCTATCTGTTGGTGAATCCCTGAGTTTGTCGAAGGATGGTTGAGAATCCGCCATCGCAATGGATGCAGATTCTGAGGCCAAATCTTGAGCGGCAAAAGTGGCTAATGCAGCTAAGGCAACAGTTGGAACGCCCATATTGTTATATGCTCTTTGATGGTGATGGTGGTGACAATAGAGATAAGAAAGGAAACCAGCCAAAAGGCGATCGTTCCCTTTCCCCCCTACAATCTCTGTACCAATAATTTGCCATCAAATCCGGAAACTACTTTAACGTGGCTTCCAGTTTTTGTTGGTTCCAGAGTTTGTCGTAAAGTCCTTCTTGTTGCAGCAGTTCTTGGTGGGTTCCCTGTTGGATAATTTTGCCTCCATCCATGACAAAAATACGCTCCAATGTGGATGCTGCTGCCATTTGGTGGGAAATGAACACAACGGTCCGAGTGCCGCGAATGTGAGCCAAATTGTGCAAAATTTCCGTTGCTGTCTGATTGTCTACGCTGGAAAGAGCGTCGTCTAAAATCAGAACTGGTGCATCCACCAGCAAGGCTCTAGCTAAGGAAACCCGCTGCCGCTGACCGCCAGAGAGGGTGATGCCTCTCTCGCCAACGATGGTGTCGTATTGTTGGGGAAAGTTAAGAATTTCGGAGTGTACTTGTGCTAGTTTGGCAACATCTTCCACTTCTGCTTGAGGTTTGGTGGGGTCGCAATAGCGAATGTTTTCCCGAATGCTCGTACTAAAGAGAAAGCTTTCTTGGGGAACGTAGGCAATATTGCTGCGCAAGGCTTCTAATTGGATTTGGGTAATGTCGCAGCCGTCTAAATATAACTGTTCCGGGTCGATGTCGATCAAACGCGCGATCGCATTGGCAAGGGTGGATTTGCCGCCACCAATGGAACCGACGATGGCCACTCTTTCTCCTGGTTGAATATCAAAGTTGATGTGGTCTAATGCCGGTTGTTCGGAATCGGGATAGGAAAAGGTTAAGTTCTTTGCTTGCAAGCGACCGCTGACTGGTTGGGGAAGTTCGATGGGATGGGGAACGTTTTTAATTTTGGGCGTTGCTGAGAGAATGGATTCTACGCGATCGATGCTGACTTCGCCGCGTTGGTAGGTGCTAAGGGTAAATCCTAACAAGGCGGTGGGAAAGACCAGGCGCTCTACGTAGAGAATCAAAGCAACAAGGCCACCTACTTCGAGAGTACCATTCGCTAGCGCTGGTGTACCGAAAGTGAGCAAAATTAACAAACTAACGCTGGATAGACCGGTGAGGCTAGGAAATAGTAGATTTCGAGTTCTGGCTAGTTTTAAGTTAGAACCAAGCAGTTTTTGGTTGAGTCTTTGGAAAGCGTTTTGTTCGTTGTCTTCCTGTGCGTAAATTTTAATTAGAGACATGCCGCTCATGTCTTCCTGGATGAGTTCGCTTAAGTTAGAAAGATTTTCTTGTACTTCCATTTGTTCGCTCCGCAAGCGATCGCTGAAAAACCGCACCAAAAACAGCATGACCGGATAAACCGCGATCGCTATTAAACTTAAGCGCAAATTGATGGCAAACATGACCGGCAGGGTCAAAACATAAGCAAATAGGGTATTGATTAAACTCAAAACAGCAAATCCCAACAAGCGACGCACGTTGTCTACGTCGCTGGTTGCGCGGTTAATGATGTCGCCAATGGTTGTAGAGGCAAAATATCCCGGTTCCAAAACCAGCAAATGTTGGAAAATGCGCTGTTTGAGGTCGAACTCTACTTTTCTGCCAACGCCAAATATTAGCAGTCGGGAAGTAACTCGCACAAACCACATTACAGTGGCTAAGAAGAGAATAAATAAAACCGAAGGTAAGAACGAATTGAGGGAGCTGTTTTGGGAGGTTTGGGTCATTGCTTGTATTTGGTCAATGCTGTCGCGAATGACCCAGGGGATGTAAACTCCCAGAAGATTCACCACCAGAAGCGCCAAGATTCCTAAGAGCGCTCGTTTTCGGTGGGGACGTATGTAGGAGTATAATTGCTGAAGACGAGATTGTGCCATGGAAGATGTCCAATTCCTACTAATTTCGATCCTACTGAATTTCTTCAATTGAGAAAGCAATTGCTATAAAGTCGGAACTTTCGAGCTTGTGGTTATTGCAAATGGCGGTTATTTGGTAGTTCGCCAGCTTGTTGTGCCAATCCTTCGCGATCGCACAATTGAATGACATTGCCTTGGGAAACGATTAAGCCTTCTCGGGATAGTTTGCTAAATCCTCTGGAAAGAGTTTCGGGAATTGTGCCCAACAAAGCAGCTAGCTGGGTTTTGGTCACGTCTAAAACAGCGCGATCGGGGGTTGCTTGTTGGTGGCTTAATTGTAAAAGATATCCTGCCAGTCTGGATGGGACTTCTCGCAATGATAAATCTTCGATTAGCCAGGTGAAATGTCGCAAATGCCGTGCAAAAATAGCCAGCAAATTGACCGCAAGGGTGGGTTGCGAATGCAAAAGCTCTAGAAATGGCGATCGCGGAAAAAACACCAACTCGCTATCTTCCACTGCCGACGCTGACGCCGGAAACGGTTTGCCATCAAAAGCCGGTACTTCCGCAAAATGTTCCTTAGCTTCAAAAAAACGCAAAATCTGTTCTTTACCAGAAACTGCCGTTTTAAATACTTTCACTTTTCCCGATTGCACTACAAAAAATCCTTTCGGTGGATCGCCTTCAGTAAAAATCGTTTCTCCTCGCTGATAGGACTGCAAAATCGCAATTTTGGCCAGGGCTTCTAGTTGTTGAGCTGGTAATCCTTGGAAAATCCGAATTTTTCCTAGAAAAGGAGCAATATCTGTGGATTCTGTCATGAAACTTTTTTTGATTGCCGATTTTCTTCGATTTTAGTATAATTTAAAAATAATTTTTTTCAGAATTCATATGATACCAACGCCACTTTAGCTAGACTCGCTATTTTATCAACGAAAATTCCCTATGTAGGGGCGATTCGCGAACTACCCCTACCAAATTTTCGGGGTTTATACACATCGGATTTGGTATGACATCTGCTTCAATAAAAGTTGCTCTTGCTGAGCCCTCCGGTTGCAATTCCTTCCTCCGAACCTGCGGGAGAGTTGTAGGGGGGTAGACTCAATTGAGTGTCGCTCGATATAAATCAAGCCTACAGTCAGATTTCGTATTATCTTTTCTATAGCGTTCGATCGTCTATCGAGTTACACGAAGTAGAATCATAGGTAACATTTACAGTATCTTGTTTCCCCTTGTTCGGGCTTGCCCTGATAGAATCCGAAAGGGAGGGTAGGGAGATTTTCTCCAGATTGACACGTGCCAATTGTTCGTTAAAATAGCGAAAAAAGTATAATTAACGAAAGTGTAACGAACGAGCCTAAAAACGCTAGATGGCAGTACGTTTCCATAAAAATGGCAAACGTTTTGTGTAGAAGCAAATCGTAACTTTTAAAAATAATAAAAAAAAATCTTTTTGTATCTAAATATTTATCGGAAAACAATAAATATGAGGAATGGGAGGGAGAATATCATGATACGCTACCATCCACCTACCTGGTCGATAAAAACAACTGCGATCGCTTTATCATGGCTCGGGGTGACACTTTGGGGAGTTCCTCAGCTTCCCGCTACAGAAACTTCAGCTGGGGAAAACTGCCCTACTTGGGAAACCTTTCGGGAGGCAGTTCGTTCTGGCAAAATTTCGCTGGAGGTCCCCATTCCCAATTTACCGGAAGGATTTCGCCAGGGTTGCATTAGCAGCGAGCTAGGTGCCCATACGCTCAATATTTTTGTATATCGAGAAGGCATCGAACCCAAATATATAGAAACCAATTCAGGTCGTGATTCGCTTTATCAAATCTTGCCACCAGCCGACGGGATTGCCCATCCATCAGAACTTCCCGAACAACAAATTCACACCATTCATTTTGGCTTTGATAGTGGTGCTAGCTACACCAAGCTAGTTGACAAATATCAGGCATGGCAAGAACCGTATATCACAGCTGGAGGAACAGTTTATTTTCGCTATACTTGGGCAACATTAAAGCCTGAAGGTTTGCCAGCCAGGCAAGTAGCCTCCACATTGGAAGAATTGGCGTTCTTATTAAAACAAACTCGCGATGAATACGACCCCCAAGCAAAAGCAAAATTTGCAGAAAAACAGTCGAATGCTGTCGAACGCACTTGTCTGGCGCCTGTCTATCGCGTAAAAAGTCGTTTTGACAAGGTAGCGGGGGTCAAAGTGCAGCGTTCCAAAACGGAATTGATTCAAGATCTATATGAAGAGGAAAACCTATATGAAGAAGGAGCGCCAACCAACAAACCCAAACATGTGAGTATTTTCATTCGTGGAAACCAGCCAGAAACCATCATGCAGTCGAAATCTATGTTGCAATACGCCAGTCAAGAAATTCTGAACCAATGCGATGGTGTGGGCTTGCTTACAATTGGTGTTTGGGGAAGTGGCTATGTCCAACGATATGGATGGGTTGATGGAGACATCCAACCATTTCGCTGTCGACAACCGGGTTTAAACACCAATTTGCAATGGGGAGAGCAAGTCTGTGGTTTGTAACGAATGGCTGGTTTGCTAAACTTGCCGGTAGCGATCGCTATTCCATGGAGGTCTAGCCGTCCAAAAAAAACACAAAACCGAGAAAAAATTCCCAAAATTGCTGTTATTTAACTTTTTGAGGTTTATCTGTGACGAGAAAAAACTTTTTTGTTGCTATAGAAATGCCTTCACCCATCAGCGATCGCGCTTGGGAAGTTCACCGCCAGCTTGCCAATATCGATTCGCAAATTAAAACCTTAAAATCTCCTCCTCACATTACCCTACTGCCTCCCTTTCCGTGGGAAACGGAAGACCTGCCCAAATTGCAAGCCAGCTTGCGCACTTTTGCAGCTTCTCAATCCCCATTTGCGATCGCACTGGATGGCTTTGGTGGGTTCAAACCGAAAGTTGTCTACATTAAAGTGGTGGAAAATCCCAATTTAGAGCAACTGTATCGAAATTTAGTCTCTCATGTAGAAACTGACCTGGATTTTTTGCCCAAACCCCTTCAAAAACAAAGTTCCTCCAAGTCTAACCAGGCAACAGCTCGACCCCATCCATCGCCGTCACAGTCCCATGTAGCGAGCGAAGCCGAAGCACAAAAACCCAAAACTCGCCCTTTTCGACCTCATATTACCCTCGCCAAGCGCCTCAACAAACCTAGATATCGGCAATTAATGAAAACGCTCAAAGAGCAAAGCTTTCAATTTGAATTTACAGCAACTCATATAACCTTGTTTGCTTACGAAGAGCATCGCTGGCAGGTCAGCGAGTGGTTTCCTTTAGCTGCTTCTTCATAAAAAATCAACCGAATCGAAACAAAAAAGTAGGGTGGACCTAGCCACCCTACCATTGCATTAAATGGACGTTGCCTTAGCCAAAGGTAAAATCAGTTGAGTTGATTTCGGTAGAGGGAACGTCAGAAATGATAGCCACGACCTCACCGGTACTACCCACTTGCAAGAACGTGGAATTCGGGTCATTGGGAGCTTGCAGAACTTGCAACTGATTGAAACTCAACCCTTCCGCGAGAGACAGTTTGTCCTCGTTTTTGTTGAAATCGGCAATAAAGTCGGTTCCGAAACCAGACGATAAGATAAATATATCGCTGCGATCGCCGCCAATTAGCGTATCGTTGCCCAAATCGCCGGAGAGAATATCATCGCCATCGCCGCCGTTGAGGGTATCGTTGCCTTGACCGCCAAACAAGCGATCGCTATCTTCATCACCAAACAGTTGGTCGTTACCACCGTTACCAGACAAGGTATCTCGACCTAGACCACCGCTGAGATTATCGTCGCCATCGCCACCAGCCATGATGTCAAAGCCATCCTGACCAATGAGCACATCATCACCAAAATCACCACTTATGATGTCGCTACCACCTTCACCATCTAGGGTATCGTTGCCTTGGCCACCAAACAGGGTATCGTCGCCAATCCCAGCAAGAAGTAGGTCAGACCCTTGATTGCCAGCCAATCCATCATTTCCTCCTTGACCGGAAAGGGTATCGTTCCCGGCTTGACCGATAATCCGATCGTTGCCATCTTCCCCTTCTAAGAAATCATCGCCATCGGTACCAACCAACTCTTGAGGTTGGTCGGGTAGTGGTGTTGGTGTCGGCGTTGGCGTTGGGGTCGGCGTTGGTGTTTCGCCACCATCACCATCATCGGTACCATCACCATCACCATCATCGGTACCATCACCATCACCATCGCCATCGGTACCATCGCCATCACCATCAGTACCATCGCCATCACCATCAGTACCATCACCATCACCATCGGTACCGTCACCGTCACCATCGGTGCCATCACCATCAGTACCATCGCCATCACCATCAGTACCATCACCATCACCATCACCATCGGTACCGTCACCGTCACCATCGGTGCCATCACCATCAGTACCATCGCCATCACCATCAGTACCATCATCCGGCGGCGTTGGTGTAGGTGTTGGCGTTGGCGTAGCCGTATCGTCATCGAGAATTTCGACCCCAGCAAAACCTTGTTGAATCGTAGAGTTTTCTGGCGGTGCCGTCTTATTGGGATCGGATAGGAAGATAGCCAACACTTCCGTATCTTCCACTTGCGCATCGCCAACCACATCCAACGTTATAGTCTTACTGGATTCACCAGGAGCAAACGAAATCGTTCCTGTGGTTGTAGTCGCACCAGAAGTACCGCCAATGTTCGTAAAATCAGTGCCTTGGTTAACATTCCCACCAATGTCATACTCAACACTGCTCGATACATCGGTACCGCCAGAACGAGTAATGGTAAATTCTAGAGATGTAGTACCACCATTCCCTTCCACCAACGTCTGTTCTGTGGGAGCAATGGAATAAGAAATCGAATCGTTCGCAGCAATGGTAACCGTACTTTGGTCGGGTGTTCCCACCAAACCGCCGTTGACATTATCAATTTGCAACTCCAGGGTTTCGTCGTTTTCCGGTTCCCCGTCTGCATTGATGGTTAGCGGTACCTCTTGCACCAAACTGGTAGCACCAGCAGGAATGGTAAACGTATTGGAAAGACTGTAATCCTCTCCTTCCGTAGCCGAACTACCAGGTCCAACTTGGAACGAAACCGTAACATCATCGATTGGCGTATCGTTAAGTTCTAAATTAAACGATTTCTCAGTATCTTCCTCTTCTTCTGTCACCGTGGAACTGGTGTTGGCAAATGATACAACGACCTGGTCGTCGTTTTCATTGGTAACAGTTACATCGTTGGGGTCGAGACCGTTGTAATTGGAGTCGCCAGTGTTGAGATCGGGACTGGTTTCAATTTGATATGAAATATCTTCATCTACATCGTCATCGTCTACCCCAGAAACAGTAACGACTTGCGGTTGGTTCCAATTGGTTGGCGTAAACGTGAGCGTCGATTTATCGACCGTACCTTCACTCGTATCGTTGCTGGAGACACCAATGGTGACATCATCGGTAGGCGGTGCGCTGAGAACCACTTCAAAAGTTGCCGTTCCTCCCGCCTCGGTTGTGGTTAAACCGCTGGTAGGCGTAATTAAAAATCCGGCTACGTCATCATCTTCGTTCGTAACGCTGATATCTTTGGGATCTAAACTGTCGTAGTCGGGATCGCCACTGACCAGGGGGTCGGTAACAATGTTGTAGGATTGCTCGTTATCAATGGCAACATCATCAACCCCAGTTACAGTTACATTTTGGGGAACGTCCCAATTATCGGGGGTAAACGTGAGCGATTCTGGTGCTACCGTTCCTTCTGATGGGTCGCTGCTGGATAGCGATAGAGTTACTTCTTCGGTAGGCTGCGTATTTAAAGCAACCGAAAAGCTAGCCTGACCGCCAGCTTCGTTGGTAAACAGACCCGTGGTCGGAGAAATTTGCACCCCTGGCGTATCGTTGTCTCGAATGGTACCAGTGGCAGTTTCGGTATCGATTTCGGCGTTTTCAGCGTTGCTCAGAGATAGAGTGAAGGTTTCGTTGTCTTCTTGCTCCTCATCATCTAAAGTGGATACATCCAGGGTTTGGCTAACTTGACCGGGTTCAAAGGTGAGTTCCCCACTTATCGCTTCGTAATCTTCTCCCGCAGTCGCCGTATCGTCGTTGGTAGCGTACTCAACGGTAACGGTTTCGTCGCTAGGAGAGGAAAGGTTCACTGTAAAGGTTGCTGTCTCGCCTTCTACGGTTTCTACATTGTTGACCGTGAGGCTGGCTGGTTGAATGGCTAGGGTGGTTCTAGCAAGGGGACTGGTGTTGCTGTGTGCGGCACCGTCGTCTACGAAAAATTCTAAAGTGCGATCGCTTTGCGTGGGAGATGCCGCCGTATTGTCGTATTCCACGGTACGCAATACCTGCTGGTAGTTGGCTACCGTATCCTCACCGCTGAGGCTGAGAATGCCGCTGGCACTGTCATAACTCGCCGTAATATTGGTGCCTTCGGTATTGGCGCTTAGGGATTCGCTTTCCCCATCCAATAAATTGGTAATGCGTACCTCAGCAGCAACCAGGGTATCGCTGTTGGTATCGGTTAGTGATAGGTCGCTGTCTACCACCGAAGCTGGGTCGCCGCCGGGAACAAATGTCGCCGCATGGTCGATGCCAGATTCTCCACTGCCGTTTAGGTCTAACGACGGTGGTGCATTGCCAGCCACCACGTAGCTTTCTCCTGCTTCCAAATCCCCTTCTGGGTCGGCCCCAGGAGCGCCTACTATCAAATCGTCAATGCCATCGTCGTTGACATCGCCAGCACTGCTGACAGCGCGACCAGCAAAGTCGGCAAAATCTATACCATTGAGAATAAATCCATTGTCACCGTTGAGGGTATTGAGGTTGACCCCCATGCCAAAGCCACTTTCTTTGCCAAAGATGACATAGGCTTGGTTGGCGTCTTTGCTACCAACCACCAAGTCCGAAATATTATCCCCGTTGAGGTCGCCAGCACCGCTTACAGAAAAACCAGAACGGTCTTCCGGATCGATACCGTTGATGGCAAAGCCGTTGCTGCCATCCAAGAATTGAGAAATTGCCTGGTTGGGAGAAAAACCAGTATTTTTCCCAAAGATAACTGCACTTTGACCGGTGGCTTCTTTCCCACCAATTGTGCTTCCAGGAGCGCCGATGGCAATATCGCTAAAGCCGTCGTTGTTAATATCTCCTACATCGCTGACGGCAGTGCCAGCATTATTCCCAGGTGCCGTACCGCTGATGGTGAAACCGTTGCCACCGTTGAGAGTAGACAAACTCAAGCTAGCAGTAAATCCCCCAGGTCTACCAAAGACGACGTAGCTTTCTCCTCCACCAGCATTGGCACCTGGGGTTGCAAAAGGCGCTCCCACGATGACATCGGCAAAGCCATCGCCGTTGATATCGCCAGCACTACTAACAGCTTCACCAGCACGGTCGTTGGGGTCGATGCCTCTGAGGAGAACGCCGTTGGTGCCGTTGAGACTACCTAGTTCGAAGCTGGGGGCAAATCCTGTCCCTTTTCCAAAGACAACGTAGCTTTCCCCAGCAAAATTATTGGCATTGGGTGCGCCGACAATTAAGTCGTCGAAACCGTCGTTGTTGATGTCGCCAGCACTGCTTACAGAAGTTCCACTTTTATCGCCAGCATCGATACCGTTGATGGCAAAGCCGTTGCTGCCGTTTAAGTTCGATGGGTTGATTTGAGCGTCAAATACCCCGTTTTGTCCGAAAATTACGTATGTCTGTCCGGCTTCAGGTCGTTCTGCGGGGTTGGCATTGGGGGCACCAATCGCTACGTCTGCCAACCCATCGCCGTTGATATCGCCAATATTGCTGACTGAATAGCCGGCACGGTCTTCGCCATCTATGCCGTTGATGGTAAACCCATTGGTACCATCCAAACTCGATAGGTCGAAGCTGGCATCAAATCCACCACTTTGACCAAAGACAACGTAGCTTTCCCCGGAAAAGGTTGCACCGCTACCGGCTGCGGTCCGCGCGCCAATTATAAAATCGTCAATACCGTCGCCGTTGATATCGCCAATTTCGCTAACGGCACTTCCCGAACGGTCGGGACTATCAATACCGGGGAAGATTGAGCCGTTATTGCCGTTTAGATTGGATAGATTAAAATTCGCATTTGCCATGATATCGCTCCTGTTAGGGGATGGGGGATGGGCGTTTGGGAGAGCGACTTTACCCAGAAAAAATCGAACTCCCAAGTCTCTTGGTCAGTGCTGTGCCTAACTTCTGCATGTTGGCACCATCGTACAAGAATGTTGCCGCCCCGTCTTTAAAGTCTATGTTTCCCAAAATACTGTTTTTTTATACTGTTGTGGCTTGCGAATCTTTAATTGTAGGTGGGTTGAATTTTTTTTAAAACAAAAAAAGGGAACTCCGGCAAAACGTGTTTCGTCTCCCTTGCTAGGGGGAGACAGTACGTGTTCCGAAAAAGTTCCCTGGTAAAATTAACAAGCCTGGAAGGAGATAATTAAAAAGGCCTTTCTTCCCTGATTGGCTTCTTTATTAAGTTTTTAGGAGCTACGACGACGCAGTGTTGGTAAACTACTCAAAGCCAATCCCAACAAAGCCATGCTAGCAGTACCGCCGGTTTCTGGTACGGAAGCGCTGGCAGAGGATACTTTTGGTGATAGCTGACCTTCTAAAGCAACGCCGTCATTGAGACATTCCAGCCACACATGGGAGATAAAAGCTCCCGAGGCCAAAACTTCATTGGGCAATAGGTCTTTGGAAAAGCCAAAACCAATGGTTTTTTTACCTTGGACTCCTTGTTCGTTAAAACTGGTGGTCAAATTATCTAGTTTATCGCCTTGGAGAAAATTAATATTGCCCAAGCGATCGCCGGATTTCATGACATTAATTTCTTGGCGATAATTTCCCCAGTCGTAATTGCTTCCGGAAGTGGCAGCGGTACCGTCTTGGTTGAGATTTTGAACCTGTTCTCTGAATGTATTGCCACTCATTCCGCTGCCTAGCGTTTCGTTGCGAGCGTAACGGCTATAGTGTTTGGCATTGCGATACCCGGCATTTCCCCTGGTAACATTTTTGCCCTCTATATTGCCATAAACACCAGTTTGGGCAACATCAGAATCGTTATTTTCAGCAAAGTTAATACCATATTGCTGGCCGGAGAAATTTAAGAAGAAATCTCCAAAACCAATGTTGTTGTCCCAAGCACGAGTTTCTCTGTTTCCTGTTAGGGGCATGTTACCATTTATGCCTACATAAACGTTGTTATTGTCTTCTCCAACGGCTAAACCATGCAGTTCGTAAACATCACCGCCGGTAGAATCGTTGAAAGCATCAACGGAATGGCTCCAGTTAATGTCTGCGGCTTGTGCTTGGGGCGCTACAAAAAAGCCGACACAGGCTGTAGCGGCAAAAATTGATAGAAATTTTCTATGTTGATGGCGTCTCATCATGACTAATCCTCCTGGTTTCTTTTGCTATCGGGATCTGTCGATTTCCCTGTTACTACTAGCTTGGTATAGCCAGTTGCATTCGCTTACCTGTTGGTGTAGCTGTTTATTTGTTTGTCGGCAAACCTGAGAATAGCTCGCTGTCAAGATGCACTGATGGCTTGCTTGTTGTTTCGCGATCGCGCTTACATTTTTGGCAAACACGTTAAAATTTCTTCGACGTTCTTTCGTGTTTGGTTTCATTGTAGATCGAACGAGTTAGGAAATATCTCGATTCTGGATATCTTTACAGGGTTTTTAAAGCATGAATGGTATTTTAAAATAAACACAAAGATATCAATAAGATTTACACGAAAAAATCTTATTTTGACCGGGATTTTACGCAAAATTTGCAACTTATATGGAAATTATTATCCCAGCAACCGAATATATACTGAAAAAG
>CAYZHY010000056.1:20667-25162 GCA_964477525.1 uncultured Geitlerinema sp. | reverse complement strand
CAGTTGGTGCCCCTTTATAATTGTCATGCCAATCGTCGGCACACCATTCCCAAACGTTGCCATGCATATCAAACAGTCCAAATCCATTGGCAGGAAAACTGCCTACATTGGTGGTTTTTTCCCGATATTCTCCTTCTTTGCCTCGACCATAAACGCGAGCACCATCGTAATTAGCTAGCTCGGTGGTAATGGTTTCGCCAAAATAAAAAGGCGTTTGCGTGCCGGCGCGACAGGCATATTCCCACTCGGCTTCGCTGGGAAGTCGGTAGTCTCTACCAGTATACTGAGACAAACGCTGGCAAAATTCTACAGCATCGAACCAAGATACTTGTTCTACGGGTCGGTTATCTCCTGAAAAATCAGATGGATCGATCTTTAAATCGCGTTCGTATTTGGGAAGGTTGGCTACAGCACGCCATTGCGCTTGGGTAACTGGATATTTCCCCAGAAAAAAGGCTGGTACGTTCACTTCGTGCTGGGGTCGTTCGTTGTCTCTGCTTCCTTCCTCCGATTCTGGCGCTCCCATGGTAAAACTTCCCGCCCGAATGTAAACCATTTCCAGCTCTATGTTGTTGCCCAGAGGTTCGCTAAAGCCTTGTGCTTGTTGGCGATGGCGATGAATTTGAATGTTTCTTCCGAACAAGCCTCTTTCGATATTTAAGGTTGCTGTTTCAAATTCAAAGGAACGAAGTGAAGGTTTTTGCTTGGATTTAGACGATTTCTGACTAGATGTAGGTGTAGAAGATGTTGGTGAAGAAGGTTGCTTGAGTTTTGACTGCAAAGGAGTTGGCGAAGGCTGGGTTTTGGTAGGTTGCAAGTCTTGTAAAACTTCTGTTGCTGACTGATAGCGCCTTCTAGTAGCCAGTACCAGCATTTTGTCTAAAATTTTACCCAACTGCCGATCGATAGAAGTATCTAAATAATCGCGCCATACCCATTCATTTTCCGTTACATCAAATAAATCGAATGGTTCTATCTTCGTTAGCAAACGAACGCAAGTTGCTCCCAAACTATAAATATCGCTGTTGGGTTTGGCTTTGCCTACAGCTTGTTCTGGCGACGTGTATCCCGCCGAACCAATGGTGGTTCCAGTAACCGATAAAGCGGAATTCGCTACTTGTTTGGCAGCACCAAAATCCACCAATATTAGGTTTCCGTCTTGCTGGCGAATAATATTTGCCGGTTTGATATCTCGATGAATGACTTGACGTTGGTGTAAATAATCGAGAACCGGTAAAATTTGCTGTAAAATATCTCTAATTTGATGTTCGCTAAATTTGCCCTCTGTTTCCAGAATTTTCTCTAAATCTTGACCGTCAATATATTCTTGTACCAGATATTGCTGGCTACCTTCCGTAAAATAGGCCAACAGCTCTGGAATTTGCGGGTGGTCTCCCAACGTATCCAACTGTTCCGCTTCTCGATCGAACAATTGAGCGGCTTTTTCTATATTGTCGGTTCCCTGAGCTTGCGGATAAAATTGTTTGATAACACAACTGGGTCGGGAAGGTTTGCCCCCATCAACTGCTAAAAACGTTCTACCAAAACCACCTTGCCCTAAAATCCGTATGGCTCGATATCGCCGAAATAGCTGCAATTCGCTGCCACAGCGCTGGCAATATTTGCTATTTTCTGGATTTGAATGCAAGCAGTTGGGATTCAGACACTGGCTCATGCTGACGATATCCGCTGAAATGAGTCTCTTTTGTCACTGATAATAGCACAGAGTTATTGTTTTTGCTAGATTAGATATCTGTCTGTAGCTGGTGGTTATGTTAGCTTGACCAGAAATTTAGGACTCCGATGGTGTTACCAGGGCAACTGCCGAGGTATATACAATCAACAACAACGAACCATAAATTGGCTGGTAAAAGTCTAACATAGCAAACGGACCGCCGAGGGCAAACACCCAGACCACAAAAGCACCGCAGGAAATGCCAATTTGCGTCCATGCCGGTCTTTTCCTCGGTACCTGAGTTTGCTTGTACGTCCAGCCAAAGGTGAGCAATATCCCCACTAAAAAGAACAACCACAACAAAAACGACTTGGGAACGTCATCGCCAGCGCTTTGAATGGGACCGTTAATCGCCAGCCAAAATCCTACCACATCAGCGGGAATATATTTGAGCAAGCGATCGAAATATTTATCTGGGGGAACGTTCCCCTGACCCGACTGCAATTGCTGCGTGACAATACGACGAGACATTCGCTTTTTCTCCTACAGCAACGAAGCAATTTCCGAACGAATGGAAGCAAACAAAATGCCTTCGCGGATACTACCAAACCCACGGGCAATTTCGGCGTGGTGTAAAGCCACTAACTGCCAATCTTCGTCAAAACAAGGCGCTCCACTGGAACCGCCAGCGGTACGATTAACGTACCATACCTTGCCTTTTTCCGAGTTGCTGCTGACAACGCCGTTACTACTCAAAGACACTTTCATGCGTTCCCCTTCCGGATGTTGCAGTAAATTGAGTCCGGTTTTGGGAGAGGGAACCGCGGCAGCGTGGGAAACCGGCTGAATGGGTTCGTTTTGGATGCTGGGTTCCAGTCGCAACAAAGCGTAATCGAGACGGTCAATTTCGCTGGCGGCGACGACGGGTTGCTGGGAATGGGCGGAAAATTGTTGGGTTTGCTGGTTTTGGGTGAGGTCTGTACTGATATAGCCAAATTCAAAACATAGGGAAGCGGCGATTGGCTGCAAGTCGGCGTTATTTTCGTGGGTGAGAACGTGGTAGTTGGTCAGAACCAAGTCTGGGGCTATCAAAACGCCGGTTCCAGATTGGTGGGGATTGTCGCGGGAGGTGATTTTGCAGACGGCATTGGCACAATCCAGAATTCCCCGCCGCAAGGTGCCCACGTCGGCTTCCAAGGAAAGCTGTCGCGGCAGGAAGGCTTGCAGTTCGGCATCGTATTTTGGACCTTCCCAATCGAAGTCTGTCTCGAACAAGGAACGGGTATCGGGAGAAGGTTCTGTTTCCCCTGCCAATAGCAATCGATGTCTGACGTAATCTTGAATGGGCGCACAAAACTGTTGAATGTCGGGATTGTTTGGGGTATCTTGATACAGACTGACAATTAAATCGTCCAGCCACCCTCTGGCTTCGGCTCTTTGAATCAGGTCAAATACGGTATATTCGTATCTGCGAGTATTTGCGATCGCGGCTAAATTCTCCCCAAAGTTCTCATCAACAAAGATTCGTAAATCTTCAAATTCGGGGTAGGCAGAAAGAATCGCTCTTCTGAGTTGTTGGCGTTGCTGTCCGCTGAGTTTTAGGATTTGCATGATGGATGTTTTGTGAGTTGTTTTTAGGTGGGCGATGCCCACCCTACGGGGTGGAGTTAAAAGGATTCCAGCAAAAATACTGCATGATTGTCTATAAATTCTAAATGCCCTTCTGCCGCGATCGCGCCAAAATTTTCAAAATAGCGACGTGCCCGATCGGGAAAGTGAGAAAAATCAAATAACGAATCTCCCTGGCAAATATGCGCCCAAAAATAACGCAAATCTGGTACCAATTTTTCTGCTTCCGTTTCCGAAAAGTTGAGTGGGTCGTCCGTGAGCAAACGCATCATAAACGGATGGCTGCGATCGCCGATCCACTCCATCGAAGTTTCTGGCAAATTCTTCCATCCCGCCACGCTTTGGATATGATAGGATTCAATTTGGAGCGATCGCTGTCCCCATTCGTCTTGGCGAAAGCGACAGATACGATAGGGATGGGGATAGCTCACCAACGACCCCGTAGTAATATCATATAATCCATCCTGATACGCCACATCCTGAACGTGCAAATGCCCCGTAAATACCAACTGTACGCCATACCGCCGCAACAACTGCCGCAGTTCCGGTGCATTATCCAGCATGTAACGCCGTCCTAGGGGATGTTGCGCTTGGTCGGGTAAGTGTTCGATAATATTATGGTGAACCATCACCATCACCAAAGGTTCCGTTGCTTCTGCCAACACTCCTTCCAACCATTCCATTTGTTCCCCATCCAAACAACCCAATTGCTTGCCTTGATAGAAAATATTAGAATTCAACCCAATCAACCTCACCCCCGGCCAAATTTGTTGGGTATAGTACAAGCGATTTTCCAATCCATATCCAGAATGGCGATAGTAACCGGGAAACTCAGAAAAGCCAATGGAATAGCCATCCCGCTGCCAAACGGGAACATCGTGATTGCCTGGAATCACATACGTAGGAAACGGCAACGCTGCCAGCTTTTTCCCCAACCAAGCATGGTTTTCTGGTTCCCCATGTTGGGTTAAATCCCCCGGCAACAGCAGAAAATCGATATTTTCCCGAGACAGATGGTCGGCAATCTGTTCCAAAGCGGGAATGCTTACTTCCACCAAATGAAACCGTTGCTTGTGGTTTTGAACGGTCTGAGGAACGGCAATGTGAGGGTCGCTAATGATGGCAAAACGAAAGTCGAAGGCATTCATGGTAGAACGTTGAATTCGGCGAGGCTTTTTGGGAGAGGGGGAG
>CAYZHY010000056.1:11670-20567 GCA_964477525.1 uncultured Geitlerinema sp. | reverse complement strand
GAGGAGTGTAAATGCGATCGACCAGGCGATCGCATATTGTTAGAAAATGGGGAAGATTGTAGGGGCAATTTCGGTGTGGTTGTCCTTTTTGAGATTATCAAACAGAAAAAGCAACAGAATTGTTAGATGGAAAATCTAAAATTGGCAGCAGCATTGCTATGTTTCCCTAAAAAAACAACAGCATTTTGAGGAAAAGAGAAAACCATATCTTCTCCCTCCTCCCCCTCTTCCCACTCCTCCCCCTCTCCCACTCCTCCCATGCCCCAAATCACTGACTCGCAACCACCGACATCCCCTTATGATTGGAAAGGGAAACCTTGGGCTGGCGACCCATCCCCGAGGTAAGGAAATAACTGAACGCCAGCAAGCGGAACCACAACGCCGGATAGCGGGGTTCCAACCAGGGTTGCGCCCAACTGGCAAACGCCGGCAGCCAACCCAACAGCCAGCTAACCATGGCATTGATGGTAAATTCTAAATAACTGCCCAACCAGCGGAACATGTCTTTTGGACCCGCTAGCTGCCAAATCCAGACCAACAAAGTCGGATTTTGGCGGGCAGCTTTTAAGGCAAGTCGGGTGAAGGTGAACCATTTGGTGCGGTCCTTGATAAAGCGATCGCTAATTTCGGCAGGTTCTTCTGCTAGGATGCCAAAAAATGTATTTAGCATCGAATTAATCCGTTCCGGGGGTAAATGTTTCCCCGTGGGAACCATCATGCCTTTAGAAAACAGCCAAGTAACCGCCACGTTGCTTTGATAGGCGCGAATTTGGTTTAAATATTTCGCTTGCAGCAAATCGTGTTGCAAGGCACTATCCAACAGGGTGGTCAACCGTTGCAAATTGCGAATCAAGGAACCAAATCCGGTAAAAATCAAAGGCGATTGTAAAGAAGCGGCATCGCCAATGGCAGTGAGTCGGTCGAAAGCAACTTGGCGATCGCGACTGCCCACGCTAAAATGACCAGGAATATACCCAAACGTCGCCTTGCGCCACACCAACTCATCCATGTCACAGCGGCGATACTCTGGCAAAATGGTAAAGAAATCCTCGTACATCTCCAACAGCGAACCGGGATTGTCGGGATGCATCTGATGGTAGTGGAACAGATAAATCGTTACTTCTTCATCTCGACCGGGAAACAATTCCCAAATTAACTGCCTGCCTCGGGAAATATCCCCGTGACTGTGCAAAACATCGCCATAATTGCGGTCCCAAACTTCATGACCCAATCCCGATTCGATGGAAGCGCCTACCGTAGGGCAAACGCTGTCAAAAGCGCGACCCCCGTTTAACTGCCAAGCAATGGGAGAAGCTGTTCCCATGGCATCCACCAACAAACGACCGCGAAATTGATACTGTTCGCCGCTGGGCAAATGACGCGCTTGAACGATGGTTTGGGAATCGTAAATATCGGCACGTTGAAATTCCGTCTCATCCCAAATTTCACCGCCAGCTTTTCGGAATTTTTCCCCGCAAAGTTGCAGTAGTTTCTCAGTATCCAGAGCAATATTCAAAACTGTGGGGGTTTGCAGTACCGCAGCTTTGCATTGCGGGGGATTGTTGGCATCGAAAAATTTATGAAAGCCGTCTTTATATTCCCTGGCGATGACGCTTTCAAATTCCGATGGAGTAAACAAATCCAGGTCGATCAAACTTTGGAACTCATCCCGGGAAATGTTCCACTCCCGGTTCATGCGACCAAACCCCAATCTTTCCAATAACGCTACTTTGTATCCCAACCGCGCCATGACGGTGGCGTGGATAACCCCCAATGCCCCGCCAATATAAATTAAATCGTACTCGGGGGTCTCCGGTACATTGTCGGGAAGTTTCTCCTGGCGGAAAATGACCTGTTTGGGTTCTTGGGGATGGCGAACCCCTTCTCGCCACCGACGTTCCCACCAGTAGGCGCGGGTGAGGTCGTATTCCCCTTTGGGCATTTTTTGGAAGTATTTGACGGTGAGGGGATAGTAGGGCGCCAGGGCATCGAAAATGGATTTTTTTGAGAGGTCGATATCTGGCGGTTCTGGATAGTGGTGGGGAAAGCGTTGGCGGATTTGCCTGGTCAGGGTTTCTAGAACTTGGTTTTCCCCGGAAAGGGCTTTTTCTGCCCAGCGGAAGACTTTCAGGTAGGTGGTTCTTTGCAGCGACCAAATAAAGATGGAAAGGCTGTCTTGCATAGGGAGGTCGCTGTTGGTGTTACTAGCAGATGACAGCAAAATTCCGTCGGGGGTGAGATGGCGCTGCCCCCAGTTGGGTTGGAATTCTTGCTGCAACCAATTGCGAACGATGTCGGTTTCTGGTGTGGGGATTTCCAGGTATAGAAGTTCTTTCATGCTTATGATAAAAAATCTAAAGGAACCTTGACAAACGGGAAAAATCTTGTAAAATGCCGAGATGCTGTCTTAAAATATATTAAAGAAAGTTTACATTTGGTGTTTTTGTATTCTTGCTTTACAGCAAGCAACGCCGAACTACTTGCAGCAAGCAACGCCGAACTGCTTGCAGCGAGCAACGCCGAACTGTCGTTGGAATTCGCCATGAATTATCCCATACCGAGAACAATTCGCGAAATGTGCGCTCTCCAACAATTGCCTGTGGATGAGGAATTGGTGGCTTCCGCAATTGTGGGGGCGATCGCTGTATCCCAGCAACAGGGCAAGACGTTAGAAGAACTGATCGCAGAAATTCTCACCGACGACAACCTCCTGGACAGTTCCCAACGCCACTGGCTTAGCGAGATGTTGGTACAAACCTGGGAAATGCTATTTCTCGATTCTAACCAATTATCAGTAAACTAGCGCAACCGCACTTTTTGGGAGCGATCGATTAAAACGCGATCGCCCCGTTTTAACTGGTATTCGGTGCGCCAAATCCCTGGGGTCAAAGGTTGCTGTTCGGAATTGCGTTTGCCCACGTAACGCAGCCAAATCCGATGGGATTCGTCAATTGATTGTTCGGTTTCGGCGACCACTTCCCCCTCTGGCGAAATCAAACGTATAATTTCCACATCTCCGGCTTTTACGCCATAGGCTTGCATCCAGAAGATTAACAAGGGAATGTCGGTCGAAAATTCAGTTTGATGGAATTTTCCTTGCCACACCTCATCGGTAGAAGGTTTTTCGGCGGCAAATCCCGAACGCACTTCGCCGGTGGGTTTGTAGGAAATGGATTGTTGCCACAGGGGATTTCTCTCTGCCTGACAACTGTTGTCTTGCGTACGACCGACAAACGGATCCACCACTTCCCCTTGAAAACGTAGGGAAATATGAAGGTGGGGAAAAGAACTCAAACCGGAACTACCCACTTCTCCCAAAACTTCACCTCGGGAAACTTTTTCTCCCTTGCTAACAGCGACGCTGCCCTGTTTTAAATGGCAGTATTGAGTGCGCCAGTCGTTGCCGTGGTCGATGACCACACCGTTTCCACATTCGACTCCTTCCACTTCCTGACGGCTTTTGTCAGAGGTAGTCCGTCGGTCGGGCATGCCATCGCGGGTAGCCACCACCCTTCCCGATGCCGCTGCCAACACATCCACCCCTCGTTCCATGGCTTGCATATCTGGAAGGGCAAAATCCGTACCTTTGTGACCGTCGTAGGTTTGGTTTCCGCAAGCAAAATCAACGGCTTTGGGGCTGGGGTCGCGGTCTACGTAGTTTAAAATAAAGCAATCATTACCCAAGGTGCAGTCAATAGGTTTCGACAGCTGCAAGTTGGTTTCGTTTTGGGCGAGAATTGATGGCGATTGGCTAGGCATCGCCCTAGCTTGGGGCGGCTGCTGGTAGCGGCAGCTGGCAAATCCAAACAAGCTGACAAATAATGGTAATAAAAATTTCCACTTCATGCTCGATACCGATATAGTATGGGTTGCTAGTAACTCAGACGGTGACAAGGGAAAAAGGTTTTTCTATAGAATAGATATCATAGATGATGTTTTGTAAATTGCCTGTATGCAACTGAAGCGATTGGGTCACGTAGCTATTTGCGTCCAAGATATAGAAAAATCTACCAAATTCTACCAAAACTTGGGCATGGAATTGGTTTGGCAGGATAAAGACTGGGCTTATCTCAAGGCAGGCGATGATGGTTTGGCCCTGCTAAGTCCTAATTATAAGCAAGCCGAAGCCCATTTTGGGTTTGTTTTTCGCGATCGCAGTGAAATCGAAGCTGCCTACCGCGAATTGGCTGCCACCGACGTTGATATTTCCGAACTCCACGACCACCGCGACGGAACTGCGTCTTTCTACGGGCGCGATCCGGATGGCAATTGGTTTGAATATCTCTACGAACCCGAGAGTTCCCAATAATTAATTATCCAGCAGGTCAAAGGAATCCAGAAAGCGATTGGCATATTCGTTAAAACGATTGCTTTCTTGTTTGCTGGTAGCGGCGAGTATTTGGTAGATCCGTTGTTCTACGAAATAAAAACGGGCTTTTCCAATCTCGCCGTTGTCAGTGGTGTAGCGAATTTCCATACCGGGATATCCGTTCAAATTAAGAACCCGTTCTTGCAACATGTTTAACCCCGCAGCATTGACAAACTCCTGTTTCCAAGTTTCCAAAATTCGCTGGCGACTTGTTTGGGGTGAGGTGTTGTTGGGATAGTTGGCATAAACAGCCAAGTAACCAATGCCCGAGTGTTGGGTGCTTAACGTATGAACGTCTAGTTCGCCAAAAGAAGTGTCGATCTGTTCGGTGACTTCCTTGGGCGTTTTGGGCATGCAAACGGTAAAGCCGGCTTGGGTATAGGCGAACTGCTGCCAATTGTTGGGCGAAGCATTTTGAGCGATCGCATTTTCCACAACCAAGGGCATAGAACCAACAGTTGCCACTGAATTTCCTGGTTCGGTGGCGGATATAGGAATGGATGCCCCCACCAAAAATGGGGTCGGGCAGACAGCGGCGGTTGCTGTGGCTACGGTCAAGGAAATGAGAAAGGAACGGGAAAGAGAATAGATTTGCATGGTTCGTTAAAATGGGAATTTGCTGGAAAATTGTTCCCAACCGGTTCCAGCGTTCGAGCGATCGCCAGATATTCCCACCTACATCCATTCGAGCGATCGCCCCAAAATTTTAACAACTCAATGGTAGCGGATTGGACTAGTTTTCCGCTAAAAATGCTTCTACTTCCGATCGAGTGGGTTGAGAAGCGATCGCACCGGGTTTGGTAGCTGTCAAAGCGCCCACAGCACTGGCGTAGGTCACGACTTGTTTGGCTGTGGCGGCATCTTCGAGGCTGCGAATGCCTTTTTGAGCCATTTGGTGAATCAAACCGGCTAGAAAGCCATCTCCCGACCCAGTCGTATCTACAGCTGAAACGGCAAAAGCTGGGATTTTGTCTTCGTTTTCTCCCAAACAGTAGGCAGCGCCTTGTTCGCCGGCAGTGACCACAACACCGTCTACAGAGTTCAAACGATATTTAATTGCGCCCGGGTCTTGCGTATCGAACAACCATTGGGCTTCTTCTGCCGATAGTTTCAGAAAATCGGCATATTCAATTATATTGTAGATGGTTTTGGGGGCCGCGTCTGGATCCGGCCAAAACATGGGGCGCCAGTTAACATCGAGAACAATTTTCAAGTCGTATTTTTCAGCCAGCTGCAAAGCTTTTTCAATGGCGGTTCTGGTATCGTCGTAGGGCAGTTCTAGGGTTCCCAACACCAAAAACTCCGCCATTTCAAACATAGATTCGTCTAAAGCGTTGGCATCGAGGTGGGTATCGGCAAAAGCAGCGCTCTCCATGCCCCCAAAACCAGCAAATTCGCGATCGCCGCTACTGGTACGCAAGACGTAAATTTTGCGCGTGGGAGCTTCCCGATGGCGCTGAACCCCTTGGATATTCACGCCAGTGGTTTTGAGTAACTCTACCAGTTCGTTGCCACTGTCGTCGCTGCCAACGCAACCGATAAATCCCGCTGGCGTTCCCAATTTCACCAAAGCAGCCGCTACGTTGGCAGGCGCACCTCCTGGATAGGGGGTCCAGGAGATTACCTGTTCGTAACTTTGACCCACTTGGTCGGCTAGCAAATCGAATAAAACTTCACCCAGACACAGTACGCGGGGAGATGGGTTGTTCATAGTGTTTCCTTGGTTTTTACGAGTTATGACAGCAATCCAATCTGGCAAAGAGGGTGACGCAAATGTCGCCCAACTCCCATTCTTCCAACCAATCAATGGGCAAATGCCCGGCACAAGCGTGCGATGTATAATTGATTTGTTCCGGTCTCAACCAAGTATTATTTCGCCATCCTACCGCTTTCCCAAATCGCAGCCAAGTCTCGTAATTAGCATCGTCAGCATCACCGCCGACTTCCCGCCAAATTTGCCGCTGGATGCTAAATCCAAATCGGCGATCGCTATGTTGCAGCCACAACCAATCCAGCCACAACAGTTCCTCACAGGGAAATGCAGCCAAATCGCTTTCGTGCAAGTAATTGTTGTGGTACACCCCGACAATATAGTGCATAATCTGCCGGGTTTGCGCGTCAGCCGATTTCCACTGACCGGAGGTTAGAGAGACTTCTAGTTCTTGATAGAGTTTGGGAATTTGGATTGTAGATTTGTTCATTTTTCAAGGAGACCTTGGGAACGAACGAGTTTGCACGTTGTTTGAACCATTGCTGCCACCAGCCAAGAGCCAGATTGGGCAAACAAGCAGTGGTGGCCATGGAAACGAAAATTGGGCGAGTACCCCTGCCCAGATCCAGCGGGTGGATCGAAATTTCAGAAAGGGTCCCTGTGCTATCATAACCATCGGTTGCGTTTTATAACTGTGTTCTCCTAAGTTTTTGAAACACAGTGTAGCCGAAAACCAGGCTATTTAGAAGTATACAAAGGTCGAGCAACAAAAAATATGAGTAATAATCCCCCTAACAAAGAAACGATAAGGGAAAAAGCAAGAGCTTTGCAAGCAGAAGCCGAACGCCAAGGGGATCTTGTGGGATGGTTCGATTGGCTGTATGCTGAAGCTGGCGGCGATGCTAATTATATTCCTTGGGCGATGTTGCAGCCCCACCCCAAATTGCAAGATTGGCTGCAAAATTATGCGCCTACAGCAGAAGGCAAAAAAGCTTTGGTTATCGGTTGCGGTTTGGGGGATGATGCGGAAGCTCTCTCGCAAGCCGGTTTTGAGGTTACGGCTTTTGATGTTTCTTCCCAGGCGATTGCGTGGTGTCGTTCCCGATTTCCCTATTCCCAGGTTAACTATGAAGTGGCGGATTTGCTAAATTTGGACGCGAAATGGTACCAGTATTTCGATTTGGTTTTTGAATCCCGTACGGTACAATCTTTGCCTTTGAAAGTGCGATCGCAAGCGATTGAAGCTGTAGCTTCGTTGGTAGCGCCTCAAGGCATTTTACTGTTGATTACCCACCTACGAGATACGGAAGCCGAACCCGATGGTCCTCCCTGGCCTTTATCTTTGGGGGAAGTTGCTCAATTTAGCAATTTTGAACTCTCGGAGGTTCGCCGCGATACCTTCTACACTGGCGAAAACAACGATGTGGTCAATTTGCGGGTGGAATACCATCGTTGCTAGTTCCAGATCGAGTTTGCAGATGTGGAAGATTCGGGAGATAATTACGTTTCCCACACACCCACACTCGGTTGTTCCTATACTCCCATACTCGTCCGCTCAATTGAACACTCAGGCTCAAAATTTGTAGAAAGAAATTCTATGAAAATAGCGAAAGTTCTTGGTTCTGTGGTTAGTACCCAAAAAGAGGAAAGCTTACGTGGGGTCAAATTTCTCCTGGTACAGTATATTGATGAAGATGGGAATTTGCTGTCTGATTACGAAGTAGCTGCCGATCGCGTTGGTGCTGGTGTTGAGGAATGGGTTTTGGTCACTCGCGGTAGTGCTGCTCGGCAGTTGGAAGGCCGGGAAAGGACACCGCTAGATGCTACCATTGTGGGCATTATCGATACGATTAGCGTTTCCAACCGTATGGTGTACAGCAAGCGATCGCAGGATACTTGAAGCTCCAGCAAATGTTTAGGTACGCATATCTCTACCGCTTGGTGGAACGCTGGACAGGCTTAACCAGATTTTAAAGTCGCCAAAAGTCCTGTACCTAGGTCTTTCTAAGAATGGTTTTCCCGTAGCGGCCCATGATTTCTCTGGTTGGAAAACAAGTTGGGAAATCCACACTGCCATTGCCAACTACTATGTGAGAGTATAGATACAAAGGCTAATTAACAGTTCTCAAAAAATACAATTCTAATTCTATAGGAGAATGGTCATGACCTCTACCAATCCAAAGCCACAAGAAAATAAGCCTGCGGTTAGCCAACAAACCAGAGACCTGGTCCAACAACAAATGCCCAACGAAAGTGAGGATGTCCAAGCCAAAATGGAAGAGTTGGTGGAAGCCATGAAGAAACGCGCCCAGTCGGAAATTCAAACGGCTGGCGAATCGACCCGCGAAGCTTATATGAATGCTGTAAGGCGAGCGAGAGAAAGCTTGCAGCAAACCAGCAACTTTGCTGAGGAACAGCGCAATTCTGTAGAAGAAGCGGTGAACATGCTGGAAGAGGAAGCCAAAAACAATTGGGACTCGGTTCTCAAAGAAATGGAAGAGTTTGGCGATCGCTTGTCACAAGCAGCAGAAGCCGCTTGGAATATTCTGACGAAAAAAGATGCTGGCTCTGATTCTAGCTCGGGTTCTAGTTCTTCCAATTCTTCTTCGTAAACAAGATTTCAGCGATCGAAACACTTTTACGCTTGTTAGTCATTTGCTGGTCATCTCCGGTTTGGGAGGTGACTATTTTTCTAACAGGGAGATGATACCAAATCCGATGTGCGAGCGAAGGAGTTTGAACGCACCCTTCCCCTGAGGCAGAACGTTAGGAAAATTTTTGCTTTCTATCCCGTTCGCGATCGCTGAACATAAAATA
>CAYZHY010000056.1:0-11570 GCA_964477525.1 uncultured Geitlerinema sp. | reverse complement strand
TACCAAACTTAAGGGAAAACTGCGATCGCATCGCCTCGCCAAAATCAAAAAAATCTCAAAAAAATCTGACCGTCTTCGTGAAAACCAGTTAGGAAACGGAGAGGGAGGGATTCGAACCCCCGGAACCCTGAACGGGTTCATCTGATTTCAAGTCAGACGCAATCGACCGCTCTGCCACCTCTCCAGCGATCGCTATTGTATCGTATTTTTCCTTTAGTTTGTAGGGGGTCAAAGAATTCAGGCAGATTGCATCCAATAGAGATTGTGGTTTTGATATAGAATTTCCTCAGAAACCATTTGAAAATCTGCTCCCACCCAAACATGAGAAGCTTGGGCAACTTGACCGCCTTGTAGGCGAATCAAAGAAAAATGGCGACAGCGATCGCCGTTGGTGTCTGCAATTCTAGGTACGCTAGCAGCATTGAGATATACCGTACCTTTCCCATCCACGTACAAAGATTGCCGGCGACAGGTATTGGTATGGCGCAGGCGGTGGTGCATGTGACCGAAAGTCGCGAGAGGAATGGTTTTGCCCAATGCCCGGGTTTGCGCGATCGCTTCGCTAAAATCCGGGTCGCCGTAATCGCCACCGATGGGGGTCCAATCCTTGCCACAGGGGGCTTCCGGCTGCGAACCCAACCCATAAGGTCCGTTGTGACCGAGAAACAGCACCGTATCCACCGGGGTTTCTCTGGCGGCAGCGACAATGCGATCGGTGGATTCTTGCAAACTATGCACCCCAAAGCGTTCCTGATAGAAGCTGGCATGTTTCCATTCTGGACCTCCCCAGCTAAAAGGGCGCGTACCAACCACAGCTAGCTGAAATTGGGGAAAAGTTTGCTGGCTGTAGCCGACGTGGCAATCGCTTAAAACTTCCATTTGCAGGTTGACCCAGTCTTCTTTCTCGCGATCGTAAGGGCATTTGCGGCGACCCCAGTCAGTCATGGTATACCAGGCATCGTGGTTGCCAAATACCGCCGCTTTGGGGATATCCAACTGGGCAATGGAACGTACCAAAGACACCGCTTCGTTGCCGTAATCGCCAACAAACAGGACCAGATCGACCCCCAAATGCTGCAAAGCCAGTTCGTCTGCAGTTTCCCATTGGTCGTGAATATCGCCGATAGCGGCAATGGTAAGGGAATTTTTTATGGTTTCTTGATAAAAAGAGCGATTGTCTGAGTGCATAATGAACAGATAAAGTCTTTCTTTCTCTAGGATAAACGCACCAAAGCGATCGCCAACGGAAAAAATTGGCAGGGAGAGGGTTTGCCGGCGCTCCTGCACATTTTGGTAAAACCTACTATAATTAAACTAGAACGTACTTGCAGGAAGTTTTCAACAATCTGGTAACTGTGTTTCTAACCGCAAACAAGTCAATTGAATCGTCTGCTACCAATGCCATTCCCAACGACCTGTTTGGGGCTATTGAAGACCTCAAGCAGGAACTAAACGCCGTTGTTTTGGCGCATTATTACCAAGAAGGAGATATCCAAGATATTGCTGATTTTATCGGCGATTCCTTACAACTGGCCCGCCAAGCCGCCAGTACCAGCGCTGATGTCATTGTCTTTGCTGGCGTTCACTTCATGGCGGAAACCGCCAAAATTCTCAATCCCGACAAACAGGTATTGCTGCCGGATTTGGAAGCTGGCTGTTCCTTAGCAGATACTTGCCCTCCCGATGAGTTTGCCAAGTTCAAACAGGCTTATCCCGACCACATGGTCATTTCTTACATCAACTGTTCGGCAGCCATCAAGGCCATGAGCGATTTAATCTGCACCAGTTCCAATGCTGTAAAATTGGTGCAGCAGATTCCGCCGGAACAGCCGATTATTTTTGCCCCCGATCGCAATTTGGGTCGCTACGTTATCCAACAAACCGGTCGGGATATGGTTTTGTGGCAGGGAAGTTGCATCGTTCACGAGAACTTTTCCGAGAAAAAACTGATACAACTACAAGTGGAACATCCGGAAGCAGAAATTATTGCCCATCCGGAGTGCGAAGAACCGGTTTTGCGGCATGCCAACTTCATCGGTTCCACAGCCGCTTTGCTAAAACATGTCAGTCAAAGCGATCGCGATGCCTTCATTGTAGCCACCGAACCGGGCATTATCCATCAAATGCAAAAACAAGTTCCCGGCAAAGCATACATCCCTGCCCCAGCCAGCGGCACTTGCGCTTGCAACGAATGCCCTCATATGCGCTTGAACACGTTAGAGAAACTATATTTAGCCATGAAAAACCGCACGCCGGAAATTACCATGTCGGAAGAGGTGCGTGCCGCTGCTTGGCAACCCATCCAGCGCATGTTGGAAATGAGTAAGTAAAAAAAGGGAGAATGTCCATTTCCAGGACTTGGCTAGCCTGCCCCTGGTAGGCTTCTTCTCCCATATTTCCCAAAATACACCCATTTATTCTTGCTCGTTCCATTCAAACGGTTGGTTGCGATCGCCGACCAACTCGTAAAATCTCTCTAGTTTCGCTGAATCCAGTTCTCGCCGCCAGCGTTGATCTAATCGAATCCCCAAATTCATTTTTTGGTAGTAATTCCCATGTACCTGCTGTGTTTTTGCTGATACAGGTTGGTTGCGATAGCGATTCATCATCGCACGCGCACTCCTGCTACCAACAACATGGTGATGTTCGTGTTTCCAATACTCTAACATAGACGGTTCAAAAGAAATTCCCAACCACTGGCAAACCGAGCGCATGGTTCCTTCTGGATCGGTGGCCAAATTTTCGTAGCGAACTCGCATTTTCCGCTGGTCGGGAAAATTGTCGTATATGTGCATAGACTCGTCTAAATTTTGCAACCAACGCTGGCTCAGGTAGTCCACACTCAAATGGGGAAACGCCCTTAAATAAGAATTTAACACCGCTCGCCCGTCGCGAACCACGTGTAGAACATAAGCTTGTAAAGGACCGCGCCGAAATTCTGCCGTATTTAACTTACTAGCAACCCAGTAAGGATACTTGCTGGAGTCAATAAGAAGCGGTTTTTGAATCTTTTCAAAAAGCAAACTATAGGGTCGCAGGATATCATCTTTCCCGATGAGTTCCCGCACCCAGCGTTCTAATTTTAACGGAATATACTTGTGCAAGCGATGGTTGCTCAATCCGGCTGCCAATCGTTGCGCTGTTTCCACGCTAAAGCGATCCTGCCAAAAAGTGGTGTCGGGGCAAAATGCTGCTGGTGTTCCCTCTTTGGCCAAGATTTCCGGTATTTTGCTAATCTCGCCTAAGGAAAACCCTTGGGAGTGACTTCCCAACATTAAGTCTAGCATGGTGGATCCCGATCGCCCAATTCCCAGAAGAAAAACCACTTTTTTCTCGGGGATACTGGATTCGGATAGATGGCTCATAAAATGTTCCTATCATGATAGCGCTAGCTAAAAACAATATAGCTCACCGTTTTCTATCCTGTACCGCGATCGCTTGGGCAATTTGTTCTTGCTTGGCAGCCACTTTTCCTGCTGTTAGCATATCTTTCGCCCGTTCTACTCCCGAAGCCAAATCCGCACAAACGCCGCAGTGCCACAAATAAAACCCGCCGTTATAAATTGCTGCCGGTACCAACGGCGTGGGTTCGCCGTGCAAAGTTGCTTCTATGAACTGCAAAGCTTCGGATGGAGACTCTAGAGGCACATCGCTGCCAGAAACCCCATATTCTCGGGGATACACGTTCAAACGCTGCCAGTTGGGTTCGCTGTCGCTTTGACAAATGCCTATAATCGCCGTGCGATTGCGGGCCAAATCTATACTTCCTTCCAACCCCTTGACGGTGGTGAGGCGATGGATTTGGGGATGGGTGGCTTGCCGCAGTTGGTAGGTTTGGCGGAAATAATTTTCTGTAGGTGGATGCACGAATCCCGCGATCGCATGGCCAGTACCAGCATAGGGAAACCAAATTAATTCTACTGTAGCTAGGGGCGGGCGTTTGCCGATTTGTTCGCGATAGGGCACCAAATTGTGTGCGAGGGGAAAATGTTTGGGTAGGTAGAGAAAGCCTAACCCCGTTTCGTCCATAACTTGGCGAATTTGTTCTACTTCCAGGGTGGTAAAATCGATGCCCAACTGCTGCCAAATTTTGACCAGGGGCAACCCATATTTGGTGGGCATGACATCGCCGCCGTGGAGCAACACGGGCACCCCTGCCGTTGCTAAAATTAATGCGGTAATTGCTGTAACCGGTACCGTACGCGATCGCCCGTCGTAAGGAACCCCAATCGCCGTTACTGGATAGTCGTGGGCATCCGACAAAACCGGAATTTTTGGACCCAACTCATCGTAGGCATCCAACATTCCCGCCAGTTCTTCTGGGGTGGGGCGTTTGATGCGATGCGCGATCGCAAAAGCCCCAATTTGCGCTGGTGTGGCTTCTTGTTGCAGCATCAAGCGAGTGGCAAGGGTGGCTTCTTCGCGGGGTAAATGGTCGCCGGTGTGGATACCACTGCCAATTTTTTTAAGCAATTCTCGAAATGTCGCGCTCATGGGAAGGTAGTTGTTGCATTGCTGTTTGGGCGTCGGAGGAATAGAACGAACAAACCAGTTCGTAGAAAGCTTGAATGGGAGGAATGTGCAAGCGATCGCTAGTAGTGGCCAGGATAACTTGACGCTGCAAGGAAGGCTGACCGTTAACGGTGGCCATTTCCCGACTGACCAGTGTGGGGTCTTGGGGAATTTCCATTAAAGCAGATTTGGGCAATAAAGCCAGATATTCCCCTTGGCGAATGGCACCGCGAAAAGCATCCAAGCTATTCAGTTCCATGGCAATATGGGGGGTAACGCCGGCGGTAGCAAACCAATTCTGGGTCAGCCGTTGCATGCCATAGCCATCTTTAAAGGTGATTTGCGGGTAACAAGCAATTTCTGCGGCGGTTAGGGAATTGCGTTTGCTGAGGGGATGGTCGGCTGCCATAAGAACTTCGATCGCTTCTTCGTAGAGAATTTCCGACACCATATCGGCACTGGCGGTAAAGGTGGGGTTGTTCATGACAATGGCCACATCTACCAACCCATCTCGCAAAACTTTCAAAGCGCGATCGCTTCCCAAGGCCGTTACCCGCAATTGTACGTGGGGATGGGTATGGCAAAATTTCTGCAATATGGGTGGTAGCAAGTAGGAACAGACCGAATGAATGGCGGCAACGCACAGTTCCGATTGTTTGCCAGCCATCAATTCTTGCAAATCTTGGGTTAAATTTTGCCATTCCTGACACATTTTACGCGCTCGGGGCAAACAACGCTCTCCAGCCACGGTCAGCTGTGCTTGGGTATGTCGGTGGAACAAAGGCGCACCGAGTTGGGTTTCCAATGCTTGAATTTGGCGGCTGATGGTGGATTGCGTCACCCCGCGATCGTGTGCGGCTTGTCCAAAATTTCCGGTGTCAACAACAGCTAAGAAAGCTTGCAATTGCTCGATGCGCATAGGCATTAATAAAAAACTCGTGTGTATGTGGATTGATAAATTAGAATACCAAGGACCAACTCGATGCTTTGGTATTTTTCGATACGGCTGCTGCCGATTGTTCGTGCTAAAAAATTTTATTTTATTGGAACAAATTCTCCAAAGCGTAGCGGGCGTGGAAACCCACGGCAGGCACGACATGGTCGGTCATTTGTTCTAGCGTCGCACGCGCTGTGGGGCTACCCAATTTGCCCAACGCCATGACAACGGCTTGTTGAACCTGCGGTTGGCAAGAGGGTTCGCTTTGCTGGTGGAGAAAGGCAAGCAAATATTGGGTTGCCCGTTCTTTTTGGCTACCATCGCACAAACGCCCCAAAAGATTGGCAATTTCTTGGCATACAGCATGAGAAGATGCATTTTGTAAATAATCTCCCAAACCAGCAACTGCCGTTTCCGTGGCGATGGCTGCCAAAGCTCTGGCAGTGTCAATTTGCAGAGATTCGGAGGTGTTGGGTTTGGTTAGAACGGCCACCAAGGCATCGGTAGCTTGGGGGGAAGCTATTTTTTCTAAGACCTTGGCAGTATGGGAGGCAACCGCTGGATTTTCATCGTGGAGGAAGGGAACGAGCGTAGTGGCGGCATCGTCGATTTGCCGGCGCGTGTGGCTGGCTGCGATACCGGAAATGGCAGCTTGGCGAACGAGGGGCTGAACGTCGGCAAGCAAACGCTTAAAAACAGGGGGCAGGCGGTCATCGTTGAAACTACTGAGAGCATCCAAAGCCATAGCCCGAATTTCCGGCATATCGTCGTCTACCACGGATAGCAGCAAGGGAACGGTGGCGGTATGACGCATGGTGGCTAGGGTTTGCGTGGCTAGAAATTTGGTGGCTGGCTGCTGCAATAAGCCTTGCATGGCGGAAATGCGGGCTTCGCTGCGATGGTCGGAAAGTGCGCGAGCGGCGTGTTGGGCGAGGTCTTCGTCGCTAATTTGGGTTAGCTTGGTTAAAGCGATCGCTACTTCTGGCGCATCCAATTGTCCTAAAATCCAAATGGCGAACCACCGGGTTTCCCAATCGGCGTTTTCGTTGTTAGCCAGATCGATACAAGGCCAAACGATATCTTGGCCTTGCTGGCAGAACCATTTGGCTGCTTCCCAACGCTGCTGGAAATCACCGGATTGTAATATATGCCAAGCGGTTTTGCGGTCTAGATGGTTTGCGGTTACCATATTGCTGCCTCAACGAGATATTTCTATGATTTTAGAGAGAAAAATAATTGGTTTTCTAAAATAGGCGATCGCCTGGCTAAACCAAACCAAATTCTTGCAAAGCGGGATAAAAATTCTTGTTCTCATGCCCTTTGCGGCTTAATTTGATGAGGGCAAAACGTTGCAAGGGCGTTAGCTGCGACCACTGCTGGGTATGGAGGTTAACCCCCATGGATTGGGCTTTTTCCACCGTTGCTTGCGGAACGGTATGGGGGTCCAACCAGGCTGGGGAATCTTCAATCTCGAGTTCCTTGGCGGGACTGCCAGTATGCTGCTGCACCAAATTTTGCAAATATTGGCGGTACTGTTGAATTTCTGCTGGGGTATTGCAAGGCATGTCCACCAACTGCTGGCGTTCCGATTGGGAAAACTGATGCCAGTGATGCAGTTTCAGTTTGACACCACAGGTATCTAGTTTCAGACGTACGGACATGGGAATGCAGCGCAAGCTCTCCACGAAATCCGCTTCAAACTGAAAATAGGTCATACCAGCGATTCCTCCCTCGTTGCTGTTGTTGGCGTTTCGATTGCTGACGCTTGTGGTTTGACCGGTATCAGTTGCACCGCACAGGCTTTGAGTTCCGGTTGCAGGGAATCGGGATCGGCGTGGGAATGGGTCATGGCATTGGCTTGGTAGCCTTCGCCCCATACAAATCCCCAGTGCATGGGCACAAAAACGGTTCCCGGCGCGATCGCTTTGGTAATTTTGGCCGGAAATCGCGCCTTGCCCCGCCGCGATCGCACTTCCACCAGATTTTTGTCCGGGATATCCAACTTGAGCGCATCTCGGGGATGGATTTCCAAAAAAGGCTCCGGGTGCATTTTGGTAATTTTTTCAATGCGACCGGTTCTGGTTTGCGTGTGCCAGTGACCGTAAAGTCTGCCAGTAGTGAGAATATAGGGATAGTTCTCATCGCACAGTTCTGCCAACCCTTGCGCTTTGGCAGCAGCAAATCGGGCCCGACGGTTGGGCGTATGAAACAGGAAATCAGTATAGAGGCGTTGGGGATAAGCTGGCGGTTCTGCTGACGTATCGGTATGGGGCCATTGGATGGGACCGTATTCTTGTAATTTTTGATGGCTGATACCGGTCATATCGCAAGGGCGATCGCGGGTTAGTTGAACAAATTCCCCATGAACCTCTGCCGCATCGGTAAAGTTAAATTCATCGACAAATCCCAACCGTCGCCCTACTTCGGCGAAAATTTCCCAGTCGGCTTTGGCTTGCCCGGGGGGATAGCGAAAGGCAGGGCAAAGGGTCACTACCCGTTCGGAATTGGTCATGATACCGTCTTTTTCGCTCCATTGGGCAGCGGGTAGCACGACGTGAGCGTAGCTGGCAGTTTCGGTGGGATAGTAAGCATCTTGGTAAACCGTAAACGGCGATCGCTTCATCGCAGCTTGCGCGCGTTCGATGTCAGGCATGCTCACAGCGGGGTTGGTGGCTGCTACCCAAAAACATCCAATGTCTCCCATTTCCAAACCCACAATTGCTTCCCAAGCCGAACGACCGGGATAGGGCGAAATGCGACCCGCCGGCAATCCCCAAAATTGTTCCACCTGGGCGCGGTGTTGGGCATTTTTGACGGAACGGTAGCCCGGGAGAATATGCGCCAATCCACCAGCTTCGCGACCGCCCATAGCATTGGGCTGACCGGTGAGAGAAAACGGTCCGGTCCCTGGTTTGCCAATGTTTCCCGTCATTAAATGCAGGTCAATGAGCGATCGCGCTTTAGCCGTGCCTTCGCTGGACTGGTTGATGCCCATGGACCACATGGACAGCACGCGCTCCGATTCTGCCCAATATCGGGCCGCTTGTTGCAAATCTTCTTCCTCAATACCGCAGCGACGCGCTACCACATCGGGAGGATAATGGCGCAAGATTTGAGCGTATTGGGGAAAGCCCTGGGTGCAGTCTTCAACAAACGGCGCATCAATCATGCCCCATTTGAGTAACAGATGGCCGATGCCGTGGAGCAAATCAATATCCGTTCCCGGTTGGATGGCTAGATGCAAATCGGCTGGTTCGGCAGTTTTGGTGGCGCGTGGGTCTACAACAATCAGTTTTACGTGCCGATTGCGTTTGTGATATTTGCGAAAGCGATTGAACACAATGGGATGGCATTCGGCGGTGTTGGTGCCAATGAGAAACGCGCAATCGGTTTGTTCCAGGTCATCGTAACAACAAGGCGGACCGTCAGCCCCGAAGCTTTGGGTATAGGCAGCCACAGCAGAAGACATGCACAGCCGGGAGTTGGCATCGAAGTTATTGGTGCCCAAACAGCCTTTCATGAGTTTTTGGGCGGTGTAGTAATCTTCTGTTTGCAGCTGACCGGAACCATACATGCAAATGGCATCGGGGCCTTGGGTAGCCAGGATGTCTTGCAAGCGACTGGTAATGCGATCGAAGGCCGCTTCCCACGAAACCTGTTGAAAAGGTTCGTCCAAAGAATCCCGCATCATGGGATATTTGAGGCGGTCTTTGTGTAAGGATTCGGTGACGGTGGCTCCTTTCACGCATACCATGCCTTTGCTGGAAGGATGGTCGCGATCGCCTGCCGCTTTCCAAATGGGATGGCCTTGGCTGTCGCGATTGGTCTTTTTGCCGGGTTGGGCAGGAGGCGATACCTCCAAACCGCAACCGACACCACAGTAAGGGCAAAGGGTCTTCGTCATAGTATCTTGTTACTTGTTGCTTGCATGAAATTCATGGAAAAGCTCGGTAAGTTTGGGTATTACGAGCGATCTTGAACGGGCTTCGCCGTTGCCTTGACATCAGTAGCAGCAGCCAAGCCTTCTTCCTGTTCGAAGCCTTCGTAATCTTCGGCAAAGGAGTTTTTGGGCTCTTTGAGAAAGAACACGCACAAAAAGCCGACGATAAGACCCGTAATGCCCAATACTTGGAAGAAGATGGCATCGCCAGTATTGCCGCTAGGTAAGTAGCTGTACGTGGTGGTATAGGCCACCGCACCTACCGTACCGTAGGCTCCCACGAGCCCGGAAATTTGACCGGTAAGGCGCTTTTTAACCAGCGGTACAATGGAGTAGGTAGATCCCTCGGCTGCTTGCACGAAGAAAGAAGCCAACATGGTCAATGCCATCGCTGCGGGAAGCCACCAGGTCGATCCGATCCTGCTCATCATTAGGTAGCACAGGCCCATAACCAGCAGCAAAATGGCCATCGTCCACTTGCGGCTGCCCAAGCGATCGGAGAGCGCTCCCCCACTGGCACGAGAAAATAGGTTCATAACGGCATAGCTAGAACCGACAGCGCCTGCCCATGCCGGTGATAGGTTGAAGGTGCGCTCGAAAAAGGCCGGCAACATGGAAACTACTGCTAGCTCGGAACCAAAGTTGACAATGTAAGTGAGTTCCAGCATAGCTACTTGGCGGAACGGATAGCGATCTTCGGCTGGATAGGTTTTTTCGCCGCTGACGACTTCTTTATTAACCTGCCAGGCGCGGAAAGCTTGAATGACATAAACAGCGAGCAGGATAGCCCATACCAGATTGCGCTGAGCAACCGAGAGAAAGCCCACATTTTCCAGCTTGAAAGCTAGCACAGCCAAAACCGCTACTGTAGGTACGCTCATAACCAGCAAAAACCAAAAGTCCGAGCCGCTGGTTACCTCGATAGCGCCGTGGCGTTCCGGACGGTGGTAGGTTCGCCCTGGTGGCGTATCTTCCACGCTAAACAGATAAATAACACCATAAATGCCGCCAATAATCCCGGTAATGGCGATCGCCAAGCGCCAGTTCAGGTCGCTGCCACCAAAAGACAGCCAGCCAGCTACTGTGGCAAGCGTCAGGGCAGAGAAAGCAGAACCAAAGTTGCCCCAACCGCCGTAGATACCTTCTGCAAAACCGACTTCTCGGGGTGGAAACCATTCCGAAACCATGCGAATCCCAATGACAAAGCCACCGCCGATAATGCCTAACAACAAGCGGCTGGCAACCAGCATGTTAAAGCTGTTGGCAAGAGAAAACATGATGCAAGGAATGGTGGAAAAAATGAGCAGCCAAGAAAACGTCAGGCGCGGTCCGTAGCGATCGAGCAGCATTCCCAGAATCACACGTGCCGGAACAGTTAGGGCTACGTTGCAAATACCAATTGTCCGAATTTGGTCTTCTGTGAGCCCCATTTGTTCTTTCACGGTGGTCGCTAGGGGAGCAAAGTTAAACCAAATGACAAAGGTTAGGAAAAAAGCAAACCAGGTCATGTGTAGGATTCGGTAGCGACCTTGAAAAGAGAGTAAATTGCTCAACGTTCTCAACATAGGAATTTCTCCTTAAATTTCTCCTTGCTTGGTGGATTTTTCAAGAGTAGCTGGGGAATTTTTGGTAGCTATTTGCTGAATCTTGCTACATGTTTGGAATTTTCAAAAACTAAGGAAATGTAGGAACTTTTGCCACCAAAAATTCCTTATGTTTTGTTCGTAAGATGGCATCAATTTCTAGAAAAGTTCGTAAAATTTGTTACTTAAACCAATAGGAGGTAGCGCAACCTGCAAAAATTTTATGCAAATCCTGCATAAAATAGCCAAAAATGACTCTTACAGGGGGCTTCGTACTTGTCTTGACGGAAATGACAAAAAAAGCAGCCTATATGGCTGCCCAATGTTTTGTAGTTTTACGATATTTCTGTCAAAATATACGGAAATATTTTTTCGTTTCCTGGGGAAAGAAGACAGCATTGCCGAATCTAGCTTCTTCCATTTCCCTACCTAACCTATTGAAATTTTCGGATAGATTTTTTAGCTATTCCATTTGTCCTTTTACCGATCGCTCTGAAGAAGAAATTCTGGCAAACTCCGGACGTAAGTTCTCGCCATAAGTTGTATAGAATAGAAAACCAACAAATAAAGCGCCGCCAATCAAATTGCCAATCGTTAC
>CAYZHY010000055.1:10453-25285 GCA_964477525.1 uncultured Geitlerinema sp. | reverse complement strand
TTGAGTTACCACCAAACCAATTAAAAACTGCTTATCAGGGAAAAACTGGTCAAATCCATCAAAAACTCATCCAAAGTGGTATTCGAGAAGAACTTCCAACAGAAGCAGAACAATCCTTCATAAAACAAATAGCAGATGCCTTGGCAGCAGGTTTCAACCAACCCAAAGCCATTAACTATTTGCTAGCAGCCATGCTTTACTGCTATCCCCACCAGCTACCTCTCAAATACCAGAAAGCTCCAATTCCTACTTGGTTTGCCAAAGATTATCTCAAATTTATGTTCGCCACTCCCAACCTTTTCCAGAAAGTTGGCGAAGTAGATACCTACTATCGTTACTGGCAGGGTTGGTTGCACTACATTCATCAAAATATCGTCCAAAATCCTCAATCTTCTACTTGGAACAGTGTCGCTCAGTTTTTTGTCGAGAATGCCAACTTTATTCCTCTATATTTTACGCAAACAGCCAATCTCAAAGAAATTTACATCCAACGAGCTAAAATTGTAGAGTTTGCCTTACAAAATCGTGGTTTTCAGCTCAACCATACATTTCCCCAGCGACCAGCCAATCGCCGCAAAATTCGTTTGGGAATATTGAAAGAACATTTCCAATCTCAAACCGAAACCTTTGCCAGCTTGCCAGTTTTTGAATATCTAAATCGCAACGAATTTGAAATCTATTTATACGCTCTAAACAGCAACAATAGCCAACTAGAAACCTACTGTCGCAACTGTGCAGACCGCTTCGTTTCCCTTCCCAAAGACCTAAAAGCACAAGTAGAAACCATTCGCAACGACGATTTGGATGTTCTTTTCTTTGCTAGCAACCTTACGGCGGTGAACAGAGCAACAACATTCTTGGCATTGCATCGCCTGGCTAGGGTGCAAACTACCTCGATTTGTTCGCCAGTTTCTACAGGTATGGAAACCATGGATTGCTATATTGCTGGCAATTTCACTGCACCTTTGCCACAGTTGCAAGCACAGTATTGCGAGTATTTAGCGAATATAGAAGGTTCTGGTATTTGCTTTGATTTCCCATTGCCAGAAGCTACTCCTACCATTCATCCTACTCGCGAAAGTTGGGGTGCAAACGAGCAAACGACGGTCTTTATTTCTGGTGCCAATTTCTACAAAATTATTCCGGAAGTGCGAGAAACTTGGGCAAAAATTCTTGCAGCCACTGAAAATTCGATTCTGGTTTTATATCCTTTCAATCCTAACTGGACCAATTCCTATCCGGCAACAGTTTTTGTACGCCAAATGCAGGCTGTTTTAGAAAAACACGGTGTGGATACCAATCGTTTGGTGGTGGTGAAAGCGTTGCCAACGATGGCTGATATCAAAGCTTGCTTGAAGTTGGCAGATATTTATCTCGATTCTTTCCCCTATAGCGGTGCAACTTCTTTGGTGGATCCGTTGAGTATAGGGTTGCCAACGGTGGTGACGGAAGGAGATTCTTTGCGGTTTCGACAAGCGGCGGCCATGTTAAAAGAATTGCAAATTCCGGAGTTAATTGCCACAAACGAAAATAACTACATTCAACTAGCGATGAATTTGGCAAACAATCCGCAAAAACGCCAGCAATATCGCGATCGCATTTGGCAAAAAATGCAACAAACCCCGCCATTTCTCAATCCCCGTGCCTATGCCGAAAAAATTGCTCCCCTGTTTAAACAATTGGTCTCCAACTGGCAATCCGATGCTGCCGAAGACACCATGCCATCGCCAGAAACAAAACCATTGCCAACTTCTTCCGAAACCGAACCGAAAACCCTTCCCAGCAACTTTGCCAATCGGGTCATTGGCTGCGTCAATTTATATCAAATCGATCCTAGCGAAACTACTATTGCCAACGAACTGCGACAACTACGCCAGCAACTCACCGATTTTTGGCTAACGATTCCTTCCCAGCAACTTTCCCAGGTCTATCAAGAAGCAACGGGAGAAGCTTACCGCAGCCTCCTGCACAGCGGTTTTCAAAAAGAATCCCTCACCGCTTCCGAAAACGAACGCTTGCAAGAATTGATACGTCAAGGTCGAGGGTTGAACCAATCCCAAGCCATCAACGCTCTGATGGCAGCGATGCTATACCTGCCTGCGGCAAAAATGCGGGTCGCCAACGCTCGCGATCGCTTGCCAGAATGGTTCTATCCAGAATACGAAAAATTTATCCAAACGGCAACAGCAAAACAAGGGTAAAACCGTGTTTCCCTTTATATTTTCTATCTCCTACAAGGGCAATCGGGGATTAAACTAGAAGCAGGCGTTTTAAATCTTAACAGGGGGGATTATGAGCGTATCTGTCAATCGCCATATCATTTATCCCGATAGCGACGGTCAACCCACCGCAGACAATACCCGGCAGTTTCGCTGGATTATGTTGGTTAAGGAAAATCTAGAAATTCTGTTTGCCGATAACCCGCAAGTCTTTGTGGCAGGGGATTTGCTGTGGTATCCAGTAGAAGGGCATCCGGAAATTCGAGTAGCTCCCGATGCTATGGTGGTATTTGGTAGACCCAAAGGCGATCGCGGTTCTTACCGCCAGTGGGAAGAAGATAATATTGCCCCTCAAGTAGTTTTTGAAATTCTTTCTCCTGAAAATTCCTCCCAAGTAATGACAAGTAAACTCGAATTTTACGATCGCTATGGCGTAGAAGAATATTATATCTACGACCCCGACGAAAACAAACTAACTGGTTTCCAACGAAATAACAAAAATCTAAGCGTTACTTCGAGAAATCAACAATTGGGTTAGCCCTAAATTGGGAATTAAATTTGTTCTAACCTCGGAAACTTTAGAAATTTATCGCCCCGACGGAGAAAAATTTCTCTCTTCTATCGAATTATACCAAAAATTGCAACAAGCAAGCCAACGTGCCGGTTGTCAGCTCAGTTAAGAGCTTTGGGTGTGGAACCGGAAGCCTAAATATGGATAGTAAAAACAATTGCCCATCGCCAAATTTTTCTAATATGGAATCTTATATTTTAACAGCTCAAAAACGAAAACAACGAGATATTGCTCGCCAACAAAAACGCTGGCAACAGGGGCAAGAAATTGCTCGAAAAGCGGCTGAATTTTTAAAAAGAGACTATGGAGCCGTTGAGGTTATTTTATTTGGTTCGGCGGTGGAATGCGATCGCTTTACCCTCACTTCCGACCTAGATTTAGCTGCAAAAGGGTTGCCAGTCGAAAAATTCTTTGCTGCCGTGGCTCAATTGCAGGATTTTTCCCCAGAATTTAAAATCGATTTGGTCGAATTGGAACGCTGCCGGGAATCTTTACGGCAAGTCATTTTAACAGAAGGTCGTCATTTATGAACGGTCGCTATCTGACGCTGGCTGGTCGAATTCGTCGCGATATCAAAGACCTGGAAACAGTCGTAGAAAGATGTCAGGATATTTGGCAACAATATACCACTTCTCAAGACGATCGCTTTTTGGATGGCGTTGCCCTCAATTTGCATAGTTTCTATACTGGGATAGAACGTATTTTAGAAACCATTGCCGACGTTATCGATGAATACAAACCTAGCAGCGTTCGTTGGCATCGGGAATTTCTTTGGCAAGTAGGGGCGCTTCGCGAAGCGCCCCTGCGGAAGTTCCTGGGGTTAGACCGGCAGTTATAGGGGATTCCCTGTTAAAAGCATTAGACAACTATCGCGGGTTTCGCCATGTGGTTAGAAATATATACACGTTTCGTCTGGAAGCCGAACAAATCTCTCCCCTAGTTGATGGTCTTTCCCCAACCTATCGCCAGTGTCAGACAGAACTGTTGCAATTTGCCGAGTTTTTAGAAACCGCAGGAAACAGGTAATCAATCGCGCCCCCGTTTTTGCAACTATTTCTCAATTATGGATAGCGATGGGGGCGTTTTTAAAAACTAGCAGCAATCCCCTGGCAGGGTAGACCGATGGAGATTTGGGCATTTATTCCAATTCACGCGGACATTCTATATCTGTTCTACCGGAGCAAAAACTGCTACATTAACAAATATAAAGTACCAACCGATAATATAAATAGGATAAGGAAATTCGAGCATGCGTGTAGCGATCGCTGGGGCAGGATTGGCTGGCATGGCAACGGCTGTAGAATTGGTCGATGCCGGTCACGAAGTCGAAATTTACGAATCGCGACCCTTTGTTGGCGGCAAAGTCGGCAGCTGGGTTGACAAAGATGGCAACCATATCGAAATGGGATTGCACGTATTTTTCGGCTGTTACTACAACCTGTTCGATTTAATGAAACATGTCGGTGCCATCGATAACCTCCGCCTCAAAGACCACATCCATACCTTCATCAACCAAGGCGGCAAAATCGGTGCCCTCGATTTTCGTTTCCTAACAGGTGCCCCCTTTAACGGTCTGAAAGCCTTTTTCACCACCTCCCAACTTTCCGCCGTGGATAAATTCCAAAACGCCATTGCCCTGGGCACTAGCCCCCTGGTACGTGGTTTGGTAGACTTGGATGGTGCCATGGCGACCATTCGCGATTTAGACAACATCAGCTTTGCCGATTGGTTTCGCCGCCAAGGAGGTTCCCAAGGAAGTCTGGAACGTATGTGGAATCCCATTGCCTATGCCTTGGGATTTATCGACACGGAACAAATTTCCGCTCGCTGCATGTTGACCATTTTCCAATTTTTCGCCGCCAAAACGGAAGCTTCGGTGTTGCGAATGCTGGAAGGTTCCCCCCACAATTACCTCCACAAACCGATTATCGATTATTTGGAAGCTAGGGGGGCAACAATTTATACCCGCCGCCGGGTTCGTCGGCTGCAATATACCGAAAGCAATGGCGAAACGTATATGACCGGGATGGTGGTAGCAAACGGAGACGAAGAAACCACGGTTCAAGCAGATGCTTACGTGGCGGCTTGCGATGTTCCCGGTATCAAACGGCTGTTGCCAGAAGCTTGGCGCTCCTGGTCAGAATTTGAGAAAATTTATCAATTGGATACGGTGCCCGTGGCAACAGTGCAACTGCGATTTGACGGTTGGGTAACGGAACTCAACGACCCGCAAGCCAGGAAACAATGCGATCGCGCTGCTGGTATCGATAATTTATTATACACCCCAGATGCCGATTTTTCTTGTTTTTCGGATTTAGCCCTATCCAGCCCCAGCGATTACTACAAAACCGGCAGCGGTTCCCTGTTGCAACTGGTGCTAACCCCAGGGGATCCATTTATTAAACAAAGCAATGAAGAGATTGCCTACCACGTTTTGGAACAAGTGCACCAGCTCTTTCCTTCGTCGCGAGAGCTCAACATGACCTGGTATAACGTAGTCAAACTCGCCCAATCTCTCTATCGAGAAGCCCCCGGCACCGACCCCTATCGACCCGACCAAGATACGCCGGTGGTGAATTTCTTTTTGGCAGGTAGCTATACCAAACAAGATTATATCGACAGTATGGAAGGAGCGACCATTTCCGGCAGGCAAGCCGCCAAAGCCATTTTGGCAAAAGCTGGCAAATTGCAGCCTTCCCCTGCTAGTGCCTAGGCAATTTTGGATGAAAATGCAAAGGTTTGGCAAGTTTTCATGAGTGATTGGTTGGAACATAGCGTACAAGTAGAAGTACCCGTTAACATCGATCTGGTGTGGCAACTGTGGTCGGATTTGGAACAAATGCCCCAGTGGATGAATTGGATTGAATCAGTCAAAATTTTGCCTGACAATCCCGAACTTTCCCGCTGGAAACTCCGTTCTATGGGAATGGAGTTTACTTGGCTTTCTCGCATTAACAAAAAAATCCCCCATCAAATCATTCAGTGGGAATCTGTCGATGGCTTGCCCAATCGCGGTGCCATTCGTTTTTACGACCGTCATGAAAGCAGCATCGTGCGGATGTCGATATCTTATTCGATTCCCGGTGCTATTGGCGAAATGATGGACGATCTGTTTTTGGGTCGTTTTGTAGAATCTACTTTACAAGAGGATTTGAATAGATTTCGTGATTATGCGATCGCTCGTGAAGCCGAAAAGTCTTAATTCTGCTATTTCGAAAAATAGCCAACTTCCCCCCAACCATACGGCACTTGCTTTGTGGCAAACCTATAAAATTATTTCCCAGCCTAGGGGGTTTCTCGATACTTGTGCCCATCGGTATGGTGATATTTTTACGTTACGAGTCTTGGGCGTTCAATCGCCACCTGTAATTTTTTGCAGCCATCCCGACCACATTCAAGCTATTTGTACCACATTTGCAGATAAAATGGCTTTTGGCAAAGTTACCCACCCTTTCCAACCGCTGGTGGGTAGCCAATCTCTAATCATGCAAGATGGCAGCGAACACACGGCAACTCGCAAATTGCTGATGCCACCCCTACATGGGGAAAGCTTGCAAGCCTGGGGAGAAGCAATTGTGGAAATTACCCGTCAAGCCACACACTCGTGGTCGCCCGGAAAAGTCCTTTCAGTCCGCCCAGAAATGTCCAAAATTGCTTTGGAAGTGATTCTTCAGGTTATTTTTGGGGTAAAAACCGGATTTCGCCACGAAAAGCTCACTTCTCTGGTGGAACCGTTTTTGGATAAGGTCAATTCTTCCCTGTATTCCATCCAGTTCTTTTTTCCCATTTTACAGCGCAATTTGGGCAGTTGGAGTCCTTGGGGAAATTTTGTGCAGCAGCAGCGGCAAATTGACGATCTGATTTATGCGGAGATTCAGCAGCGTCGCCGCCAGGGAGGTTCCGATTGCCAAGATGTACTTTCGCTGTTACTATCGGTAACGGATGAGAATGGCCATGCCACAAGCGATCGCTGGTTGCGAGACCAATTGCTCACGTTACTGTTTCTCGGTCACGATACCACAGCATCGGCCCTAGCGTGGGCTTTGTATTGCATTCACCAGGATAAGCGGGTTTGGCAAAAACTGCAACAAGAAATTGACGGTTTGGGCAAAAATCCCAATCCAACAGATATTTGCCAGCTTTCTTATCTGGATGCGGTGGTGAAGGAAACCCTGCGTTTGTATCCCATTGCTTTAATTTCCCAACCCCGTTGGGTCACAGAAACGGTACAATTGGATAAATACGAAATACCGCCAGAAACGGTTCTCGTTCCTTGTATTTATCTAGCCCATCGCCGCCAGCAAACTTATCCCCATCCTGAGGAATTTTTGCCGGAACGCTTTTTGGAGAAGAAAATTTCTGCCTACGAATATTTTCCCTTTGGTCGCGGCAGCCACGGTTGCATTGGGGCAGCTCTTTCTACGATGGAAATGAAGTTGGTTTTGGCAACAATTTTAGCAAACCATCGATTACAATTGGCAAGCGATCGCCCGATTCAACCCGTTCGTCGCGGCATTACTTTTGTTCCTTCTCCTCATTTCCGCCTTCAGGTAGTTGGGTAGCATAGAAGATGCATATTATAAGGATGTATTTTAAGAACTAATTTCCAAAAGATTTTCAAAAACATAACGTTCGTTCCACCGATAAATCTGAAAATCTCTGAAATCTAACGAAAAAATTCGTCCAATTTGATATTCCTCCGCTAAGATTACTATAGATGCATCTGCTAAATCCATCGGTACATTCTTGTATTTATTCATCAAGTCTTTAATTCGTGGAATATGGAAATGTTTGACATCAAAAATTTGAAATAAACCTTTAGACATAGCATCGATAAAGTTTATTGATGCTTGAATTCCTCCACGAGTTTGTAAAAAATAGCAAGTTTCGGTTATAACACACCATGTGGTAATAAGATCTTCATTATATTGATTGAAAGTTCTTTGGGCAGCTTCATGGTAATTATCATTTTTATTGGCTAAAGTTACCCAAAATCCTGTATCGACAATAATCATTCCTTACCGTTGTGTAATTCTTGCATTAAAATTAACTCTGAATCCTCAGCTAAATTTGGTTCAGCTTCAATACAACCAACAAAACCCACTTTTTGAAAGTTTTCCAGCAAATTTTCGTTGGCAGATTGCACAACATTTTTATAATAATACTCAATTGCCTCTCCTAATATCTCATCCGTATTTTGTTTTGTTTTCTCTTGAATAAAAGAAAGTTTTTTGGCTTGTTCTTCAGTTAATTGAGCAGATAATTTCATCTTTCCCCTCCTTTTTTAGATGTATTTTTCCTAGTTTCATAACATCTTTCAGATTCGAGCAACGATAATGGTTCGCAATAGCTTCAATTTGATTCTAGCAGATCAATTTCTATCAATTTCCTGCGACTTCCCTGACCGGATTTTATCGTCACTTTAGAAGCAGCAATGCCAAATTCTTTACCAATTAACTTGATAAGTTCTTTATTAGCTTTGCCATCCACAGGCGGAGATTGAATGCGAGCTATATAACTGCCATCGTTATTGCGAACCAATTGAGAATTTTTTGCATTTGGTTTGACGTTTACTTGGATTTTGGTCATATGTCTCCCCTTCTCTGTGTATGGTGAGCGAAGTCGAACCGTGTAGTGAGCGAAGCCGAACCGTATGGTGAGCGAAGTTGAACCACCATCTTTCTCAATCTACTTCTAAAATCTCCGTATACTCAAACCCATTATGACTTTCTCTGACCAACGGATAGCGATCGCCCTTAATTTCAATCCAATCTTGTTCGCAGTCAGACTTGGGAGAATTGTACACCAAAACGTATTGCTTGCCCAGATGGGGATTGATTTCCGTAGCCACCTCTCCCCGCCACTGGGTTTTGGTTACCAAAATCACCAATTGATTGGCTAGCGTCGGCAGGGTTTTGGCAATTTGTCGTCGGTAAACCTCATCCAGACTGCCAAACGGCGAATCCATGACGATAGGAAACGTGCTACTATCGGGAGCCATAATGGTATTGCGACGACTCCAATCTCGAACTCTGTCAATAATGGCCCCAATAAATGCCAGCGATAAGATTTGATGTTCTCCCGTAGAAGCAGCCACCGTTGATTCGCTACCGGAAGTATTTTCTACCAAGGTAAGTTCGTATTTTTCGCTAATTTTGGGAATATAAGGCGTAAACGAAATTTGGGAAAATAACTCCTGCACTCGCTGCTGTAATTGCCAGCGAAAATTGGTATCCAAACGATTTCGCATTTGCTGCATTCTATCCGCCGCTTCCTGGGTAGAAGCAATGCGGCGTTGCGTTAAAGCTTGTTTGACTTCTTTGCTTTTGTGTTTGGAAATGTCTCGTTCCAAGGTTTCCAGTTTTTCCGTTAAATGTTCGAGTTGCTGGGTGTTGGAACCTTGTTCTAAAGTTAACTCGCGAATTTTGCTGTTGGTATCGTCGAGGCGTTTTTGTAAATTTTGTACGGCTTCTACAGGATATTCCCGCAATTTTTCGCTAATGGTATCCAATTCGGTTTCCAAATGGGAAATTTTCTCCCGATAATTCTGAATATCTCCCTGCAAACGATCGATCGTATTCCAAAATTCTGGTACGGAATTTTCAATATCTTCTATTTTGGCACGAATCCGAATTACAGATTCTTCAATATCGGCAGAACCTGCTCGATGCATCCAGGATTCGACTTGCTGTCTGGCTTCGGTATCGTTATCTAAATCTTTGCCACAAATACAGCGACTTTGCTGCAATAAATCTCTGACGAATTGTTGTTTGATGCCGGCGGGAAGTTCTCCTTTTTTCCGCAAACGTTCCGTTAGTTGGCGAAATTCTTGGATACTATCGGAAAGAAAGACTGCGTAGCCTTGGGTGGCGATGGTTTGCTTGAGTTGGTCGTAGGCGTTGGTTAGTTGTTTTTGTCGTTCTTTTTTTTGCGTTTCTAGTTTTTGCCGCAGTTGTTGCAACTCTTCCGAACCGCTCAATTGCAACAAGCGATCGCTAATTGTTTTTCTAATTTCTTCTTGATGTTCCAACTCCTGGATAACTTCGTTTTGCCGGTTGGAAATTTCTTCTTTTTCCGTGTCTAACCGCTTTTTCTCTTCTAATAATGTTTTGGTCTGGGGATCGCCAATCGAGGCTAGTTCGCTTTCCAATAGTTTTTTAACTTCAAACAAATGACGAATGGAACGGTTGACGACTTCAATTCCTAACAAAGTTTTGGTGGCTTCTGCCATTTCACTTTTGTTGTCGTAGCGAACAATTTTCTCAATTCGCTCGCCATTAAAAAAGAAATAGGGAACCAAACTGCTAGGCAGAATTCGCCCTAAAATATCTTCCGGATGCTGGGTGGGAATTAACCATTTGCCATCGTCGCCCGCTACTTGTAAAAATAAATCGCTGTTGCCCACTTCCGTGCGATCGCTTTGAGGCGTTTTATAAGCTCGAAAAGCACGTTTGGCTTGATAGCGATTGCTATCGTGTTCGAATTCTAACGCCACCCAACATTCCACTGGTTTGTTAGCAACACTTTCCGCGATCGCTCTTTTGTTGACCAATTGGTCGGGAAACTCCAGATCGCTGCTTAATTTTTCATACAAAACCCACGTAAAAGCATTCAATAATGTCGTTTTTCCAGCCCCATTACTACCATGCAAAACGGTTGTATTTTGGGTGGGATAAACGGCAAAATAAATGGGAGGTGTTTTGCCATAAAACTGGCGAAAATTGCACAGTTGAATGGAAATGAGCTTCATTGCACCACATCCTTAATAATTTTGAGAATATCGTCGTTAATAAACCGCGGTGTTTTCATGTATAATTTGTCTTTTTCTAACTGCAAAACCCGCACAATAATTTCCTGCACTTCTGGGGATGCCTCGTTGACGGGTTCTTCCACATCTTCCAGTTTTAGCTTGCCTTCGTAGGAAGCTCGTTTTTCAGCCAGTGCCGTTGATATTGCTTTCACTGCCCCTGATAAATATCGCAAATCCATTTACCTCCCAATAAGCGACTGTAGATGGTTTCTCAATACATACTATTGTACGTTTGGTCGTTGGTGTGATGGTGGCTACCGTGGAAGAATTTTTGGAAAATTTTACAGAATTTGCTAGCCAAATCTAGAAACCATGCTGCTACACCAACGATTTTTCTAATTTTCCTATCTTTTTTCCGAAGATAGAGCTACATGTCTAAAAGTCCATATTTTTCCTGTAATTGTAACAAGGTAACTCTCGCTTCGCCGGCATTATCAGCCAAATCGGCAAACTCAATAAATCTTTTTAGTTCTTTTTTTAACAAATTGCGTTCCACTTCCCAAGTATCGCGGTCTAACTCCGGTGGCACCACAATGGTGTCAAATAAGGTGGCTCGCTCTTTGCCTGGAGCCGGGCGTAAGATTCTGCCCCGTCGCTGAATAAACTGTCGGGGATTGCTGCTGCTTGCTAAAATGACGGCAGTCTGAATGGCAGGAATATCAACCCCCTCATCCAAACACCGCATGGCTACCAATCCCTGCAAATAACCGGCTTCAAACTGCTGTCGTAAGCTTTCCCTCTCGGAAATGGGGGTTTCGGCTGTATAAGTATTCACGCGATATCCCAACTCCGACCCCAAAAGTTTGGTGACGCTATGGAGTTGGTTGCGGGTGGCAGAAGAGGGGGTATGGTCTACCTTGCTACCATCGCCGCAGTAAAAGAGGGTATGGGAGGTATGCAGGCGTGCTTTCATTAAATTTCGCAAGGCGGTTAGTTTGTTGGCGGCTGCTCCCACCAACCTAGCTCTTTTGGTTAGCAAGACGGTGAGGGTTTCGTTGTTTTCCCAGTCGTCGTCTTCTTGCAATTCCCAACCAATGCGTCGCGAGAGTTTGGCGTAAGCTAGGGTTTCCGATTCGGTTAGTTCGATGAAAATAGGATGGTAAGTGTAGCGTGCCAGGGCACCTTGACGGATGGCATCGCCTAAGGTAAGTTCGGGTTGCAGGACTTTGCCAAAGTAATCAAATAAGGTTTGGGTGCCGGCATCGTCAAAATGTCGTTCTGGGGTGGCACTGAGGGCAAGGCGCAAGCCAATATTTCTCGGCAAGGCGGCTTCGAGTTTGGGTGCCCCTAAATGATGGGCTTCGTCGCCGACAATTAATGTTTTTTCGGGGAAATAACGCAGCAGCGACTGAAATTCATTTCTGATGAAGCTGGCGTTGGTGGTAATGACGGTGAGGAAAGATTGGTTGCCCCGACGCAGGTTGTATAATTGGGTGGATAGTTGGTGTTGCCAGCTGGCGGTGCTTTCAAAAGCTAAAATGGCTCGCAAACCAAATTTGGCGGTTTCCCTTGCCCATTGGGAGACGAGGTGGCGGTAAGGGCAAAGAACGATGAGTGCTTGCAAGCCAATTTTGCGGTATAGTTGGGTAGCGATCGCTAAACTGGTGATGGTTTTGCCACTGCCGGTGGCCATTTTTAAAGTGCCTCTGCCTTGGTTGGCAAACCAATTGGCTACGGCTTGTTCTTGATACGATCGCAGTTGTAAAGAGGCAGGCATTTGTGGGGTTTGGTAAAATCCCCAGCTACGGTGGTCACCAGACATGGCTCGATGGTTTGATGGTTGATTTGACTTATTTCAATTATCGAGCGATCGCTTCCAACAAGCAAGCCTAGCCGGCAGGGCAGCTAGGCTTCTCTCGATAGGAACGAATTGTCTATTGGGAAAACCAACAATGGAACGTTGTTCAATCCGAAAATAGAATTTACAGTAGAGAAATACAATGAAGGTTTACAGCGATCGCTGTCGGCTTTTCTTGCTAGCATCCCAGGTAAAATCACCTAGGAACACTTCAGACAGCGACTGGCTCTTAGACCGACGACACCTTGCCTAAAGCCAACAATGGTTTTTGCTTTCTTTGCTATATCCTTGGTGTCTGTTCCTAAAAATAGCATGGTTTTTGCCCGGTGCCACTCTGTTGTTGCAAAAGTTAACAATTTGGTGGTGGACAAGCGATCGCTTTTCCATAAAAATGACCGTAGCCATCCAAAAATGGGGTTTGATAGCGAATTGCTTCGCCAGAATTTATTTGCCATTCTGTAGGTTTGATCTATGCAAGATACAGGTACGATATTTTTAGCAGGTGCCAGTCGAGGCGTGGGTTGGGAAGTAGCTTCATTGCTAGCTTCTCAAGGCAAAACCGTCAAAGCCATGTTGCGATCGCCCGATGCCCGCAAGCCCTTAGAAAACTTAGGCGTTACGGTAGTGATGGGGGATGCCTTGGAAAGTCAAGCGGTGGAAGAAGCCATGCAACCAGCACCCATTACTGCGGTTATCAGTACCATCGGTGGCTTGCCCAAAGATGGTGGCACCCGTGCCGACTTTTTGGGCAACAAATATTTAATTGATATCGCCCAAAAAATGGGGGCAGGTAAATTTATTCTCGTTTCTTCCATCGGTGCCGCCGACAGTGCCAAAGCCTTAAACCAAGAAACCCTAGACGTTTTGGGTCCAGTTTTGGCAGAAAAAGAACAAGCCGAACAATATTTAGCCACCAGCGGTCTAACTTACACCGTGATTCGCCCTGGCGGTTTAAAATCGGAACCCCCCACCGGCAACGGCATTCTCACCGAAGATTCTTCCGTGGCTGGCACCATTACCCGGGCAGATGTGGCACAACTGATTTGCGAGTGTTTGACTTCGGATAAAGCCAACAACCGCATTTTAGCAGCGGTAGATAAAGATACTGTGCGTAGTTCGGCTCCCTATACAGAATTTTTCTTGTAGGTAACTCTATTCAAATGGTTTAACCCAACCTTGCTGCATGGCTACATCTAGCGTAGTAGCCGCGATCGCAAATAGCAAGATACTTTCCGAACCTAAAATAGTGAGCGTTAAAAAGGCATTGGTGAGAACAATTCCCACATCTGCCTGCCCGCAAGCACGCACCAAACCAAAAGCCAATACAACGCCCAATTTTAACTGTACGTTGGGAGTGCTACGCACAGAATAGCGGTAGGTAATGCCAAACAACCCACCGCTCAAACCTGCCATAGCTGCCCGTACCAGCAGCTGCCAATCCCAAGAAAACCGATGCCACAGCCACTGGTGACCTAAGGCAAACAAACCGAAAAATACGAACGCCACCGTAGCAGCGATCGCACCTGCTTTCAAGGATTCCCATCTTTGAATAGCATCCAACTCAGATCCGAGTTTCACAGCTTCCCCCTATTTGCAGTACAATAATGTCTGATAAATATCCTGTAGCCGTTTCGTTGTTCTACTAGCGAGGAATTGTATGGATATTCTGACTGCTGGCTGGGCTGCTTTACTAGCCATGTTTACTTTCTCAATTGCCCTTGTGGTTTGGGGACGTAGCGGCTTTTAAAAGCCAATTTCGATTTTTATTATAGGGAGTCGGTGGCGACTCCCTGAGTAGAATTTGCTATGGTCTTGTAGATGATTGATTTTGGAGGGATGGCTTATGGCTGGCAAGCGTATTCTCATGTTGGTCGGCGATTACGTTGAAGACTACGAAGTCATGGTGCCTTTCCAAGCACTGCAAATGGTCGGCCATACCGTTCGCGCGGTTTGCCCAGATAAACAAGATGGCGATACAGTGCGTACGGCCGTTCACGATTTTGAAAGCGACCAAACCTATTTAGAAAGACCCGGTCACAATTTCTCGATTAATGCCAATTTTGCCGATATCGACCCCGCGAACTACGATGCTTTGGTCGTTCCTGGAGGTCGTGCCCCCGAATATATTCGCCTCAACGATCGCGTTTTAGATATCGTACGCCATTTCGCCAATAACAACAAACCCATTGCTGCCATTTGCCACGGATTGCAAATCTTGGCGGCAGCCAACGTTTTATCGGGCAAACGCTGCACGGCCTATCCAGCCTGCGGTCCAGAAGTTACCCTCGCTGGCGGCAACTACGTAGATATTCCGGTCACTCAAGCTATTGTAGACGGAAATCTAGTTACGGCGCCAGCCTGGCCTGCCCATCCCCAATGGCTGGCTGAATTTTTAAACGTTCTAGGCACCAAAGTTAGCCACGCAGAAGCCGCC